>NZ_JBSFYC010000001.1:0-387848 GCF_053595675.1 Streptomyces sp. NPDC002446 | reverse complement strand
GGCTGGCGGCTGGCGGCTGGCGGCTGGCGGCTGGCGGCTGGCGGCTGGCGGCTGGCGGCTGGCGGCTGGCGGTCCAGTGTCCGGCGGTCCGGCCGTCCCGCGGAAACCGTCCGGCGGGGGGCCGACCAGCGGCTGAGCGCCCGGCGGCGGGCCGTCCAACGTCTGGTGGTCCGGCGGCGGGCCGTCCAGCGTCCTGCGGCCCGGCGGCTGACCGTCCATCGTGAGGCCGTCCGGCAGCTCTCGCCCGGCGTCTCACTCAGCACCCGAACGCGGACCGTCCAGCGGCAGGCCGTCCAGTGCCTGCCGCCGGCGGCAGGCCGCCCACCGGCTGACGGTCCAGCGTCTTCCGACCCAGCAGCAGACCATCCGTCGGCAGACAGTCCGACCGGCAGACGGCCCGACCGGCAGACGGCCCATCCGGTGGACGGCCCGACCGGCGGACGGCCCGACCAGCGGACGGTGCTGCCCCTCCCGCTCCCTCCCCCGGAGCGCGCCGCCGAGCCTCAGCCCTCCTGCGACACCTCCGGCGCCAGCACCTCCAGCTCCGCCCGCGTCGGGTAGGACGGCTGGGCACCCGGCTTGGTGACGGCCGCCGCGCCGACGCGTACGGCGAAGCGGGCCGCCTCCGGGAGCGAGTCGCCGCGCGCCAGGCGGGTGGCGAGGGCACCGGTGAAGGCGTCCCCGGCGCCGGTGGTGTCCACGGCCTTGACCCGTACGCCGGGGACCTCGCTGGCCCCGTTGGCGTCCAGGACCAGCGCGCCGTCCCCGCCGAGGGTGACCACGACCGAACGGGCACCCTGGTCGCGCAGCGCCTGTGCCCACTCGGCGGGCGTGCCGTCGGCGCGGCCGGAGAGCTGGCGGGCCTCGTGCTCGTTGACCACCAACGGGTCGGCTGCAGCGAGGAGTTCGGGTGCCAGGGCTGCCTCGGGGGCCGGCGAGGGGTTGAGCACGACCCGGGTGCCGGCCTGCTCGGCGGCCGTGGCCGCGGCCCGTACGGACTCCATGGGGATCTCCAGCTGGAGGGAGACCACCGAGGAGGCGGCGATGACCTCCTTCGCCGCGGCCACGTCCTGCGGGGTGAGCGCGGCGTTGGCCCCCGGGGAGACCACGATGCTGTTGTCGCCGTCCGGGTCGACGATGATCATCGCGGTGCCGGTGCGGGCCGACTCGTCCACGATGACCGGCGTGACATCGGTACCGACCTCGCGCTGGGCGTGCAGCAGCAGTTCGCCGTACGCGTCGCCGCCGACCCGCGCCAGCAGCGCGGTGCGCCCGCCGATCCGGGCCGCGGCGGCCGCCTGGTTGGCGCCCTTGCCGCCGGCCGATTCGACCAGGTCCGTACCGAGCACGGTCTCCCCCGCGCCGGGCCGCCGCTCGACCCGTACCGTCAGATCCGCGTTGGCCGAGCCGACCACCAGGACGTCATACATGCGCCGTTCTCCCATTCATCTTCCACTGTCACCTTCCGGCGGCGCGCACCGTGCTCCCGCACCGCTCTACCGATTCCTGTCATCTGTCGTCTATCCCCAGACCCGGCATCACCAGACCCGGACCGCCGACTACAATCCGAGGGAACTGATTACTCTCCGTAATCGTTGCGAGAGTAATGGAGCCCCGCGCGAGCCACAGACACTCATCGACGGGTCAGGGACACTCGTCCGCGAGCCCGAGATATCCATCCGGATATCCATCCGTGTCATCCAGCTATTCATCCGTGAGCCAGGGACATTCATCCGGCATCGAACCTCGCGGCGTTCTCTGCCGTCACCAGCACCACCGGCACCTTGACCGACCGTGGCAGCTTCTCACCGCGGGCCGCCTTCAGCGCCCAGTCCACGGCCTGCTTGCCGAGGAGTTCCGGCTGCTGGGCGACGGTAGCGGTCAACGCGCCACCGCGGACCGCCCGGACACCGTCCGGGGTGCCGTCGAACGCCACCACCTTCACGTCCTTGCCGGACCGCCCACCCAGCGCCTTGGCCGCGCCGAGCGCCATCTCGTCGTTGGCGGCGAACACCCCGGCGAGATCGCGGTGCGCCTGCAGCATGTTGGACATCACGTCCATGCCCTTGGTGCGGTCGAAGTCCGCGGGCTGGCGGGCGACGACCTCGATGCCGGGGTACTTCTTGATGCCCTCTTCGAAGCCCTGGCCGCGTTCGCGGGCGGCGGAGGTGCCCGGCTGGCCCTCCAGGAACGCCACCTTGCCCTTGCCGCCAAGCGATTCGGCCAGCGTCTTCGCGGCGAGCCTGCCACCCGCGACGTTGTCGGAGGCGATGGTGGAGCCGACCGTGCCGCCGTTGACGCCGCGGTCGATGGAGATGACCGGCACCTTCGCCCGGTTGGCGACGCCGACGGCCGGGACCGCGGCATCGGAGTCGACCGGGTTGATGATGGCGGCCTTGACGTTCTGGCTGGTGAACGTCTCCATCTGGTTGATCTGCTGGGTGGGGTCGTTCTGGGCGTCGGTGATGTTGATGTGGAGGCCGCGGGCGTCCGCTTCGGCCTGGGCGCCGTTCTTGATGCCGACGAAGAACGGGTTGTTCATCGTGGACAGCGCCAGGCCCAGGTCGGTGTTGCCGCCGCGGTCGCAGCCGGCCAGTCCGAGGGCGACGGTAGCCGCCAGCCCGGCCGCCAGCGGGATCCTGATCCGGGCGGCTGCCTTGGTCCGGGGGCGCCGCCTCCTCCGGGCGGCCATCTCGGCCGTTTCGGCCGTCTCGGCCATCTCAGCCATCTTTGCCGTCTCGGCCATCTTTGCCGTCTCGGCCATCTTTGCCGTCTCGGCCATCTTTGCCGTCTCGGCCATCTTTGCCGTCTCGGCCATCTCGGCCGCCTTTGCCATCTCGGCCGCCTTTGCCATCTCGGCCGCCTTTGCCGTCTCAGCCGTCTCGGCCATCTCAGCGATCTCGGCCGCCTCTGCCGTCTTTGCCTGGAAGTGCCATGCGCTCCGGGCGGGCGACGTGCCCCAGGCATACCACCTGCCCTGGGCGGCCGCCTTAGCTCGGAAGCGCCACCTGCTCCCGGCAACCGTCTCGACCCCGGAGTGCCACGCGCCCCGGGCGGGCGACGTACCCCAGGCGTACCACCTGCCCCGGGCGGGCGACTTGGCCCAGGCGTACCACGCGCCCCGGGCGGCCGTCCTAGCCCGGAAGGGCCAAGCGGTTCGGGTGGGTGTCTTGGTTGTGGTGGGGTGGTTGGTGGGGGCGGTCATCGGGTGCTCCGGCGGCGGAGGGTGTCCAGGAGGACTGCCAGGGCGATGACCAGGCCGGTGGCCACCTGTTGCCAGAACGCCGAGACGCTCAGCAGGTTGAGGCCGTTGCGCAGCACGGCGAGGATCAGGGCGCCGATGAGGGTGCCGGACGCCTTCCCGGAGCCGCCGGAGAGGCTTGCGCCGCCGATCACGACGGCGGCGATCGCGTCCAGCTCGTAGCCGACCGCAGCCTGCGGCTGGGCGGAGGTGAGCCGGGCGGCGAGCACGATGCCGGCCACCGCGGCGAACAGGCCGGACAGCGCGTAGATGACGAGCTTGCGACGCTTGACGTCGATGCCGGAGAGCCGGGCCGCCTCCTCGTTGCCGCCGATCGCGAACATCGCGCGCCCCGAGTACGTACGGGCCAGGATCAGGGCCGCGACGAGCCCCATCGCGATCATGACGAGGACCGGTACCGGCAGCCAGCCGCCCAGGGTGTCGCCGAGCCTGCTGACCGAGCCGGGGAAGGCGATCGGTGAGCCGCCGGAGATGACCAGGGCCAGGCCGCGGCCGACCGAGAGCATCGCCAACGTGGCGATGAAGGCGGGCAGTTTGCCGTAGGCGACCAGCGCTCCGGAGACCAGTCCGGCCGCCGCGCCGACCGCGAGGCCGAGCAGCACCGCGATCCAGACCGGCAGTCCTTCACCGGTGGCCGCCCAGGCGACGACGGTGGCGGAGAGCGCCGCGACCGAGCCGACCGACAGATCGATTCCGGCCGAGACGATCACGAAGGTGACGCCGAAGGCGAGGATCGCGGTGACCGACGCCTGAACGCCGACGTTGAGGAGGTTCTGCCCGTTGAGGAAGTCCGCGGACAGCGCCGCCATGACGACGACCAGGGCGATCAGGCCCCCGAGCGGGCCGTTCCTGAGGACCGCCCGGGAGAACCACGGCCCGAGGCCGCCCGGGCCCGGGGCCCGTCCCACCGCCTCCGCGGCGGCTTCTGTCTTCACCTCAGCGGACATCGGAGCCCTCCATCGCGCTCTCGTCGGTGTCGTTGCCGCCCGGGGGCGTGCCGTTCGGGGGTGTGCCGTTCCGGGGTGTGCCGTTCGGGGGCCGCAGCGCGAGTTCCATCACGGCGTCCTGGGTGGCCTCTTCGGCCGATAGTTCGCCGGCCAGCCGGCCCTGCGACATCACCAGCACCCGGTCGCTCATGCCGAGCACCTCGGGCAGATCGCTGGAGATCATCAGCACCGCGCGGCCGGACGCCGTCAGTTCGTTGATGAGCTGGTAGATCTCGACCTTGGCGCCGACGTCGATACCGCGCGTCGGCTCATCGAGGATCAGCAGTCTGACGTCCGCCAGCAGCCACTTTCCGATGACGATCTTCTGCTGGTTGCCGCCGGAGAGCGTACGGGCGTGCTGCGCCAGGCCGCTCATCCGGACCTTCAACTGCTCGGCGACGGCGGCCGCTCGGCGCCGCTGGGCGCCGCGGTCCACCAGCCCGCCGCGGGTGTCGCGGTCGAGGCGGGCGAGCGTGAGGTTGTCCTGGAGGGACGCGTCCAGGACCAGGCCCTGGCCCTTGCGGTCCTCCGGTACGAGGCCGAGACCGGCGCGCATCGCGGCGCGCACATCGCCGCGGGCCAGCTGCCGGCCGTCGATCTCCACGGTTCCGGCGTCATAGCGGTCCACGCCGAAGACGGCCCGGACGACCTCGGTACGGCCCGCGCCGACCAGTCCGGCCAGGCCCACCACCTCGCCGGCGCGCACCTCGAAGTCGACGCCCTCGAAGACCGGCTGGTCCTTCGGCCCGTTGCGGGTCAGTCCGCGGACCCGCAGCAGCGGCGCGCCGGGCCGCTCGGGCCGCTGCCGGGGGTACTGCTCGGCGATGTCCCGGCCCACCATCAGGCGGATCAGCTCGTTCTCGTCGGTGGTGGCCGGCACTTGCGCGACCGAGCGGCCGTCGCGCAGCACGGTCACCCGGTCGCCGAGCGCGCCGATCTCCTCCAGGTGGTGCGTGATGAAGATGATGCCGACACCGGCGCCGCGCAGTTCGCGGACGATCGTGAAGAGGGTCTCGACCTCCTCGGAGGTGAGCACCGCGGTCGGCTCGTCCATGATCAGGACACGGGCGTCGAGGCTGAGCGCCTTGGCGATCTCGACCATCTGGAGCCGGGCGATGCCCAGTTCGGCGACCGGGGTGTCGGGGGAGACATCGAGGCGTACGCGTCCGAGCAGTGCGGCGGCGCGGGCGCGCATGGTCTTCTTGTCGATCAGACCGAGGGCGGTGCGCGGCTGGCGGCCCAGGAAGAGGTTCTCGGCGACGGTCAGCCCGGGGACGAGGTTGAACTCCTGGTAGATGGTGGCGATGCCGAGGCGTTCGGCGTCCTGCGCGGAGCGGATGTGCACCTCGTGCAGGCCCTGGGGCTCGCGGGCCGGCCCGCCGTCGACGAGGATGCGGCCGGCGTCGGGGCGATGGGCGCCGGAGAGCATCTTGATCAGGGTGCTCTTGCCCGCACCGTTCTCGCCGAGCAGGACGTGTACCTCGCCGGTGCGCAGGCTCAGGTCCACGCCGTCCAGTGCGCGGACCCCCGGGAACGACTTCGTCACCCCCTCCACGCGCAGCAGTTCGCGGCTGCCCGGTACGTCGTCGTTGACGCCGGTCATGCGCTGCCCCTCTCTTCTTCGGGTGGCTTGCTTGGTGGCTTGCTTCGGGTCTCGTCGGGTGGCTTGCTTCGGGTGGTTTGCTTCGGGTCTTCGGGTGGCTTGGCTTGCGGTCTTGCTTTGCGGTGGCTTGTCTTGCGGTGACCTGCCTTGGGGGGCTTGGCTTGGGGGGCTTGGCTTGGGGGGCTTGGCTTGCGGTGGCTTCGTGGCTCGGTTGCCGGTGGTCGGAGCGGGCCCGGGGCGGCTTTCTGCTGCTGTTCGGCTTGCGGTCCGCTGCTGTCTGCCGTTGTCTCCCGCTGCTTCCGGCTATTTCTCGCTGCTTCCCGCTGGCTCGCGCTGGCTCGCGCTGGCTCGCGGGACGGATGTTTCAGACGGCGGCCGCCGGTTCCCCGCAGGAGCGGCGGATGACGAGCCGGGTCGGCAGCAGCACCGAGTCGGCGGGCCGGCCCTCGATCCGCTCCAGCAGGGTGCGGACGGCGGCGCGGCCCAGTTCGCGGGTGGGCTGGGCGATGGCGGTCAGCGGGGGATCCGTGTGGGCGAACCAGGGCACGTCGTCGTAGACCACCAGCGCCATGTCGTCGGGCACCCGCATTCCGCGCGCACGGAGTTCGTCCATCGCCCCCAGCGCCATCAGGTTGTCGGTGGCCAGGACCGCGTCCGGCGGTTCGGGCAGGTCCAGGAAGCCGCTCATCACCTGCCGGCCGCCGGTGGGCTGGAGATCGGGGGTGGCGCCGACCCGCTCGTCGGGCAGGGCGATGCCGTGGCCGGCCAGCGCGGTACGGAAGAGGTCGAGGCGCTCGTCACCGGTGGGGGTGCCGGCCGGGGCGACGATGATCGCGGGGCGGTGGCGGCCGAGGGCGGCGAGGTGGTCGGCGAGGTCGGTGAGGGCGCCAGCGCCGTCGGCGCGTACGCAGGGGGCGTCGATGCCGGGCACGGTGCGGTCCAGCAGGACCAGCGGGGTGCCGGAGGCGACGACCTCGCCGAGCATCGCCGAGCCGGTTCCCGCCGAGCTGACCAGCAGGCCGTCGATCCGGCGGTCGAGCAGGGTGCGGATGTAGTCGTCCTGCTGCTCGGGGCGCTCGCCGGCGTTGCCGATGACCAGGCTGTAGCCGAGGCTGCGGGCGGCGTCCTCGACGGCGTCGGCCAGTTCGGTGAAGAAGGGGTTGGTGAGGTCGCTGATGATCAGGCCGAGTGTGCCGGTGCGGGCGGTGCGCAGTGCGCGGGCGACGTTGTTGGGGCGGTAGCCCAGCTCCCGTACGGCGGCCAGCACCCGCTCGCGGGTCTCGGCGACCGGGCTGTGGCCGTTGAGGACCCGGGAGACCGTGGCGACGGAGACTCCTGCCCGTTCTGCCACATCCTTGATGTTCGCCATGGCGCCGTTGCCGTTCTGTTCGTGTGTCCGCCGGCCGCCGGCGGCCGGCCGGTCAGGGGGCCGAGCGGCTTCGGGCAGGCGTCGTGTAATCGATTTCGCGAGGTTTTCGTGGGGGCTACGAAATCGATTACATGGCGACTGCGTCAAGGCGTCGCGAATGTTGCCTGCGTCACATCAGGGTGGATCAGGGTGGATCGGAGTGGATCGGAGTGGCCTGGCGGCGGACGTGCCGCGGTGGCGGCGCCGTACGGACGATGTCCCTGCGGGTGGCCGTACAGGCGATGTCCCTGCGGGCGAATGATCAGCCCGGGCACTCCCCCGTTGACCGTCCCGCCTCACGAGCGGGAGCCGGCCGTGTCCGGACCGTGGGCCTACCCGGCGACTACCGGGCGAACTGCCCTACACAAGCGACGACCGCCACGAGCAGGCCCAGCACGCCGATCACGACCTGCCACCTGTCAGGCGGGGTCCACCGGGCGCTCTCGCTCTCCTGCTCCGTGTTCTGATCGTCCATCGCTCCTCCTCGCTCCTCCGGACAGGCCCCGGAGTTCAGGGCCTCCGCCGGCGGATCAGCCGGCGAAGCTGTGGGGAGGAACGCGGTGAAGCTCCTTGAGAATAGCGTGAGTTGAGGGTTCTACGGCGGCGAACGGGCCATCCGTGCCAGGGGCCGCACCCCGTGGCGGGATGCGGCCCCTGGTGTGGAATCGCCGGTCAGCGGTGGATCAGGCGACGGTCAGCTTGACGTCGATGTTGCCGCGGGTGGCGTGCGAGTACGGGCAGACCTGGTGCGCCTTCTCCACGAGGTCCTTGGCGGTGGCCGCGTCGACGTTGGGGATCGACGCGGAGATCTCGACCGTGAGGCCGAAACCGCCGTCCGGGGTCTTGCCGATGCCGACCTTGGCGGTCACCTGGGAGCCGGAGACATCGGCGTTCTCCCGGCGGGCGACGACGCTGAGGGCGCCCTGGAAGCAGGCGCTGTAGCCGGCCGCGAAGAGCTGCTCGGGGTTGGTGCCGGCGCCGCTGCCGCCCTGCTCCTTGGGCGGGTTGACGACCACGTCGAGCTTGCCGTCATCGCTGGCGACGCGGCCGTCACGGCCGTTCTCGGCGGTGGCGACGGCGGTGTAGACGACGTCGACGGTCTGGATGGACATACGAGATCCTCCTGTGGTTCGCCGCGACTCGCGCCCACGGATCGCGACGGCTTGCCGCCGAGCCTAACGGGCGGGCGCAAGAGGCCAGCGGGCGAGGCCACCGGGCGAGCCGTCGTGCGGACCGGTGAGGCGGCTGGGTGAGGCGGCCGTCGCCGCGAGCTAGACGGTCTCGCCGAGGCGTATCGCGCGGACCATGGCGAACTCCAGCTCCTTCTGTCCTTCCCGCACGGGCTGGACCAGCCCCGTCCGCTGGAAGCCATGGCGGGCGTAGAGCCGCTCCGCCCGGTCGTTTCCGTCGGCCACCCAGAGCAGTACCCGGTCAAAGCCCTGGTCGCCGGCCCACCGCAGCGCCTCGCGCACCAGGAGGTCGGCAACCCCGCGCCCTCTCGTTGCGGGGCGTACCCACAGGGACACGAGCTCGGCGGGGCCGGGGCCGGGGCCGGGGCCGGGGCCAGGCGGGATGATGCCGATCAGTCCGCATGCCTCGCCGCCGTCCTCGGCGAGGAACTGGTTGCGCCCGGTGAGGCGCTTGCGCCAGCGGTCCTCCGGGAACGCCTGCTCGCGGCCCAGCGTGGAGCCGAACGCCTCGGGAGCGTCCGCCAGGGCAGCGAGGCGGACGGTGCGGTAGAGGGCCCAGTCGTCGGGTTCCAGGGGGCGCACGGAGACCGTTGTCATGAGCGAGACCCTGGCTTCCCAGGGCGTCCGCCGCAAGGAGTTTCACGGCTTCGCGGCCGGTGAGCGGGGGGTGGGGGTGGGTGGGCGGCGGTCTTCGGGCGTGCCGAAGGCCGCCGTCCCGCATCGGCGGACGCGTCCTCAGTCGTCCAGGCTCACGATCATCTTGCCGGTGTTCTCACCGCGCAGCAGGCCCAGGAAGGCCTCGACGCCGTTCTCGATGCCGGCCACCTTGGTCTCGTTGTACTTGAGCTCGCCGGAGCGGATCCAGGCGGAGACCTCCTCGACGAACTGCGGCTGCATCGCGGCGTGGTCGCGGACCATCAGGCCCTGCAGGCGCAGGCGCTTGCCGATGACCAGCGCGAGGTTGCGGGGCGCGGGGGTCGGCTCCGTGGCGTTGTACATCGAGATCATGCCGCATATGGCGACGCGGCCATGGACGTTCAGGGAGGTGATGGCGGCTTCGAGGTGGTCGCCGCCGACGTTGTCGAAGTAGACGTCGATACCGTCGGGCGCGGCCTGCTTGAGCTGCTCGGCGACATCGCCGTTCTTGTAGTTGAAGGCGGCGTCAAAGCCGTACTCCTCGACCAGCAGCTTGACCTTCTCGTCGGAGCCGGCCGAGCCGATGACCCGGGCGGCGCCCTTGAGCTTGGCGATCTGGCCGACCTCGCTGCCCACCGCGCCGGCCGCGCCGGATACGAAGACCGTGTCGCCCTCCTTGAAGGACGCCACCTCCAGCAGGCCCGCGTAGGCGGTCAGGCCCGGCATGCCCAGGACGCCGAGGTAGGCGGTGAGGGGGGCGAGCGACGCGTCGATCTTGGCGGCCTTCTCGGCGTCCAGGACCGCGTACTCGCGCCAGCCGAGACCGTGCAGGACGTGGTCGCCGACGGCGAGGGAGTCGGCGCGCGAGGCGATGACCTCGCCGACCGCGCCGCCGTCCATCGGCTGGTCGAGCTGGAAGGGCGGGATGTAGGACTTCACGTCGTTCATCCGGCCGCGCATGTAGGGGTCGACCGAGAAGTGCTTGTTGCGGACCAGGACCTGGCCCTCGCCGAGCTCGGGCACCGCGGTCTCGCGCAGCGCGAAGTCTTCCGGGGTGGGCCAGCCGTGCGGGCGGGCGGTGAGGTGCCATTCGCGGCTGGTCGTGGGCAGTGCGGACATGAGCGCGGTCCCTCCTAATGCTTCAGGTACTGAAACAATAATGGCCATCGATATTTCATGTTGTCAAGCAATTGGCTATCCTGCTGTGCATGACACCGCGCGCAGACCCCTTGACCGTCGAGGTCGTCGAGCTCATCGGCACCGTCGTCGCCCGCTACCACGACGAGTACGAGCACGCCGCGGCCGAGCACTCCCTCACCGGCGCGCAGGCCCGGGTGCTGAGCCTGCTCGCGGTCGAGCCGGTGCCCATGCGCAAGATCGCGCAGTGTCTGAAGTGCGAGCCGTCGAACGTCACCGGCATCGTGGACCGCCTGGAGTCCCGCGGCCTGGTCGAGCGCCGGCCCAATCCGTCCGACCGCCGCGTCAAGCTGGCCGCCGCGACGGCCGAGGGCGCGCGCACGGCCGAGGCGCTGCGCACCTCCCTCGACTTCGCCGGCGAGCCCCTCGGCAGGCTGACGGTCGCCGAGCGGACGCTGCTCAAGGAGCTTCTCCAGCGGATGCTGGGCGCCGAGCCGAAATAAGCAGGCGGGCGGGCGGGCCGGTGGCGTTCTAACCTCACCCCATGACCAACCCGAGCGACACCCGCCACTCCGTCGACTTCTACTTCGACCCCATCTGCCCGTTCGCCTGGATCACCTCGCGCTGGATCCTGGAGGTCGAGCAGCACCGCGACCTGGATCTGCGGTTCCGGGTGATGAGCCTGTCCGTGCTCAACGAGGGCCGCGAGGACCTCCCCGAGAAGTACCGCGAGCTGCTGGACGCGGGCTGGGGCCCCGTGCGGGTGTGCATCGCGGCGGCCCAGGAGCACGGCGAGGGCGTGCTGCGCGCCCTGTACACCGCGCTGGGCACCCGTATCCACAAGGACGGCCGCGAGGACACCGCCGCCGTCATCGAGGAGGCGCTGGCCGAGGTCGGGCTGCCGGCCGGGCTGGCCCGCGCCGCCGGCAGCGAGGCGTACGACGACGCGCTGCGCAAGAGCCACCACGCGGGGATGGACCCGGTCGGCGAGGACGTCGGTACGCCCACGATCCACATCGACGGGGTGGCGTTCTTCGGGCCGGTGCTGACGGCGATCCCGCGCGGCGAGGACGCGGTGCGGGTCTTCGACGGCGCCCGCCTCCTCGCCGGTTACGACCGGTTCTTCGAGCTGAAGCGGACCCGCACCGGCGGGCTCGACTTCAGCTGACGGTTTCGGCGGCGGGAGCCGAGGGGGAGGGAGCGGCGGCCGCCGGAGGGGCCTCGTCGCCCCCTTGGCCGCCCTCGGCTCCCTGGATGCGCAGGCCGCGCAGCAGCGCCACCGCCAGCACCGCGGCGCACAGCATCACCCCCGCGGCGCCCAGCACCACCGTCTGCAGCCCGTCGGTGAAGGCCGCCCGCGCGGCGCCCAGCAGCGCCTGCCCCGACCGGCCGGGGAGTTCGCCGGCCACCGCGGCCGCGCCCGCCAGGGTCTCGCGGGCCGCGTCGGCCGCCTGGGCGGGAAGCCCGTCGGGCAGTGCGTCCTCCATGTGGCCGCGGTAGACGGCGCTGCCGATGCTGCCCAGGATGGCCATGCCCAGCGCACCGCCGAGTTCGGTGCCGGACTCCAGCAGGGCCGAGGCGGAGCCCGCCCGCTCCGGCGGGGCGACGCCGAGGGCCAGTTCGTTGCCGAGGGACATCACCATCACCAGGCCCGAGGCGTAGACCGACGAGGCGACCAGGACGTACCAGAGGGCGGAGCCCGGCTCCAGCCAGGACAGCCAGAGGAAGCCGCCGGCCGCGACGGCGAACCCCAGGGCGATGACGTACGCCCGGTCCATCCGGCGGGCGAGCGCGGTGGCCACCGCCGCCATGGCGCCCACCGCGAGCGTCGGCAGCAGGTTCCACAGCGCCGCCCGAAGGGGGCTCATGCCCTTGACGGACTGCAGGTACTGGGTGAAGAACACCGCGCAGCCGACGACCGCGAACGTCGCCAGCAGGTTCATCAGCACCGAGACGCTGAACCCGCGGTGCCGCAGCAGCTCCAGGTCGAGCATGGGGTGGCGGGCGGTGCGCTGGCGGTGGACGAAGGCCGCGGCGGCCAGCAGGCCGAACACCAGGGCGGCGGCCGGCAGCGCCGCGAGGCCGTCGCGGGCGATCTCCTTGACGCCGTAGACGACCGGCAGCATGGCGAGCAGGGACAGCAGCGAGCCGGGCAGGTCGAAGCGTCCGGCCGCCGGGTTCTTGAACTCCGGCAGCAGCAGCGGCCCGCAGACCAGCAGCAGCACCATCGCCGGCGCGTTGATCAGGAACACCGAGCCCCACCAGAAGTGCTCCAGCAGCGCCCCGCTGAGCACCGGCCCGATGGCGATCCCGCCCATCACCGCCGCCGACCAGGTCGCGACCGCGGTGCCGCGCTGCTTGGCGTCGTGGAAGAGATTGCGGATCAGCGCGAGCGTGGACGGCATCAGGGTGGCGCCGCCGACGCCGAGCAACGCCCGTGCGGCGATGAGCGTTTCGGCGCTCTGCGCGTAGGCGGCGAGCGCGGAGGCCAGGCCGAAGAGGAGGGCGCCGGACAGCAGCAGCCGGCGGCGGCCGATGCGGTCGCCCAGCGCGCCCATGGTGATCAGCAGGCCGGCCAGGACGAAGCCGTAGACGTCCAGGATCCACAGCTGCTGGACGCTGCTGGGATCCAGCTCCGCGGTCAGGAACGGCACCGCGAAGTAGAGCACCGAGACGTCCATCGAGACGAGGAGGCAGGGCAGCAGGAGGACGGCCAGGGCGGTCCACTCCCGGCGGCCGGCCCGCGAGGCGGGTGTGTACGGAGTAAACGTCATGGGTGACACGGTAAGCAGTGGATGCTTACCGTGCAAACAGCAGGCGGGACAGGGAAGTTGGAGGTGCATCACACTAGTGCACCTGCCTAGTGCAATGCCCTGGTGAGGCGCCCGCTGCTACGCTCGGAGCGCGTGAGATCCCCCTGGTGCACTAGTACGGAGGTTGCCCCGTGGAGCAGTCGGCCCCGCCGCCCTACCGCCGGATCGTCGAGGAGATCCGCAGCCGTGTCGACGCCGGTGAACTGGCGCCGGGCGACCGGGTGCCCTCGACGCGGCGGATCACCCAGGAGTGGGGCGTGGCGATGGCGACCGCCACCAAGGTGCTGACGACGCTGCGCCAGGAGGGGCTCGTACGGGCCGTGCCGGGCGTGGGCACGGTCGTGGCCGAACCGCGGCGGGCGCCGCGCGGCCAGGCCCCGCGCGAGCGGCAGCCGCGCGAGACCGACAGCGGGCTCAGCCGCGACGGCGTCGTACGGGCCGCGATCAGGGTCGCCGACGCCGAGGGGCTGGGCGGGCTGTCGATGCGCCGGGTCGCCGCCGAGTTCGGGGTCACCTCGATGGCGCTCTACCGCCATGTGGCCAACAAGGACGAGCTGGTGCTGCTGATGGCGGACGCCGCGTTCGCGGACGTCGAGCTCCCCGAGCCGGCGCCGGAGGGCTGGCGCGACCGGATGGAGGCCGGTGCGCGGCTGCAGTGGGAGCTCTACCGGAGGCATCCGTGGCTGGCGCAGTATCTGTCGATCACCCGGCCGCAGCCGATGCCGCGCGCCATGGCGCTGATCGAGTGGACGATGGCGCGGGTCGGGGGGATGGCTCCGCTGACGCTGATCCATATGGCCGTGACGCTGCTGAACTACGTACGGTCCACCGCCGCGGGTTTCGAGGACGACCTGGAGGCCGAGCAGGAGACCGGGATGGACCAGAACCAGTGGATGGCGTCCATGGACCCGGTGTTCGAGGGGATCCTCAAGTCCGGTTCGTACCCCATGTACGCGGGGATCGACGGGGTCGGGGAGGGCGCGGTGACGCTGGAGACGCTCTTCGAGTTCGGGCTGGCGCGGCTCCTGGACGGTATGGAGGTGCTGATCGCGCGCGGGGACTCAGTCGAGCTCCCCCCGCAGCCGCCGCGCCCGTAACACCAGCTCCAGTTCGAAGCGGCGGTCCGGGTCGTCCATCTCCCCGCCCCATAACTCCCGTATCTGACGCAGGCGGTAGCGCACGGTCTGCGGGTGGACGCCGAGCCGTCCGGCGATCTCGGGGGCGCCGCCGCGGGTCTCCAGCCAGGCGAGCAGGGTCTGGGCGAGCCGCCGCCCGTGGGTGGGGCCGCAGCGCTCCAGCGGGGCGAGGCGGCGGCGGGTGAGGTCCTCGATCAGCTCTTCGGGCGGCAGCAGGACCAGCGCCTCGGTGTGTTCGGTGCACTGCAGCAGCTCCCCCGCGGGCAGCAGTCCGCGCTCCACCAGATCGACCGCGGCCCCCGCCCAGCGCAGCGACTTCGCGGCGTCCAGCAGCGGCACGGCGGGGCCGATCGCCCCCGACCAGCCGGCCGCCGCGCGCCCCAGCAGCTCGCGCCGCCCCGGGGCGTCCGGCTCCGGCACAACCATCCGCGGCCGTTCGCACTCCATGTCCAGCAGCACGTCCGGGGCGACGGCGGGCGCCACCGCCTCGCGGGCCGGCCGCAGCAGGACCGCGACCGCGACCTGCTCGGGCAGCGGCCAGCCGATCCGGGCGGCGCGCTCGGCGAGCGCCGGCAGCACGGCGGCCGCACCGGGACCGCTGCCGCGCCGCCGCCTGCCGCTGCTGGTGAACAGCTGCTCCATCAGGCGGCGTTGCAGCCGCAGCCGCTCACCGGCCTGCCGGGCGGCGGCCTCGGCATAGCCGCGCACGGATTCGGCGACCAGCCCGTCGAGGTACTCGAACCCGGACTCGGCCAGCTCGTACATCGCCGGTGCCGGGATGGCGACCTGCTGGCCGATCTCGGCGAGCCGGCGCCAGGCCAGCCGTACGCCCAGCCGGTAGATGGCCTGCAGGGCGTCGAGGCTGCGGCCCTGGATGCCCTCGCCGCGGCCGAACTCCTGGAAGACCCGCGGGTGGACGTGCGGGCGGTCCAGTCCGGACGTCAGATGGGAGACGAAGTGCTCCAGCGACTGCCGGATGCCGACCAGCGCCCGGGGCTCGCCGAACTCGTCGGGCACCAGCGGGAGCTGGGGGTACTCCCGGCGGATCTCGCGCAGGATGCCCTCGGCCAGGGAGGGCACCTCGTCCAGCGCCAGCGCGGCGAACTGCCGCACCTGGTAGGGCGGGACGTCCCGCCAGGCCGAGCGGACGGCGGTCACCACGACGCGGGCCTCCTTCGCACGCCGGCCGCCTACTCGCCGGCCCGGCCGAAGGTCACCAGCGGCACGTTCGGCTGCTCGGGGGCGGCCTCCAGTGCCGCGACGATGCCGAGCGCGACGCCGACGGCGAGTGCGGCGGCGGCGAGCGCGGTCAGTGCGGCGGCGAGCGTTCGGTGCATGGCGCGGCGGCCCTTCGTCGATGCCGAAGACCGTTCGGCGGTCCCCGTCGAGGCTGGTACGGCACACGCACGGCCCGCGGTGTACGGAGCGGAGCCGGCTCGGCGCCGCGTCCCACAGCGCGGCACCACAGGGACATGCCCCGGGGCGAGTCGAGTGTGGAAGGGCATTGACGCCCTGTCAAGAGTTCGCTTACGTTCCCGGCCCATGGCGCCCAGGGCCGGTACGGACCGGGTCTGGCACCCCGCACGTGCACCAGAGCGTGATCCCCCACCGCTTCCAGGAGTGCCCGTATGCCCGCATCCGGCAAGCCCGCCACCCCCGCCAACGCCGCCAACGCCGCCTCGCCGCCGTCCCTGGCCCTGCTGGGCCTGGGCGTCTTCCTGCTGGTCCTGGCGCCCCTGCTGGCCTGGTACGTCGAGCCACGGGCCAAGGTCACCCCGGTCGACGTCGATGTCACCACCGTCTTCACCGGCACCGGCAGCTACTTCGACACCGCCGCGCTGCGCACCCGGCACCGGCAGCAGATCACCATCACCCGGCACGTACTGGGCGATGTCGCGGCCAGTGAGCGCAGCGGGCGGGCCGTATGGGACGTGTCGACCACGGTCGACACCCCCCGGACGCTGCCGCTGCGGGATCCGCGCAAGGCGTTCCAGTGGACCACCGAGCGCTGGGTCACCGACCGGCGCAGCAATGCGCCGGTGCACTGCTGCGCGGAGGCTCCCACCCGCTTCGACGGCGATGCGTACCTCAAGTTCCCCTTCGATGTGCAGAAGAAGAGCTATCGCTGGTGGGACAACACCCTGGGTGCGGCCGTCCCGCTCCGCTTCGCCGGTACGCGGCGCGTCCAGGGGTACGAGGGCTACCGCTTCACCGGGACCGTGCCGCCGACCCGGACCGGCAGCCGGCAGGTCCCCGGGCGGCTGGTCGGGCGGGGCGGGCAGGGCCAGATCCAGGCCGAGGAGTGGTACGCGAACTCCGGTGTCGAGCTGGTCGTCGAGCAGCGCACCGGCCGGATCATCCATGCCGCGATCTCGCCGCTCAAGACGCTGCGGGCGCCCGGTGCCCGGCGCGACGCGGTGACGCTGCTGCGGGGCGAGCACCTGCAGTTCACGCCGGCGACGCAGCGGGCGCAGGTGCGGCTGGCGAAGGCGGACAGCGACCGGCTGGCCCTGGTCGGCGGGGTGCTGCCGGTGGGGGCCGCGGTGGCGGGCGGGGTGCTGGCGGTGGCCGGGGCCGGGTGGGCGGTGCGCGGGCGGCGGGCGGGTCGCTGAGCGGGCCGGGCGGGCCGGGCCCCTGAGCGAAGTGATGAACCGTCAGTTGGGGCCGGGCCGGATTTTGTCACCCCGGTGAGTAGCCGCACCCCGGCGGCCGGGCCAAAACTATCCACCCCATGGCGCAGCACGGCCCCGCACGACTCAGTTCGCAGTACGACCCCCCACCGCCGGTACCGCACCCTGAGACGAGTTGGATGGCACATGCCCCAGCACCTGCCCCAGTACGTACGCCCCTCCCCGCCCCCCGCGCCTCCGGCCGGCGGTTCCCCCGCCGCCGGCCGGTCCCCGCTTCCCCGCCGGATCGTCTTCCTCGCCCGCCGGGACCTGGGCAACCCGTCCGCCGGCGGCTCCGAGCTGCTGGTGGACAAGATCGCCACCGGGCTCGCCGCACACGGCCACGAGGTGACCCTGCTGTGCGGCGGCCCAGCCCCCGAGCTCCCGGCTCCGCTCAAGCAGGGAGGTGCCCCCACCGCGCGCGAGTACCGGGTGGTGTCCGCGGGTGGCGACGCCGGTCACTTCCTGCGCGTGCCCCGCCAGTTGGCCCGCCGGGTCGGCGCCTGCGACCTGCTGGTCGAGGTCTGCAACGGCATGCCGTACCTCGCGCCGCTGTGGCACCGCGGCCCCGTCCTGTGCCTGGTCAACCACGTCCATACGGATCTGTGGCAGCTGCGCTACCCGGGGCCGGCCGCCCGGCTCGGCCGCCGTCTGGAGCACTGGGCGCTGGCCGCCACCCACCGCCGCAACCTGATGGTCGCGGTCTCCGGGTCGACCGCGTCCGCACTGCGCGAGCTCGGCGTGGACCACGGCCGGATCCGCGTCGTGCACAACGGCGTCGAGGAGCCCGGCCCCCTGGTGCCCAAGGCGCCGGAGCCGCTCTTCCTGGCCATGGGGCGGCTCGTCGAATACAAGCGGATCGATCTGCTGCTGCGGCTGTGGGAGCGGGTCCGGCCGGTGACCGGCGGCCGGCTGGTGATCGTCGGGGACGGGCCGGAGCGCGCCCGGCTGGCCGCGGCGGCCGGCCCCGGTGTCACCTTCACCGGCCACGTCACCGAGCAGCGCAAGCACGAACTGCTCTGCTCCGCCTGGCTGTTGCTGCATCCCTCGCTGGTCGAGGGGTGGGGTCTGGTCGTCATGGAGGCCGCCGCCCGCGGCACCCCCGCCGTGGGCTTCGACATCCCGGGGCTGCGGGACTCCGTCGAGGACGGCGTGACCGGTCTGCTGGCCCGCGGCGAGAGCGCGTTCGCCGCGCACTGGTGCACCCTCGCGCTCAGCGCCCGGCGCCGGGCAGCGCTGGGCGGTGCCGCGCTCGAACGCGCCGCCCGCTTCCGGTGGAGCCACACCGTCCGCGGCTTCCGCGCGGTCGCCGCGGAGGCCGTCCTCGACGCGCTCCCCGGGCGGTGAGTCCCCGGTGCGCGACCCCTCGCTGCGCAGGTCCTACACCCTCTTCCGGGCCTTCCTGAGCGAACAGACCCGGCCCGAGCACTGCTACCGGCTGCTCGCCCGCGACGCCGCCGACCAGGTCGAACGCCATGCGCCGCTGAAGGGCGCAGTGGTCGCCGACGTCGGCGGCGGCGCCGGCCACTTCACCGAGGAGTTCCGGCGCCGCGGCGCGCACGGCTACCTCTTCGAGCCCGACACGGCGGAGCTGGCCGCCCGCGGCCGCGCCCCGGCGGGCGCGGTGGTCGCCGACGGCTATCTGCTGCCGCTCGCCGACGGCGCCGCCGACATCTGCTTCTCCTCCAACGTCCTGGAGCACGTCGCCGACCCGCAGACCTTCCTCAGCGAGATGGTCCGGGTGACCCGGCCGGGCGGGCTGATCTATGTGGCGTTCACCAACTGGCTCTCCCCCTGGGGCGGTCACGAGATGGCGCCCTGGCACTACCTGGGCGCCGAACGGGCCCGCCGACGCTACCGGCGGCGCACCGGCCGGCCGGCCAAGCACACCCTGGGCGTCAATCTCTTCGCCGTGCACATCGGGCGCACCCTGCGGCAGGTGCGGGCACGCGACGACGTCGCGATCATCACCGCGCGCTCCCGTTACGCGCCGTTCCTCGCCGAGGCCATCCCCCGCCTCCCGGGCGTCCGGGAGGTCGCCACCTGGAACCTCCTCCTCATCCTCCGGCGGTTGCCATGACCCAGACCCTGCGGCCCTCCCCGTCCCCGGGAACGCCCGATGCCGGCGGCAGGACCACCACCACCTTCGCCCCACCGCCGGGCAGGCCCCGCGGCAGACGCTGGTTACTGGCCTTCTGGGCGGCCGCCCTGACCGCGTTCCTGCTGCCCTCGCCGGGGAAGATGACGTTCGAGACCAAGCTGGGCGTGACGACCGACCCCTGGCGGTTCCTCGGCGATCTCGGGCAGCTGTGGCACGACCGCGCGGGCTTCGGCGGCATCGCCGACCAGTACGTCGGCTACGCCTTCCCCACGCTGCCCTACTACGGTCTGGCCGATCTCGCCCAGGTGCCGGTGTGGCTGGCGGAGCGGCTGTGGATGTCGCTGATCGTCACCGCCGCGTTCTGGGGCGCGCTGCGGCTCGCCGAGCGGCTGCGCTTCGGCAGCCCGCCCACCCGGCTGCTCGCGGCCGCCTGTTACGCCCTGTGGCCCACCTTCACCATCGTCATCGGCTCCACCTCCGCGGCCGCCCTCCCCGGCGCGCTGCTCCCCTGGGTGCTGCTGCCGCTGACGAACGCGCAGGCCGGTGCCCGTATCGCGGCGACCCGCTCGGCGCTGCTGATCCCCTTCATGGGCGGCGTCAACGCGGCCTCCACGCTGGCCTCGCTGCTGCCCGCCGGCCTGTATCTGCTCTCCCGTACGGGGCCGCGGCGCATACGGCTGCTCGCCTGGTGGCTGCCCGGAGTCGTGCTGGCCACCGCCTGGTGGGTGGTGCCGCTGCTGCTGCTCGGCATCCACGGCGAGAACTTCATGCCGTTCATCGAACAGGCCGACACCACCACCGGCACCATGTCCGCCACCGAAATGCTGCGCGGCGCCGGCAACTGGGTCGGCTACCTCAACTTCGGTGAGCCGTGGCTGCCGGCCGGCTGGACCATGACCGCGGGCGCCTTCGCGGTGTTCGGCTCGGCGCTGGCCGCGGCGCTCGGCCTGGCGGGCCTGGCCCGCCGCGATCTGCCCGAGCGGCGCTGGCTGCTGCTGACCGTGCTGGCGGTGGCGCTGATCGCGCTGGCCGGGTACGGCGGTGCGCTCGGCGGGCCCCTGCACGGGCTGTGGCAGGACTGGCTCAACGGGTGGCTGCGCCCGTTCCGCAACATCTACAAGTTCACCCCGGGCCTGGCGCTGGCGCTCACCCTCGGGCTGGCGCATCTGCTCGCCCGTGCCGCCGAACGCCGCACCACCCGTCGTATCCCGGCCCGCCGCCGCCTCCCCCAGCTCACCGCGCTGCTGGTGCTGCCCGCCCTCGCGCTGCCCTTCCTGACCGGCACCGTCCTCCAGCCGGGCGCCTTCACCAAGCTGCCCTCCTACTGGGAGCAGACCGCCGGCTGGCTCAGGGCCCACACCCCGGACAGCCGCGCCCTGATCGTTCCCGCCACCGCGCACGGCATCTACACCTGGGGCTCCCCCATCGACGAGCCCCTCGACGTGCTCGCCGAATCCCCCTGGGCGCAGCGCGACTTCGTCCCGTTCGGCACCCCGGGCGCCCGCCGCGCCCTGGACGCCGTGGAACAGGCGCTGCTGACCGGGGCGCAGGTCCCGGGCCTGCGCGACTACCTGGGCCGGGCCGGACTGCACGATGTGGTCGTCCGCAACGACCTAGACCCCGACCAGATCGGCTATGTCCCGCCGCAGACCGTCAAGCGGACCCTGGAGGCGTCCGGCTACCGCAAGGTGGCCGCCTTCGGCCCGCTGACCACCGGCGGCCGGATCCCCGCCGAGGCCCCGGTGCAGATCCAGGGGCTCTACCCGCGCCAGCGGGCCGTCGAGATCTACCAGCCGGGCCGCACCCCCGAGCCCGGCCGGGTCGGCGCCCGGCCCGTCGCGGACACCGCCCGGCTCAGCGGCGGCCCGGAAGCCCTCCTCCAGCTGTCCGCCGACCCCGCGCTGCGCCACCGCCCCACCGTGCTCGCCGGTGACCGCCACCCCGGCCTCGGCACGCCGCCGCTGCAGCTGACCGCCGACGGCCTGCGCCGCGCCGACACCCGCTTCGGGCTGGTCAACAGCAACACGTCGTACACCTACACGGCCGGGGAACGAAACCACCCCGACAGCGTCCAGGACCCCGGCCGGCCGCCCCGGCAGATCCTGCCGACCGCCGGCCTCGGCCACCAGACCACCGCCCAGCTCCGCGGCGCGGCCTCGGTCACCGCGTCCACCAGCGGCAACTGGCTCTTCCAGCTGCCGCAGTACGACCCGGTCAACGCCTTCGACGGGAACCCGGACACCGCGTGGGCGGAGGGCAGCGCCGGCGATCCCGTCGGCCAGTGGGTCAAGATCGCCTTCACCCGGCCGACCGCCGTCCCGTCCGCGCTGACCCTCACCCCGCTGCGCGGCGACGGGCTGCGCGCCGCACCCACCTCCGTTCGGATCCAGACCGACCGCGGCAGCGCCGACGGCACGCTGCGCCCCGACGGCACGCCCCAGCGGGTCAAGGCCCCACCCGGCACGGCGAACTGGCTGAAGGTGACGATCCTGGGCTCGCAGACCCCGCGTGCCGGCCTGTCCGGCGCCGGGTTCAGCGAGATCACCCTGCCCGGCGTCCAGGTCACCCGGCTGCTGCAACTCCCCGCCGACGCCCAGGACTCCGACGCGCCCGCCGAGACCGTCTCCCTGCACCGCGGCAGCGACCCGGGCGGGCTCTCCCCGGTCTCCGCCGAGGTCGGACTGCACCGCCAGTTCCGCTCCGGCCAGCGCGCCTCGTACGAGGTCCGGGGCAAGGCGCTGGCCGTTCCCGGCGCCGAACTCGACCGGCTGCTCGACCGGGTCGCGCCGGAGCAGAAGGACCGGATCACCGCCACCGCCGACTCCACCAGCTTCGGCTTCGGGCAGTCGCTCAGCCCCCGCAACCTCGTCGACGGCGATCTGACGACCGCCTGGATCGCCGGTGACACACCGACGCTGCATCTGCGCTGGCCGGGCAGGAAGAAGATCGACCAGATCGTGCTGGCCGCGGCGGGCGGTATCTCCACCCGCCCGGAGCAGATCCTGGTCAACTCACCGGACGGGGCGGCCACCGCGGGCGTCGACGAGAACGGCCAGGCCCGCTTCGACCCGATCACCACCGACCGCCTCGACATCACCATCAGCAAGGTCAAGGAGCTGACGCTGCACAACCCGGTCGCCGGCCAGGCCCTGCAGCTCCCGGTCGGCCTCAGCGAGGTCTACCTGCCGGCGCTCGACGCCTACCGCACCCCGCGGCCCGCCGCCGGCGCCCGCTTCTTTGTCGGCTGCGGCCAGGGCCCCGTGCTCGCCGTCGACGGCGTACTGCACGCCACCAAGGCCTCCGGACACGTCCGCGATCTGACCGAACGCCGGCCGGTCGACGTGCGGTTGTGCGCGGGACCGGCACGGGACGGCCGGCTGGAGCTGCCGGCGGGCCGCCACCGGGTGGAGGCGGGGGACCAGGGGCCGCTGGCGCTGACGGACGTGACGCTGCGCAGGGGGAGCGAGCAGACGGCGGCCGCGAGCTCGGGGGCGTCGGCGCCGTACTCCGCCGGCCAGGCCCGTAAGGTCACCGCCGAGGACTGGTCGGGGGACCGCCGCACCGTCTTTGTCGGCTCCGGCGAGGCCGTCTACCTGCAGATGTACGAGAACGCCAACGACGGCTGGCGCGCCACGCTCCACGGGCGGCCGCTGACCCCGCTGCGGGTGGACGGCTGGCAGCAGGCCTTCCTCGTACCGGCCGGGGCGGGCGGCACGATCGAGCTGACCTACGGTCCGGCCGGCGCCTACGACCTGGGGCTGATCGGCGGGGCGCTCGGTGTGGCGCTGCTGGCCGTCTCCGCACTGGTCCGCCGGACGCCCCGCACACCGCCGCCCGCCCTGCCGCCGCCGCCCGCCCCGTCGTGGGTCCTGGGAGTCGTGGCGCTCACCGCGGTCGTGGCCATGGCGGCCGGGCCGTACGCGCTGATCGTGCCGGTGCTGGCGCTGGCGGCCCGGCTCCGGCCGCAACTGCTCGTCTGGACGGCCCTGTTGGCGATGGCGGCCGCGGGGGTCGTGGCGGCGCTCGGCGCGGGAGAGCCGGTCGCCGCAGGTCAAGGCGCGTTCAGCGGCGTCGCGCAGGGGCTGGCGCTGCTGGCGCTGGCGGCGGCGGTGGTGACGGTGCCGGCACCGGTGGCTCCGGTGGCCGAACCGCTGCCGGCCCGCTCACCGGGCGGGGCGGGGCCGGGCGGGGCGGGGCCGGGCGCACCGCCGGATCCGCCGCCGCTTCCCCGGCGGCCGCGAGGCGGCACCGATGTCGCGCACTCCGCGGACGGGCCCGGTGCGCCCGCCGCCGGCCGCCCCCTGGTGGCCCGGGGGCGGACCCGGGGTGACGGTCCTGACTGGGCCGAACGACGGCGGCCGGGACGGTCGCCCGCGCCACCGCCGCCACCGCCACCGCCACCGCCACCGCCACCGCCGCCACCGCATGACGACGGGGAGGACACCGCACGATGACCGCGCTGCAACCGGCCGCCGCCTCGCCGTCGTACGGGCCGCCCCCGCTCCGCCGGCCCGCCGTCGCCCGCGTCCCGTTCCCGCTCGTCGACGAGATCGCCCGGCACTGCCTGGCCGACGACGAGCCGGAGACCGTGCACATCGAGGTGCACCTCCCC
The DNA here is from genome assembly GCF_053595675.1 of Streptomyces sp. NPDC002446. Classification (NCBI taxonomy): domain Bacteria; kingdom Bacillati; phylum Actinomycetota; class Actinomycetes; order Kitasatosporales; family Streptomycetaceae; genus Streptomyces; species Streptomyces sp. NPDC002446. The sequence goes on along the minus strand of NZ_JBSFYC010000001.1, from coordinate 364,295 downwards.
GGCCGGGTCGATCCCGCGCGCCTGCGCACCGCGTTCCATCAGGCGCTCGCCCGGCATCCGCGCATCCTGATGCGCCAGGAGCCGGTGCGCTGGTGGCGCCGCCGCTATACGTGGCAGCTCACCGCGGCCCCGGACGTGGACCCGGTCGCCTTTCCGCCACCGGGGCCCGACGCCCTCGCCCGCGCCCGGGAACGCGCGCTCTCCCACTGCCCGCCCCTGGACTCCTCGCCTCCCGTACGTCTGGAGGTGATCCGGCAACCGGGGTCCGCGAACGGCACCGTGCTGCTGCTCACCATCAACCACACCGCGCTGGACGGGCCGGCCTGCCTCCGGGTGCTGGCCACCGCCGCCGAGCTCTACGGCGGCGCGGACAACTCCCCGGCACCGCCGCCCGTACGGGCCGCCGGCGGCGGCGCGGGGCACCCGGGCGGTGCGGACGATCCGGGCGGCGGGGGGCACCGCTTCTCCCGTCCGGCCCGGATCGCCGCCGACCGCGGGGGGAGCTGTGGCGCGGGCACGGGCACGGGCGCCGGGGCGGGCGCGGCCGCAGGCATGGGCACAGCCGTCGGGGCGGGCGCGGCCGCAGGCACAGGCACGGGCACCGGCACTGGCACTGGCACCGGCACCGGCACCGGCACCGGCAATGGCATGCTGATCGCCGAACTGCCGGTGCCGGTCCGTCCGCCGCGGGACCGCGGCCGGGCCCCGTACACCGTGAACGACCAACTGCTCGTCGCCACCTGCCTGATGGTGGGCCGCTGGAACCGGCTGCACGCCCGCCGCTCCGCGCCCGTCGTCGTCACCATGCCCGTCGACGACCGGCCGCGCGGCGCCGAGATGCCCATCGGCAACGGCACCCGGCTGCTCTCCGTCGGCTTCGGCCCCGAGGAGCGGCGGGAGGCCGCGCTGCTGACCGCCGATCCGCCCGACCCGGACGCGGTGGCCCGGCTGCTGCGGCGTACCGCGGCCCGCACCCGCGCCCTCAAGTCGGCGCCGCCCGGCCCGCAACTCGGGCTGTCCGGGGCGCTGCTGACCGCGCCGGTACTGCCCGTCGGGCTGCGCGCCGCGGCCACCCGCACACTGCGTGCCGCCGCCGCTCCCTGGACCTCCACCACCCTCCTGTCCAACATCGGCCGCATCCCCTACCCACTGGACTTCGGCGAGGCGGGGCGCCCCACGGCGGTGTGGTTCTCCGCACCGGCCCGCACCCCACGCGGCCTCACCGTCACCACCGTCTCCGTCGGCGGCCGCATCCAGCTCGCGCTGCGCTGGTCGCGCGCCCTCCTGGACGATCCGGCAGGCGCCCGCCTCGGCGCCCTCTTCCGCTCCTCCCTCGCCGCCACCGCCTGGCCACCGCCGACCTCCCCTCCCCCAGCCGAAGGAGGCGCCCCATGACGCGGCACCCCACGACGCGGTCGCCCGACGCCGGGCCCGGGGGTGCGTCCCCTGCCGGGGCCGCGCCCGTACCGCCCGTACCGCCCGTCGGTCTGCGGGACTTCTACGAGGACCCCGGCGTGCCGGTGGCGTCCGGCGCCGCCCGCAGCCGGCGTCAGGCCCGGCTCCTGGCCCGCGCCCTGGGCCCCGTACGGTCCGCGCGGCCCGCCACCGTCCTGGACGTCGGCTGCGGCGACGGCTCGGCCGCCGCCACCGCCGCCGAGGTCCTCGCCGGCCACCGCCTCATCGGCGTCGACTGGTCCCAGGACGCCCTGCGCCGCGCCCAGCCCCGCATCCCGTCCGTCGTCCGCGGCGAACTCACCGACGGCGGGCTGCCGTTCGCGGACGGCGCGGCCGACGCCGTCCTCTTCAGCGAGGTCGTCGAGCACCTCGTCGACCCCGACGCCGCGCTGGACGAACTGCGCCGCGTGCTGCGCCCCGGCGGTCACCTCATGCTGTCCACCCCCAATCTCGCCGCCTGGTACAACCGCGGACTGCTGCTCGCCGGAGTACAGCCCGTCTTCTCGGAGGTGAGCCTGCGCCGGATCCACGGCCGGCCCGGCACCCAGGTCGTCGGCCATCTGCGCCTCTACACCGCCCGTGCGCTGCGCGGCTTCCTGACGGCCGCCGGCTTCGAGGTCGTACGGATCGCCGGCGCCCCCTACCACGACGTACCGCGCCCGCTGCGGCCCCTCGACCGGGCCGCCTGCCGTATCCCCTCCCTGTCCTCCATCCTCCTCGCCCACGCCCGCCGCACCACCCCCTGCTGATCCCCTGCCGAAAGGAAGGAGGGACCGCGATGCTGTGGTGGGGCGTGGCGTCCGCGCTGCTCGCCAACGTCCTGTACAGCACGGGCTTCGTACTGGAGAAGCGCGCGCTGGCCACGCTGCCCGCGCTGAGCACCCGGCAGCCCGCGCGGGCCGTCGGCCATCTGCTGTCCAGCCCGCTGTGGCTCGGCGGCTCGCTGGCGCTGGCCGCCGGGTTCGCCGCCCAGCTCGCCGTCTACCGCACCCTGCCGCTCGCCGCCGCCCAGGGCATCTTCGTCTCGGGCCTGGTCCTGCTGCTGCTCCTGTCCTCGGCCGTCCTGGGCGAGCGGACCAGCGGCCGGGAGCGGCAGAGCATCGCGGCGATCCTGGTCGCACTCGTCCTGGTCGTCGCCTCCCTCCAGGGCGAGGACGCACAGGTCATCGCCCGTACCGCGCCGCCCGCGACGCTGCTCGCCATCGCTGTGCCGTCGCTGGCCGCCGGGCTGCTGCTGTACCGCTCGGCCGAACGGCGTGCCCGGCGCCGCCATCGGCTGCCGACCGCCGGCGTCCCCTACGGGGTGGCCGTCGGCCTGCTCTACGGCGTCAGCTCACTGGCCATCAAGGGCGTCTCCGGGCTGCTCACCACCGACGACATCCCGGGCGCCGCGGCCCGGCTGCTGCGTTCGCCGTACCCCTACCTCCTGCTCTTCACCGGAGCCGCCGGTCTGGTCCTGTCCCAGACCGCGCTGCAACGCTGCCGCGCCTCCGTGATCGTCCCCGTCTGCACCACCGTCACCTGCGTCTTCACCGTCGCCTGCGGCACCGTGGCGTTCGGCGAGCCGCTGCCCGCCGATCCGCTGCGGCTCGCCCTGCGGCTGGGCGGCACCGCCGTCGCCGTGTCCGTCCTGCTCGCCCTGCCGCGCCATGACACCCCCGCCGCCACGCCTTCCGCCCCAGCGCATCCCCCGACATCCCACCGACATCCCACCGGACCAACGGAGTTGAGCGATGAAGCCCGATGACCCGCTGCTGAAGATCCTCGTCTGCCCGATCGACAAGGGCCCGCTGTCCCTCCTCGCCCCCGACGACGTCCTCTACAACCCCCGGCTGCGCCGCCGCTATCCGGTCCTCGACGGCATCCCCCAACTCCTCCCCTCCTCCGGTGAACAGGTCAGCGACGCCGAACACGACCGTCTGCTGCGCCTCCTCGCCGACCAGACGGACCCGGCCGACGACCAGACCGACCACGAGGCGTGGTCGTGACGCTCGCCGCGCGGCTGGCGCCCCGGCTGCCGGCCCGGCTGGTGGCGGCGCTGGCGGACGGGCTCTATCCGCGCTTTGAACCGGAGCTGCGGCGGCTCGCCGACTTCTGTCCGCCGGGCGGCACGGCCGTCGACGTCGGCGGGTGGTACGGCCCCTGGACCCGGCGGCTGGCCCGGCGGGCCGACCGCGTCGTCACCATCGAGCCGGTTCCCCATCTGGCCCGGCTGCTCGCCTCCGTCACCCCGCCGCACGTCGACGTGGTCTCCGCGGCGGCCGCCGACCACTCCGGCTGCGCCACCCTCTGGCTGCCCCCGGACGGCCGCGGCGACCGAGGCGTCTCCTCGCTCGTACGCCGCGAGCTGCACTCCGCCGCCCTCGACGTGCCCTGCCTTCCCCTGGACGCGCTCAGGCTGGCCTCCGTCACCCTCATCAAGGTCGATGTGGACGGTGCCGAGCTGGCGGTGCTGCGCGGCGCCGAACGCACCGTGGAGCGTGAACTACCGGCGCTCTTCATCGAGCTGGAGAGCCGGATCCAGCCGCTCGCGCCCGTACTCGCATGGACGGCGGCGCACGGCTATCGCGGCTGGGTCCTGCCGCGCGACCGCTGGCTGCCGCTGGCCGACTTCGATCTGCTGGCCCATCAGTCCCGTACCTCCCATGTCGCCGAACACGGTCTGCTGCGCCGCTCCCTCGCGCCGCACCGCCGCTACGTCAACTCCGTGCTCTTCCTCCCCGACGGCGAGCGCCCCGGACCTCCCCAGGCCCCCGCCGTCCACGACCATGTCCATCATGGACCCCACCACTGACAATCACCCGCCCTCCGGCCCCTGCACCCCCTCCGACCTGCCAGGACCGGTCGCGTTCCAGCTCGTACTGCTGCGCCGGATGGCCGACCACCACCCCGGGATGGTCGAGGACGCACTGCGCGAACTGCGCGTGACGCGCGCCGATATGCGGGAGGCCAACCGCCGCTGGCAGGCGCGGATGCACGCCCCGCGGGCGGGCGGCGTCCAGCCGTACCGGGCGCTGCTCGGCGCCCCGCAGACCGTCACCACCCGCCGGATCGGCGACCTGACCTGCGAGGCCCTGACCTGGCCGGTGCCGCTCTGGCCCGACCTGCGGTTCGAGGTCCTCACCGCGGCCAGGGGCACCGTCTGGAACGCCTGGCTCGTCCGGGCGCCCGAAGCGCCCTCCCCCGAGCTGCGGACGACCGCGGACCTGGCCCCCTGGTCCTGCACCGTCGACGAGGTCGCCCGCGCCTTCGCCCCGGCCCGCCCGATGGAGGGCAGCGCCCCCACGCGCTGGCGCCTGGCCTGCACCGCCCCGGACCCCGACGGCGTGCCGCAGGACATCGTCACGGAATTCACCTGGGGGCTGTACCAGCGACGGGTCGACTGAGCCCGGGCCGATGACGTGACCGAACCCGGGCCGGTGACGTGACCGAACCCGGGTCGACCGCGCGGCGCCGTCCCTCGCCTCCCGGGCCCCTCCCGCCGCCGCCTCACCCGTTCGCCGTAGCCCGCGCCTGCCCGTCCCCCGGCCGGACGCCCCCGACAGGCAGGCCGCCCCCAGCGCCCAGAGGATGGCGCACGAGCGGTCCGTGCGAACGGGCCGTGTGAGCACCTGATCCATACCGGCCCCCCGGGGAGGAATCACCCATGACCATCAGCCTCGCCCAATTGCGGCGCTGCTCAGCCGCCGTCGACCTCGGCGCGGCCCGGACCAGGGTGTATGTGAAGAACCAGGGGCTGGTCGTCGACGAACCGAGCGTCGCCGCCATCAACACCCGCACCGGCGCCCTGCTGGCCGTCGGCGCCCAGGCCGAGCTGATGGACGGCCGTACCCCCGACTACATCCGCGTGGTCCGACCGGTCTCCGGCGGCACCGTCGTCGACATCGACATGGCCCAGCGGCTGCTGCGTACGCTCGTTGGCGACCGGCTGCGCAGGACCTGGCGGCGCCGGCCCACCATGCGGGCCGCGGTCTGCCTCCCGTACGGGAGCGAGCCGCTGGCCCAGCGGGCGGCCGTGGAGACGCTGACCGGGCTCGGTGCGCGACGGGTCGAGCTGGTCGACACCCTGGTCGCGGCCGCCATCGGCTCCGGGCTCCCGGTGGAGCAGCCGGAGGCGACCATGATCGTGATGTGCGGGGCGGGCACCACGCAGGTGGCGGTGCTGTCACTGGGCTCGATCGTGGCCGCGGAGAGCGTGCCGGTGGGCGGCAACGCCATCGACCACGCCGTCATCCAGCATCTGCGCCAGCACCACGAGCTGATGCTGGCGAGCCAGGCCGTACGCCCGCTGCATCTGGTCCTCTCCGGCGCCGACGGGCTCACCCCCGGCTCCACCGAGGTACACGGCCGGGACGTCATCAGTGGGATGGCCCGCTCCGTGCATGTCGACACCGAGCGGGTACGGGACGCCATCACGACCCCGCTGACCGCGATCCTCGACGGCATCGGGGCGGTGCTGCGCCGCTGCCCGCCGGACCTGGTGGCCGACCTCGGCGAGCGCGGCATCATGCTCGCGGGCGGCAGCGCGCTGATCCCCGGCCTGGAGCCGATGATCCATCAGGCCACGAGCATGCCGGTGCACACCGCGGACCGCCCGGACACCTGCGCCGTCATGGGGCTCGGCGCCATGATCGAGGGGAAGGTGCAGCCGCTCCACCTTGACCCGATGGCGCCGTAGGGATCTGCTCGCAGGATCCCGGCGCTCACAGGCTCCGGACGCTTACACGCTCCGGGCGTTCCAGGCCACCACGGCCGGCCGGTCGTGCTCGGTGCCCAGGACGCCGACCGCTCCGGTCTCGAACGTGAACAGTCCGCCCGCGGCGGCCGGCAGTCCGAGCCGGCGGGCCGCCAGCACCCGCAGGAAGTGCGCATGCGCCACCAGCACCACATCGCCCTCATCGGCCCGCAGCCGTGGCGCGATCCGGGCGAGCACCCGATCGGCGCGCGCGCCGACCTGCTCGGGTGACTCCCCCGGATGCTCGTCCGGGCCGGGAGCGACGCCGTCGGAGAACAGGTACCAGCCGGGCCGCTCGCGGTGGATCTCGGCGGTGGTGATGCCCTCGTAGCCGCCGTAGTCCCATTCCCGCAGGTCGGGATCGATCTGCGGACGGGGCAGGCCCGCCAGCTCGGCGGTGCGCAGTGCCCGCGCCATCGGGCTGGCGTACACCTGCCCGATCTTCCGGCCCGACAGCAGCGGCCGCAGCTGGCGGGCCTGCTCCTCGCCATGGGCGGTCAGCGGCAGATCGGTCCGGCCGGTGTGCCGCCCGTCCCTGCTCCACTCGGTCTCGCCGTGCCGGACCAGAAGTAGCTCGCTCACGGGCCCCGAGCCTACTGGCCCGGCCCGGCCTGCGCCTGCTCGCTCTGCTGGGCCTCGGCGACCGACGCCCGCACCTCGTCCATGTCCAGCGCGCGGGCCTGGCCGATGACGTCCTCCAGTGCCTCGGCCGGCAGCGCGCCCGGCTGGGCGAACACCGCGATGTTCTGCCGGACGATCATGACCGTCGGGATGGACTGGATCTGGAAGGCCTGCGCCAGCTCGGGCTGGGCCTCCGTGTCCACCTTGGCGAAGACCAGGTCGTCGTGCTTCTCGGACGATCGCTCGAAGATCGGGCCGAACTGCTTGCAGGGGCCGCACCACTCGGCCCAGAAGTCGATCAGGACGAAATCGTTGCCGGAGACGATCTCGTCGAAGTTGTCCTTGGTGAGCTCAACCGTGCTCATGCGTATGTCCCTGCTTCCGGTCTGTCGACGATGTGCGCTCGGTCTCCGGCAGCGGCAACAGGATCAACCCGTGACGTATTCCGCATGCCGGACCGTCGAGCACCCCTGCCCACCGAACGCGTTCCTAGACATCCCGTTTCACGTGATCTCGCTCCCCCTCTCGTACGGGGGACACACGCCTCGCCCACAGGCCATACGCCCCGCACGGAGGACACGCGCCTCGCTCGACGGACACGCGCCTCGCTCAGCGGGCACACACCACCAGGCCCCGGGACCGGCATCCCGGGGCCTGGTGCGGTTGTGCGGTTGTGCGGTTGTGCGGTTGTGCGGTCAGCTCGTTGTCCTCTCGGCTGCCGGCTACCCCTCTGCCTTGGCGTACTCCTTCGCCATCCCGCCCGCGAAGTCGTACAGGGTGACCTGTTCGTCGCCGACGACCCAGGCGTCGTGGCCGGGCGGGCAGACGAAGACGTCGCCGGGGCCCACTTCGGACTCCGCGCCGTCGTTCATCCGGATGCGCATCCGGCCGTGGACCATGACGCAGTTGTGGTGGACCTCGCAGCTGTCGGTCCCGGCGATCGGGCCCACCGACTCCGTCCAGTGCCAGCCCGGCTCGAACGTGGCCACGGCGAAGTCCAGCCCGGTCATGTGCAGGGCTTCGAGGTGACCTCGGGGAAAGTCACGCCGCTCATCCGGCTTGTCGATCGTTTTGATCTCCAACATGAGGCTGCCTCCCGCCACCCCCGCCGATCTTTTCGAATCGCCCCCTCACCCCCCGTATCCCCCTCCTTCCATGGTGCGCCCCCGGCCAGACCGGCGCCCATCGGTGACCGGCCGCCCTGGTGGCCCACCGGCAGGTTTCCCCTTCAACCAGTTCCTGGCGGGGAAGGGCACCGGGCCGCGTCACAGGACGTCGTCAGGTCCGCGTCAGAGGGCGTCGTCAGGCCCGCGTCACAGGATGTCGCCAGGCCTGTGCCAGGGCGCGCAGTCGCCTCCTCAGGGGGACTAGCATCGCAGAGAGACCGCCAAGAACGGAGTGTTCATCTGTGCGTCATCTGCGCGTAGGCGTCGCCATTTTGACCATGGGAAACCGCCCCGCTGAATTGCAGGCGCTGCTCGATTCGGTCGCCAAGCAGGACCTTCAGCCGGCACACATCGTGGTCGTCGGAAACGGCTCGCCGCTCCCCCCGCTGCCGCACGGCGCGACCGGCGTCGAGCTGAGCGAGAACCTGGGGGTCTCCGGCGGACGGAACGTCGCCCTGGACGAGCTGAGAAAGCTCGGCGAGCTGGACGTGGTGGTCGATCTGGACGACGACGGCCTGCTGATCAGCCCGGACGTCTTCAGCCGGCTCGCGGAACTGCACGAGCAGGACCCGAAGTTGGGGATCGTGAGCTTCCGCATCGCCGACGAACTCGGCCGCACGCAGCGCCGGCACGTCCCCCGCCTACGGGTCGGCGACCCCCAGCGCGGTGGTCTCGTCACGACGTTCCTCGGCGGCGGGCACTCCCTGTCCGTGCCGATGCTGGACCGCATCGGCGGCTGGCCCGACGAGTTCTTCTACGCGCACGAGGAGACCGACCTGGCCTGGCGGGCCCTGGACGACGGCTGGAACGTCCGCTACGCGCCGGAGCTCGTGCTGCAGCACCCGTACACCTCGCCCACCCGGCACGCCGTCTACCACCGGATGGTGGCCAGGAACCGGGTGTGGCTGGCGAAGCGGCACCTCCCCGCGCTGCTGGTGCCGCTCTACCTGGGCGTGTGGGCCGCGCTGACCGCCGTCCGCAGCCGCTCGGCGGCGGGTATGCGCGCCTGGGCCGCCGGGTTCGCCGAAGGGGTGCGCACCCCCTGCGGGCGGCGGCGGCCGATGCGCTGGCGCACGGTGTGGCGGATGACGAGGCTGGGGCGGCCGCCGGTCATCTAGGGGGCGGCCGAACAGATCCCGTAGGGGATGCGAGGGCCCCCTGCGGGGCCACAACGTGGTGGGCGGGGGTGGTATTCCGGCCGTCCACCACCGGGTCGACAGCGGCCGCGATCAGTCGTCAGGTGCGTCATGGATGCCCTCGTAGGCCAGCCACTGGGCGTAGGTGTGCAGGCCGTAGGTCAGGTCGGTGGTGGCCTTCCAGCCTGGTGGCGGGGGCGGCCATGCTGCCTCCCTCTTATGAGGGGCGGGCGCGTCGGGCACGGTCGCCGGGTCGGTGACCGGTACCGGGCGGACGGCCTTGCGGACCGCCTGCGCCATCTCGGCGACCGTGCACGGTGCGGCGGGCGCCAGTCCGATCGCCCGCTCGGACGGGGGCGTCCGCAGCAGCGTGGACAGGGCGTCGGCCAGGTCGCCGGTGTGCAGGGGGCGGAGCAGCGCGCCGGGCGGCTCCTGGAAGGTCAGCGGGCGGCTGCGCAGCGCGTCCCAGACCATGCGGCCGATCCGTGAGTCGTGCGGGCAGCCCGGACCGTACAGGTCACCGGTGCGTATGACGCACACCCCCTCGCGGGAGGGGGAGTTGAGGGTGATGCGGCCGCCACCGGCGCCGGGTGGCGTCGCCGTGAGGGCGGTCAGATCGAGCACCGCGTCCAGGGTCTGCTCGGCCTGGCGGCCCGGCCCCAGGGCCGTGACCTGGTGTCCGTGGTCGGCCAGGCCCCGTACGAGGTGCTCCCCCAGCGGGCTGCCGGCGCCGACCACCCCGACCCGGCACGGTCCGACCAAGGCCCGTTCCGCCCGTTCCGCCTGTTCCGCGCGTTCCAGCTCGGCCCGTTCCGGCTCAGCCCGTTCCAGCTCGGCCCCTTCCGCCCGTTCCGGCTCGTCCCCTTCCGCCCGTTCCCGCTCGGCTCGTACCGGCTCAGCCCGTTCCAGCTCGCCCCGTGCCCATCCGGCCGCCGCCCGCCCGGCCCAGTCCCATCCGCCCGCCGCCCGCCCGCTCCGTTCCCGCCCGACCGCTGCCCGCCCAGCCCGTATCCGCCCAGCCGCCTCAACTCCCGCCTCGACACCGGACCGGGCGATGCATGCCAGCTCGTCGCGCAGCTCCGCGATCCGTTCCTCGGGCTGGGCGTGGCTGATGCCGCCGGGGCCCACGGTGGCCAGGGCCTCGGTGAGTACCGCGGGGTCGGGGTGTCCGGCGCTGGCGAGCCCCTGCCTTCGCTGGACGAATCCCATCGTGAAGGCGGTCAGCCAGGTCCCCTCCGCGTCGGCGGGAGCGGCGGCTTCGGCCATTCCGGCGATGGCCGGTTGGAGCCTTTCGACGCGCACGCCGGAGCCTTCGAGGTACTGCGCGCAGTCGAGGTGGAGCCAGCGGCCCGGGTCCGTTCCGTCGAGGTGTACCGCGCACTGCGCCACCCCATGTTTGAAGAACGGCAGGACTTTCAGGCCGGTCAGCCGGGATTCCTCACGGCCGGGTATGTCCGAGGGGAGAAAGCAGACCGAACGGCGCGGTCCGCGGAAGGCGTTGCCGGAGATGCTGCCGTGATCCTCGTGTTCGGCGAGGCTCGGCACCGAGACATACGAAGGGATTCCATTGGCGCGTAAGTATCTGTACATCAGGATGTCGTCGGGCCAGCTGTCGAGGTGGCGCCGGCCGTAAGCCACGAATCCGTCGGCGACGCGCCTCGGCAGAATGATGGCCACACACGGGAAGTACTCATTGACGGCGCCCACCCATCGTGCCCCCGTCATGGCCCCGAAACGTACCGCGGCGCCGTTTCTCGAGTCCCACAGGGCGAAGAGCGCCAGGGCCGCGTCCGGCATCTCTTCGATCGCCGCGCGGGCGCGGTCGAAGAACGTGTCGGAGAGGATCATGTCGTCCTGGACGACGAGCTGGTGGGTGGCGCCGTCCTCGATGGCCGACCATGCGCACAGCGCCGTACGCAGCACGGACGGCCGGCCCGCCGGGTCCGGGTCCATGACGACCCGTAACGCCCCGGGCGGTGCGGCCCGCGCCAGTCCTTCGGCTGCCGCACGGCGTTTGGGGTGGGTCATCACGGCACCGCTCAACCGGTAACGCGTCATCAATTCCTCCGGGACATTTTCGCTGCCGCGGGCAATCCGGCACAGGTGGTTTTGGACAGTACGGCCGCCGCGCCGAGCGCCGCAAGACTGCCGAAATGGCGCTCTGGTAGCGGCATTCGGCGCCCGACATGCTGACCGCTGGCAACGGTCCGGCGAATCATGCGTGATGAGAGCTCTCGGATACGGCGAGAGATCTTGTGCGGTGAGAGGATTCCATGTCTCAGATCGTGAACGGAAACGGAAATGGCGCGATATCGGCACGGTACGGCGCACCGGAGGAAACAGTTGCGGTCCGGCTGGAAAAGCTGCGGGATACGCATGTGGTGGTCACCGGTGGTGCCGGCCTGGTGGGCAGCCGGCTGGTCGCGCTATTACGCCGGGCCGGTGCCGAGGTAACGGTGCTGGACCGCCTGGACGCATATCCGGAATCGGCACACACCGCATTGTTCGGGGTGGCGGGTCTCGATGTGCGGATGGTGGTCGGGGACATCTGCGACCGTGCGGCCGTACGCCGGGTGATCGCCGGCGCCGACTATGTGGTGCATGCCGCCGCGTACGCCGATGTCGCCGCGTGCACCAGACGGCCCGACATCGCCTTCCGGGCGAATGTCCAGGGCACGCAGGTGGTGCTGGAGGAGACCGCCGCTTCGGGGGTGCGCCGGCTGGTGCTGGTGTCGTCGGCGGCGGTGTACGGCGACGGCGATCCGGCCATCCGGGGGCCGCAGGTCTTCCACGAGGACCAGCGGCTGCTTCCGGTGTCCGTGTATGCCAACTCCAAGCTCTGGGCCGAGCATCAGACGCGGCTGCTGCTCGGCGGTCCGGGCGCCGCGCGGTACGCGGTGCTGCGCTACTTCTCCGTCTACGGCGATCCGCAGATCCCCAAGCCGGGCAGCCATTCCTGGATGGTGGCGTGGCTGTCGATGCAGGCCCGGCTCGGCCGGCCGATGCGGCTCAACGGGGGCGGCGTACAGGTGCGGGACCTGGTGCATGTCGAGGATGTGGCCGCGGCCACCGCACTGGCGCTGGTCGAGGAGCAGATGGCCGGGCAGACCGTCAACGTGGGGACGGGGGTGCCCACTTCGGTGCGGGAGGTGGGCGAGCTGATCGCCGCGCACTTCCCCCGCGCCCGCTTCGTCACCACCCCGATGCCGGAGGGTGATCCCCTGGGCGGTTACGCCGCGACCAAGCACTCCCGTGAGCTGCTGCGCTGGCAGCCGCGGATCGATGTGCGTGCGGGGGTGGAGCGCTATGTGCGCTGGCTGACCGACACCCCGCACGCGGTGCCCGGCTGGCTGGCCGGCGAGTCGGCCGCATGACAGCCTGCTGCCGGGAATCCGGACAAGGCACCACGAAGGGTGACAGGCAGATGAGTTATGTCGGCTCGTACCTCTGGTCCCTGCGGCAGAAGGTGGGCACCCGGCGGCTGCTGGTACCGGGCGCCCAGGTGCTGCTGCTGGACGACGCCGGCCGGGGTCTGTTCCAGCAGCGCGTGGACAACGGTGTGTGGGAGCTGCCGGCCGGGGCGTGCGAGGAGGGCAGTGACTTCGCCGGCACGGCCGTACGGGAGCTGGCGGAGGAGACCGGGCTGCGGGTCGAGCGCGCGGACCTGGAGCCCTTCGGCTCGCTCTCCGACCCGCAAGTGCACACGCTCACCTACCCGAACGGGGACGTCACCCACTGCTTCGCGCTGTGTTTTGCGGCCCGCCGCTGGTCGGGCGGGCTCGCGCCGGGCCGGGACGAGGTGGTCCGGGCGCGGTTCTGTGCGCTCACCGATCCGCCCGGGCCGCTGCATCCGCCCACCGCTGTGGTCCTGGAGATGTTCCGGGAGTTCAGCTCGACCGGAAGGTTCCAGGCCCGATGAGTGTGCGCAGAGCGGTGCGGCCGGTGGCAGCGGGCCGGGCGGCGGAGCCGGGAGCGGTGGTGGTGCCCTGCCGGGCGTGCCTGTCCGGTGAGGATCTGGACTGGCTGGGCGGCCGGTCCGTCAGCCTGGCGCTGGATCTGCCGACGTCGGTCGAGATGGGGCCGCCCGCCGCGCGTGGCCCGGGGGGACCGCGGGGCGACGGTGACAGCGGGGCCGGGAGCTGGGCGGACGAGGTGTGGGCGTTTCTGCGGCGGCGGCTGTCCGGGCTGGGGCCGCGGCCGCCCGCGGTGCGGGTGCGCAGCCAGGCTCCGGCGGCGAGCGGACTGTCGTCGTCCACGGCGCTGATCGTGGCGCTGTTCCGGGCGTTCACCGACGCCTGCGGGCCGGCCGCCGGGGTCGATGCGCGGACGCTGGCGCAGTGGGCGTACGAGTTCGAGTTCGCGGTCTTCCACGGGGGCGGGATGGATCATCTCGCGGTCATCGCCGGTGGTGCGCTGCTGCTCGACGGGCGCACGGCCGGCCTGCCCGAGATCCGGGAGCGCGCGGAGTTCCCCCGCGACTGGGCCGTCGTGGTCGTCGACTCGGCCACCAAGAAGGACACCGGCGACCACATCCGTGTCGTCCGCGATCAGCTCGCGGCCGGTGATGACCGGCTCGCGCTGTATGTGGAGCGGTGCGATGCGGCGTCGGCCGCGGTGTGGGACGCCGTGCACCGCAGTGATCTCACCGCGCTCGGTGCGGCGATGAGCGAGGCGCACGACGCGATGCGCGACCTTCAGGGGATGTCGACGCCCCTGCTGGAGGAGCTGCGGGCGCTGGCGCTGCGCTCCGCCGGCCTGCCGCTGAAGCTGAGCGGGGCCGGCGGAGGCGGTGCGCTGGTGGGCGTCTGCCCGGCGGCGGACCGGGCGCGGATCGTGGCGCGGCTGCGGCAGGCGCTGCACCGCAGCCATCCGCGGGCCCGGGTGATCCTCACCCGGGCGGCCGCGGGTCTGGCCCCGGAGCTCGCCGCGGGGCCGGCGCCGCTGGGGGCCGGCCCCGGGCGTCCGGCGCCCGGGGAGAGGCGTCCCTAGATGAACGGGTCGTAGTCGCTGCCGGGTTCCGGCGCCGCCACCGTTCCCGCCCCGATCTTGTCGAGTTCGAGGTTGGAGCGGTGGCGCGCGCAGTGGAAGCGGCAGTCGCGGCTGGGGTCGACGATGCCGCGGTCGGAGCTGCGCCAGATCTCCGGCAGGCTGTCGGTCACCGCGTCTCCGATCCTGGCTCCGGAGTTCCCGCGGTGGTAGGAGCAGACGTACACCCCGGACGGCGTCACCAGGGTGCGCAGTTCGGCGACCAGGCAGCGGTGGTACGCCTTCTCCTGCACGGGGCCGACGTGGGCCCGCAGGGAGGTCAGGGTCGAGGAGTTGACGATCTCGAAGGTGTCGTCCTCCCATTTGGCGGCCTGGTGCAGCTGGTCCTCGACGGAGCGCAGGATCTCGGCCGGCACCTGCACCACATGGTGTCCGTCGTCGAACATCGCCTTGGTCTCGAAGTAGTCGCACCCGATGTCGCGGGCGAGTTCCGCGGCCCGTAACACCTCGTGGTGGTTGCTCACGACGGTGCCGTCCGGCTCCTGGCGCGTCATGACGAGGAAGGAGTAGCCGAGGGCGCCCCGTTTGGCCTCGGCCAGCAGGCGCATATTGCCGATGACCTTGTCGAAGACGCTGCGTCCCTTGCGGTCGGGGCGGAAGCGCCGGTACGTCTCGCTGGTGCCGGCGTCGACGGAGACCCGTACCCATGAGGCGTAGGCGGCCAGTTCGGCCAGGTTCTGTTTGATCAGGGTGCCGTTGGTGACGACCCCGATGGCGATGCCGGCCTCGCCGAGGGCCCGTAGCACCGCGCGGGTTCCCCGGTGGGCGAGCGGCTCCCCGCCGCCGATGAGCACCACCGCTTGTACCGACATCTCCACCAGTTCCCCGGCGAGTTCGGCCAGCCGCTCGGGAGTGAAGCGCCCCTGGTTGAGCAGCTTCCCGCTGATGCATTCCGGGCAGGCCAGGTCGCAGAAGGTCGTCGGGTCGAGGTCCACGACCAGCGGGCCGCTGGAGCGGGCCCCGGACGCGGCTTCGAGGATCCGTGGCCAGCCCGACGGCTGGTACAGCTTGGACACCAGGTCGAGACGGTCGAACGTCACGTGTACTCCTGCGAGGTCGGGTACAGAGTCATCCCTTGACGGCCCCGGTTGCCAGGCCGGTGGCGACCCGGCGCTGAACGATCGCGAAGAAGACCGCCACGGGGAGCGCGGTGAGGGTGGCACCGGCCATCAGCCCGCCGTAGTCGGTGCCGAAGCTGGTCTGGAACGACACCAGCCAGATGCTGAGGGTCTGTTTGTCGTTGCTGGAGAGCAGTACGTAGGCGAGTACGTACTCGTTCCAGGCCTGGACCAGGGCGTAGATCGAGGTGGCCACCAGCCCCGGGGCGAGCAGCGGGAGCACGACCCGGCGGAACGCGCCGAGGCGGGTGCAGCCGTCGACCATCGCGGCCTCGTCCAGCTCGACGGGGATGCCGGTGATGAAGCCGCGCAGCAGCCAGACCGTGAACGGCAGCGTGAACACCAGGTAGGTGAGGATCACCCCGAGCAGGCTGTCGGTCAGTCCGGCGTCGCTGAGCAGCAGATAGACCGGGATGATCAGTCCGGCCAGGGGGATCATCTGGACGCCCAGGACGACCAGGACCAGGGCCTTGCGTCCGGCGAAGGAGAAGCGCGCGAGGGCGAACGCGGCGAGCACCCCGATCAGCAGGGAGACCACGACGGTGCCGATGCCGATGAGGACGCTGGCGCGCACATTGGACCAGAACGTGGGGGTGTCGAGGGCCCGGCGGAAGTGTTCGAGGGTGAGGCGGCCCGGCCAGAACCGCGGCGGGCTGTGGTGGATCTCCTCGGCCGGCCGGAACGCGGTGAGCAGCATCCAGTAGATCGGGAAGGCCATCACCGCGCTGAAGAGCAGTCCCAGTGCGCCGGCCGCGAGGCGGCGGGGCCGCCGGCGCCGGGCGGGAGAGGGCGGCCGCGCCGGCGGGCCGCCCGTGGTGCCCGGTCCGGGCGGGGTGGTCACTCGGTTCCTCCCAGCTGGATGATCTGCCGTACGTAGACGACGGCGCCGGCCAGCAGCATCAGTACGGTGATGACGGCGATGGCGGCGCCGGCGCTGTAGCGGTTGACGGCGAAGGACTCGATGAAGGAGTAGACGCCGAGCAGGTAGTAGTCCTTCTCCGGCTGGCCGCCGCGCATCAGCCAGATCTGGTTGAAGACCCCGAAGTCCCAGATGGCGCAGAGCGAGGTGACCAGCACGACGGTCGGTTTGATGACCGGGAGGGTGACGTGCCGGAAGAGCTGCGGCCCGCGGGCGCCGTCGACCCGGGCCGCTTCCTCCAGTTCGGCGGGGACCTGGCTGAGCGCGGCGTGCAGGGTGATCGCGGCGAACGGCACGGCGCCCCAGACCACGACTGAGGCGATGACGGCGATGCCCTGCCAGGGGTCGTCGAACCAGTTGTGCCGGCTGAAGTCCAGGCCCGGCACCAGCCCGAGCAGCCAGTTGACGACTCCGTAGTCCGCGTCGGACAGCCACCGGAAGATGGACGCGGCGACCATGATCGGCATGGCCCAGACGGCGACCAGCACACCGGTCATCGTCATCCGCACCCAGGGCGCCACGTACCGCATCAGCAGGGCGACCGGTATCGCCAGCGCCATCGTCGCGCCGACGCAGACGACCGTGAACAGCGCGGTGCGACCGACGACGGTCCAGAAGAAGCCGTCGGTCAGGATCGTCCGGTAGTGGTCGAGTCCGACCCATGGCGGCGCGGCCCCGGAGAACAGCTGACGGCGGGTCATGTCCTGGAAGGACAGCAGCAGCAGATCGACGAGCGGGTAGCCGAGGACGGCGGCGAGGGCGAGTACCGTCGGCGCGATCAGCAGATACGGCAGGACGCGGTGCCGCGCCTGGCGTGTGCGCGAGGGGCGCGACGGACCTGCGGTCTCCATGGCTGCGAACTCCTCGGTGCCTGCGGACTGCGCGCGGGGCCCGTCCGTCAGTTCTCGTTGATCACGGCGTCGATCCGGCGGTCCGCGGCCTTCGCGGCGGCCGCCACCGGCTGTTTCCCGGTCGCGATGTCCTGCAGCATCTCCTGCAGGATGTTGGACTTCTCGACGGCTCCCCAGCCGGGCGCGAGGGGGGTGACCCAGCCGCGTTCGGCGGCCCGCGCGGCCGGGCCGTTGACGCCGTCGGCGGCCACCTGGCGCAGCTGGACGGTGTTGTTCGGCAGGGTGTCGGCGGCGATCAGCCGGCGCTGTGCGGTGCGGTCGGTGAACATCCGGATCCAGTCGGCGGCCAGGTCCTGTTGGGTGGACTTGGCGGGGATCGCCAGGGTGGAGCCGCCGAGGAACGGCGGCAGCAGTTTGCCGGAGGGCCCGGGGAAGGCGAAGGTGGCGAACCGGCCGCGGAGCGCCGGGTTGCCGCCGGATCTGCTGTCCGTGGCGGCCTTGGCCTCCCAGGTGTTGCCGTAGAACATGCCGACCCGGCCCTGGCCGACGACCGCGGGCTCGTCCCCGTTGTCCTTGGACCGGTCGCCGACGTAGTACGTCTCCAGGAGGTCCTTCCACGCCGTGAGTCCGGCGACCGAGCGGGCGGAGGACAGCGCGCCGTGCCAGCGTCCGTCCTTCTTGACGGCCATCTCGCCGCCCGCGTCCTTCACGAAGGCCATCGCGGCGTACCAGTAGCGGCCCGGCATGTAGAAAGCGGAGAAATTCTTGTCGGCGGCCGTGAACTTCCGCTTCAGTTTGTCGAGATCCGCCAGCAGCTCCGGATAGCTGCGCGGGGCGTGTGCAATGCCCGCTTTCTTGAGCAGATCGGTGCGGTAGATTCCGACCCGGGCCCCGGCGTAATAGGGAACGCAGTAGGTGCGGCCGTCCATCCGGCAGGCGTCCCTGAGCGCGCCGAGCCATTGCCCGGAATGATCGAACTTCGCCGGATCCACCGGGGCGAAGGCTCCGTTGACGAGGTAATTCGTGGTTTCGCTGTTGCCCATCTCGACCACGTCGGGCACCTTCTGGCCGGCCAGCGCGGCGTCGATCTTCTGGTTCTTGCTGGTCCACTGCTGGTACTGCACCCGCACCTCGATCCGCGGATACTTCTCCCGGAAGCGGCCGTTGACCTCGGACACCAGGTCCGGCCAGCTCTCCTGGGCGTCGACGGTGAGCCAGACGGTCAGCTCGCCCGAGCGCTGCGCCGCCGGGACCGGCCTGCCGTCACCGCTTGTGCAGCCGGCCGCCGACGCCAGCAGCAGCAAAGTCCCCAGACCCGCGGTGAATCGGGAGATGCGCTCGGCCATGGTCTCCTCCGTCGGGTAGTCGGAACCGGCTGCCTATCTACCCCACGCGCACGCCCCATCACCCCCAGGGGGTTTTCCGGCCAGATAAAACAGCGCCCCGAAAAGACCGGACGGGGAAGTCCGCCATACCCGTACGGCAGGCCGGAGACCATTCCGAACTCACGGGCCGCATAAAAGGACAAGCGGTGGATTGACGCAAACACGGTGGTGCCGGGAAGTTCCGCCCTTGACGCTGCCGCCCCCGCTGCCTCAGTTTTGCCCGTGCGTCTCCCACGTCCCCTATCGAAGGGTGTGCACGTGACTGAGAACGGCACGACGCCCGCGGATTCGGTCACCCGGCCGGTGAGGGTCAACTCGTGGAACGGCTGGGACCCGCTGCGGCACGTCGTCGTCGGACGGGCCGACAACGCGGTGGTGCAGGCACCCGAGCCGGCCATCCGGCGGGACTTCCCGGACGACGGTTTCCCGCTGGGCACCTACGGCCCGATGCCGTCCGAGATGACCGCCGAGGCCAACGAACAGCTGGACGGCTTCGCCGAGATGCTGCGCCGCCGCGGCATCCGCGTCGACCGCCCCGCCCCCGTCGACTTCAGCCAGCGGGTCGCCACCCCGGACTGGACGCAGGACTCGATGTCGGGCTGTATGCCGCCGAGGGACCTGCTGCTGACCGTCGGCAACGAGATCCTCGAAGCCACCATGTCCTACCGCAGCCGGTGGTTCGAGTACCTCTGCTACCGGCCCCTTCTGCAGCGGCTCTTCGACACCGACGAGAACATGCGCTGGGAGGCCGCCCCCAAGCCACGGCTGACCGACGCCTCCTACCGTCCCGGCTTCTGGGACACCTACCCCACCCTCACCACCGAGCAGCAGCTCGCCCGGGTACGCGACTACGACCTCGTGCTGACCGAGGCCGAGCCGCTGTTCGACGCGGCAGACGTGGCGCGCTTCGGCAAGGACCTGTTCGTGCAGCTGTCGTTCGTCACCAACCGCAGCGGATACCAGTGGCTCAAACGCCACTTCCCCGACCACCGGGTACACGCGGTGACCTCGACCAACACCCATCCGCTGCACATCGACGCCACCTGGGTGCCGCTGCGCCCCGGCCTGGTACTGCACTGCGGGGAGCGGCTCGCGGACGCCGAGCTGATGGCGTTCTTCCGGCGCAACGACTGGGAGATCATCGAGGCCGTACAGCCCGCGAGCTGGGACCATCCGCCGAAGCTGTCCTACTGCAGTCCCTGGCTGGCGGGGAACCTGCTCAACCTCGACCAGAACACCCTGTGCATCGAGGAGAAGGAGGTGGCGCTGGCCGACCAGCTCTCGTCGTACGGGTTCGAGGTGGTGCCGGTGCCGTTCCGCGCGGTGGGCCCGTTCGGCGGCGGTCTGCACTGCGCGACCTTCGACATCGAACGCGACGGGAAACTGGAGGACTACTTCCCGCGCCGGTACGGACGGTTCTGAGGCCGATGCCCTCCCCGCCTCCGCCCGTCCGGGGAGTGATCTTCGACTTCTACGGCACGCTGGTGCGGATGGTGCCGCCGCTGCCGCCCAGCCACCACTCCCTCTTCGCCCGCCGGGGCCTGACCGAGGCCGCCGAGCGGTGGGGCGATCCGTGGACGGTCGGGCCGCGGGACGGCGAGGAGCACGCGGCGCACTCCGTCGACGAGGAGAGCTACCGGGCCTGGGAGGTGGACCGGCTGCGCCGGCGGGCGCGCGCCTGCGGCGTCCCGGACACCGAGGCGGCCGCGCTGGCCGTCGAGCTCGACCGGGCGATGAAGGATCTGCGTCTGGCGCTCTTCGACGATGTGCCGTCGGCGCTGGCGGGGCTGCGGGCGCGGGGCGTGACGGTGGCGGTGTGCTCCAACTGGTTCTGGGACCTGGACCGGGCCATCGAGGACGTCGGCCTGGCCGGGGCGGTGGATGTGGCGGTCACCTCGGCCCGTGCCGGGGCCCGCAAGCCGCATCCGCGGATCTACCGTGTGGTGCTGGAGCGCTGCGGACTGCGCCCCGAACAGGCGCTGTTCGTCGGGGACATGTGGCGCACGGATGTGGCGGGCCCGCTGGCGGCCGGGATGCGGGCCGCGCACCTGTGGCGTCCGGACCGCGCCGTGGAGGGCGTGGCCCCGCCGGTGCCGGCGGGGGCCACCCGGATCGCCTCGCTGAGTGCGCTCACGGATCTGCTGTAGCCGGGCCGGCCAGCCGGTCCAGCACATTGCGGGTCACCCGTACGACTCCGGCGTCCAGTTCACGGCCGCAGACCACCGGCCAGTCGGTGGTACCGGCCGTGAACACCGTGCCGCCGGCGGTGTAGAGGCCCATGGTCGCCGCGCGCGGCCCGGTGACCTCCGGTTCTCTCGCGGGGCAGTTCCAGTGCCCCCACTTGAGGTGGTGGAAGTCGTCATGGACCGGATCCAGGAGGTAGATGCCCAGGATGAGAAAGGACTCGGGGGTGCCGTCCGCCCCGCTGGCGTGCGCGATGCCGTGCTCGTCGCGGACGAAGGCGGCGCCGTCGCACTCGTAGCCGATCAGCGCGGTCCCCGCGCCCAGCGCGTCCGCGGGGCCGCCGTCCGTACCGTCGCGCAGCCCGGTCCCCTCGTACACCCAGTGGCCGGCGTGCTGGACCCGGTACCCGTCCCGGGGCCGGTCGCCCGGCCACTCGCCCGGCCACATACCGCCGTTGCGGAAGCTGACCCCGGTCAGGGTGTTCTCCGGCTCGCCGACGCCGTCGGGCGGCGCCGCCCACCACAGGTCCGTCGCGGGCAGGTGCGGATAGACCTCGCCGACGTGGTGGTCGGTGTCCGACACGAACGCGGTGTTGCCTTCCACCGGATGCACCCGCCACCAGCAGGTGTTGGCGCTGAGGAACGCCACGTTCCCGCCGCCGCGCACGAAGGCCGACACCCGGGCGCGCATCGTGGCGCTCCAGTACTCGTCGTGCCCGACGCTGAGCAGCAGCCGGTAGGGCGCGAGCAGTCCGGGGTCCTCGTGCAGATCGAGGTCGGTGCAGTACTCGACGTCGTAGCCGCTGCGCTCCAGCCAGGCGATGAACGGCGCGTCCCAGTAGGCGAGGTCGATGACGCCGCCGGGCCGGTGCAGGCTGAGCCGGTGCCCGCGGGGCCGGCCGGGACCGCCCTCCTGGTAGACGGGGTGGTCGTAGAGGCTGCTGGCGCGCTGGAGGCCGGGCCGGTCCGAGCGGTTGTAGGCGTGCCGGGTGAAGGTCGACTTCTTGTACAGGATGCGGGCGCCGCGGCCCGGGTGCCGGGGCCGGACGAGGAAGAACTCCCGCTCGTGGCCCTCGATCGCGGTCTCGTCCAGCAGCGGTACGGCCCGTGCGCGGCGGTCGTCGCCCTCGACGAAGTGGGCGAGGTAGACGCCCGGCGGCCAGTCGTCCGGGACGGGGACGGTGTACGGCGGCCAGTCCCAGGCCACGGCGGGCGAGGCGTGTTCCGCGACGCCGTCGGGGTGCGGCGGCGGGGGCGCGAACGCCCCGGGGAACGGGCCGGACTCCGCCATGAAGGAGAGCTGTCGGCCCAATCGGTAGAAACGGACGCGGAATTCTTCGGCGTCCGTGGAGATATGAAGTGTCAGTTTCCGGCCGGCTATCACGCTTTCCCGGTCCACATATCCTTCTATCACGCACATCATGCTAGAGGCAGCCGCACCGCGGGGTAAGCGCCGGGATCAGCCCATTCCGGGAAGAATTCAGGACAGTGTCGAATTCAGGACAGCGGAGGCAAGAAATGGACAGCGAATTCCGGGTGCGTGAACTCGTACTGGGCATCGAGGGGCTGGCCCTGCTGCGCCGTGCGATGGACGGCGACGAGGAGTTCCTTCAGGCGCGGGTGGCGGAGATCCGCGACTTCGCCTCGGGCCGCGGCGGGCCCCTGCCGGACGGCGGGGCGGCGGTCAGCGAACTCGACGCCGCGGCCGGCTACGCCGCCTGGGCCACCGTCTACGACTCCCTGCCGAGCTCCTTCATCGAGGTCGAGGAGCCGGTGGTGCACAAGCTGCTGGAGCGCGGCCCGGCGGGCACCGCACTGGACGCGGCCTGCGGCACCGGACGGCAGACGGCGGCCCTGACGGCCCGCGGCCACCGCACCATCGGCGTCGACCAGTCCCCTCAGATGCTGGAGCGGGCCCGCCGCAACGCCCCGGGCGCCGAGTTCCGCCACGGCCTGCTGGAGGACCTGCCGCTGCCCGACGGCTCCGTCGACCTCGCCGTCTGCTCACTGGCGCTGACGCATCTGCCGGACCTCACCCCGGCCGTCGCGGAGCTGGCCCGGGTCCTTCGCCCCGGCGGCCGGATCATCCTCTCCGACATCCACCCCTTCGTCACCTCGCTCCAGGGGCAGTGCCTGTTCGTCAAGGGCGACGGCGAACTGGCCTTCGTACGCAACCACGTCCACCTCCCCAGCAGCTATCTGACCGCCTTCGCCGAGGCCGGGCTGAGCGTGCGCAGCTGCCATGAACCGGTCTTCAACGGCCGTCTGGCGCCGGGCGGTTACGAGGAGTCCATCGCCGACGCCGCCCGCGCCGCCTGGGAGGGAATTCCGCTCGTCATCGTGTGGGAGACCGTGAAGAACCGGCCCGGCGCGACCGGCGAGGTGAGCGGCTCATGACCCCGCAGATCGTCCGCCACTCCGAACGCCCCGAACTCTGGGACCGCATCCCCGAGGAATTCGCCGGCGTGGTCCCCGAATACAACCTGCACGGCGATATCAACGCGGACTTCTGGACCCGGCTGTTCACCGAATTCCCGGACCATCAGTTCGTCCTCTACGACCCGGAGGGCGACGCGATCCTGGGCGCCGGACGCACCCTCCCCCGCACCTGGGACGGCACCCCCGAAGGCCTGGGCACCGGCCTGGACGCCTCCATCGCGGCGGCCTTCGCCGGCCACGACGCCGGCCATGTGCCGAACGCCCTGTGCGCGCTGGGCATCGAGATCCCGCGCGCCCACCAGGGAAAGGGGTACTCCGTCGCCCTCCTCGGCCAGATGACGCGGATGGCCCGCGCCGGCGGTCTCTCCCATGTGATCGTGCCGGTCCGGCCCGTCTGGAAGGACCGCTATCCACTGGTCCCCATCGAGCGGTACGCGGCCTGGACCCGCGCCGACGGTGCGCCCTTCGACCCCTGGATCCGCACCCAGGTGCGGCACGGCGGCGCCCTCGCGGCGTCCGTCCCGCAGTCGTCGCGGATCACCGGCACGGTGGCCGAATGGGAGTCCTGGACCGGGATGGCGTTCCCCGACGACGGCCCGTATGTCTTCCCCGGCGGCCTGGACACCGTGCTCATCGACCGGGCGCGCGACCGGGGCGCGTACTGGGAACCGTGTGTCTGGATCACCCACGAGGTGCCGGGCGCGGCCGCCGCTCCCCCGCCGTAGCGTCGTCGAGGAGCAGCCCCCCGCAGCCGACCGCGCTCGCGGCGTACGTCGCGAGCAGCTCGGCATGCTGCGGGAGCACGTCGGGGCGCCGTTCCGGGGGCAGCCCCGCCGGCCCGACCGTGGACAGCGCCGCGGCCCGCAGCCGCGCGGCCCCGGCCCGCGCGCCCCCGGGGTGCGGGGCATGGCGCCGCGCGGCGTCCTCGGCCTGCCTGCCCAGCAGCAGACAGTGGATCCACAGCTCGTCCGCGAAGCCCGCACCGAACAGCCGCCGTACCTCCCCCGCCGCGTCCTGGGGCCGGTGGCGCCGCATGACCTGCCGCAGCCGCCCCTCCGTGAGGCCGGTGGCCCCCAGCGCGTCCTGCCACCGGGTGTGCCGCCGGGGCTCGGCGAGCGCCCGCGTCCCGGCAGGCCGCAGATACCCCTCCCCGTACCGCATGTACGGCAGCCAGTCCAGCTCCTCCAGCACCCACCCATGGCACAGCGGCGGCCGGGCGTCGCGGGCACCGACCGGGCACGCGGCCAGCCGGACGCCCTGTGCCGCATGGCCGTTGATGCTGCTGGTGCCGATGTGCTCCACCACGTTGGGGACGGCCAGCAGCCCCGCCCGGCCCACCGTGCGCAGGTAGGCGGCCATCACCTCGTCGTCATGGCGCTCCGCGCTGTCCCGGGCGAACCGCCGGAATCCGGCCGCCCGTTCCGCGGGCAGACAGATCGCCAGCGTCGGCGCGAACTCCTCGGGTACGGCCCGCACCCAGCCCGCGCCGGCCAGCGCACCCAGCCGGGCCGCGGCCCCGTTGCGCGCATGCCAGTTGGTGTAGAAGATCAGCGCCTCGTCCGGGAACCGTGCCACGGACCGCGCGACGAGGTCGAGCAGTTCGCGGGGCGCGGCCACGTCGTCCTGCACCACCAGATGGTGACTGGCCCCTTCGGAGATCGCCGCCCAGGCCACCAGCGCGGTCCGTAACGCCGACGGCGCACCCTCCGGGTCGGGGTCCATCGCCAGTCCCCCGAGACCGAGCCGGGCGGACAGCGCCGCGGCCTGCTCCTCGCGCACCGGATGCGTCATCACGGCCGAACTGATCCGAGCTGCACTCACCGAGCACTCCTCACCTCGCCGGAAGGGCGCTCATCGTGGCAGACCGGCTCCCCGCCCCGGGCCCGGAGGCCGAGATCGGCCGGATCGCATCGCCCCGGGCGGCCGCGGAAGGGCCGCCGCGCCCGGGCGGCGGCCTCAGGCGGCCTCAGGCGGTCTCGGCCGCCCGCCGGTCCCGCCGCTGCTTGAGATGGCCCGCGCCGGCCAGCGCCGCCACCACGACGGCCGTGCCGGCGAGCTGATGCCGGCCGTCCGCGCCCGCGGCCATGACGCCGAAGACGCCGAGGATGGCGGCGAACGCCAGCCAGGTCAGGTAGGGGAAGCCCCACATCCGCGCCGAGAGCAGCTCGGGCGCCTCACGCTCCAGCCGTCGGCGCATCTTCAGCTGGGTGAGGCAGACGATGGACCAGACGACCAGCACCGAGCAGCCGGCGATGTTCAGCAGCCAGGCGAACACGGTGGTCGGCCAGATGACCCCGGCGATCACCGCCGCGAAGCCGAACGCACAGGACGCCAGCACCGCCGCCGCCGGCACGCCCCTGGTGACCCGGCCCAGGAACCGCGGGCCCTGACCCCGGCTGACCAGGGAGTACGCCATCCGCGACGAGCCGTAGATGTTGGCGTTCATCGCGGAGAGCAGTGCCACCAGCACCACGATCTGCATGATCGTGCCGGCTGCCGGGATACCGAGCCGGTCGAGCACGGTGACGTACGGGCCGTCCGTGGCGACCTTCGGGTTGTTCCACGGCACCAGGGTGACGACCACGGCCATGGAGCCGATGTAGAAGACGGCGATGCGCCAGACGGCGGTCCGCACGGCACGCGTCACGTTCCGGCTCGGCTGGTCGGACTCCGCCGCCGCGATGGTGACGGTCTCCAGCCCGGCGAACCCGGAGATGGTGGTCAGCAGCCCGGCGGCGAGGCCGGCGGCACCGGTCGGGAAGAAGCCGCCGTGGCCGGTGAGATTGCCGGTGCCGGGCGCGCTGCCGAACACCCCGAGGATGCCCAGCACGCCCAGCACCAGAAAGGCGACGATCGTGGTGACCTTGATGGCGGCGAACCAGAACTCGAACTCGCCGAAGTTCTTGACCGCGGTCAGATTGCTGGCGCAGAAGAACGCCATGAAGATCGCCACCCAGCCGTAGGCGGGGATGAACGACACCCAGGTGTGCATGATGGCGCCCGCCGCGGTGGCCTCGGCGGCCACGCCCGCGCAGAGCATCAGCCAGTACATCCAGCCCGAGGTGGTCCCCGCCCAGGAGCCGAGCTCCTCCTCGGCGTGCACGGAGAACGAGCCGGTGGAGGGCCGGGCCGCGGACATCTCGCCGAGCATCCGCATGATCAGCATGACCAGCGCGCCGGTACCCGCGAAGAGCAGGACGATGGCCGGCCCGGCCGCGGCGATACCGACCCCGGAGCCCACGAAGAGCCCCGCCCCGATGACCCCACCGAGCGCGATCATCGACAGATGCCGCTGCTTGAGCCCGTGCGACAACACGGCTTCGCCGCTCTGCACGGACTGCGGGGAGCCCTGGGTGGACCGGGTGACTGTCGGACTCATGGTCGTGCCTGTCCATTACGTGAGACGTTCGGTGAGCCGCACGAGTCTGCGGGGACACCTCGCCCGTATGACGTGAACGCCCGCTATTCGGACCTTTTCTTTACGCGCAGTAAAGGCACCGACACGCCCTGCCGTTCCGCCATCCCGCCGGCCACTCGCCGTCAAACCCCGCAAACCGATGACCAGTTACCCGCCCCGGACGCTCCGGCTTCCTGCGCCGGTCAGGTGAACGTCGGCACGGCGGTGCGACATCCCGGCCACGGGTGGTACAGGAGGCAAGGTGAGCTCCCAACCGCCGACCGGCCCGCCCAGCGGCCCCCTGCACGGGGAGCCCATGCCCAGCCCGCCGCCGCCCCCCGGGCAGCCCCCCAGGCGGCCCCGGTGGCGCACTCCGCTCGTCCTCATCAGCGGGGCCGTTGCCGTCGTGGTGATTGCGGTGGCGCTCGCCTTCGCGTTCAGCGGCGGCGACGACGAGGGCGAATCCTCGGCACCCTCCAGGGTTCCCAGCGTCAGCTCGTCCACGGAGGCCCGCGATCTCGCGAAGCGCGTGACACTGGCGCCCGGGGACTGGGGCAGTACGTTCGTCCGGGATTCCCCCTACGAGAACACCGATTTGTCCTGGTCGGCCATCGACCAGAACTGCAAAATCGTGGCGGATTCACTGAAAGGCGCACTCGATAACCTGGGGCGCAGCGTCAAGGAATCAAATGGCACGGCGTATGCCGCCTCTTCGCTCATCACTTATAAAGGAGCGGATCTCGCCCAACGCGGCATTTCCCGGCAGCGCGAGCCTTTGCAGCGGTGCCCGACACAGAGCCAGGCCGGAGGCGAGGAACGGTACGACCACGTCCACGAGGTCGCAGTTCCCGCACTGAAGGGATTCGATGACGTGGTGGCCGAGGAAGGCCATCTCGGCGTCAACTCGGACGGCCAGAAGACGGACGAATACTATGCGCTTCTCACGGGCCGCAAAGGGCAATTCGTACTGCAATCGTCCATGAACCGGCGCGGGGCCGGGAGTCAGGAGCAGAACCGCGACGCCGCGATCAAGGCCCTCACCCTCATGCTGAGCCGCCTCGGGAGCAGCTGAGGCCCGGGACGGCGGCGCACAGGGTAAGCCCCAGACGTCTCGATGGCGCCTCGACGGAGGGAAAATCTCCCACCAAAGTAGAACAATTCGACAACCCACCGCGGGCGGAGCACCATGAATTTGTGGGAGGTGCACAGATGGTTGCGAACCTCGGGCAACGTCGGCACGGCCGGTGGGGTGGACGCCGAGCAGACGGGCCTCTGTGCGATCAACGGTCATGAGCCCAGATGAGCTCATACTCTCCAGGCGGCATGTGAATCACTGGCCGGCCGTGCGGATAGCCCTTCTCGGTGGCTTCGATCTCGTGGTCGGCGATGTCCCGGTGCTGGTCTCCGTCGGTTCGAAGCGGCTTCTGGCGTTCATCGCGCTCAATGGCCGTACCACTGCCGCCCGGTCTCTGGTCGCCGGAAGTCTCTGGCCCGAAGCAAGCGAGCAAAGCGCGTACGCGAACCTGCGGTCGGCGTTGTCGCGCCTGTGCAGCACCGGCAGGAGAGCCCTGGAGGTCAGCGCCACCGACGTACGTCTCGCACGGGACGTCAGCGTCGATCTGTACCACGCGCGGTCACTGGCCCAGCGCATACTCGACCCCGGCGTCCCGGCCGAAGAGCTCCATCTCAACGCGGCGACCGTCGACCAGCTCTCCGACGACCTGCTGCCCGGCTGGTACGACGACTGGGCACTGCAGGAGGCGGAACGGTGGCAGCAGCTCCGCATCCACGCACTTGAGTCACTGGCGGGCGCATTCATCGCCACGAAGCAGTTCGCCGGGGCGGTGGCGGCCGCCCACGCGGCCGTACAGGCGAATCCGCTGCGGGAGAGCAGCCAGGCGTCGCTGATCCGCGCCCACCTGGCGGAGGGCAATCTGTCCGAGGCGCTGGACGACTTCGAACGCTACGAGCACCGTCTCCGCCACGAGCTCGGACTCGGCCCCACACCGCGGCTGCGTCACCTGGTGGACGGGCTGCAGCGGCCGCACCCCGGCCGGTGACGGCGCCCCGGGCGCACCGGCCCACCCCCCTCAGCCGTTCGGCCCAACAGCACATCTGCCTGGGAATAAGTCTCTTTATCCTGATGTGGCGGCGGTGAGGTCCTCGAATCACCAGGCGATCCGTCCGTGCATGCGCTGAATGTTCGGGACCCGTGATCGGGGGAGCATGGTGGAGCCACGCGGGGCCTCGGACGAGACCGGCACGGACGGCGCCGACGAAGGCGAGACGCCCGGACGGTCCGCCGCCGTCCGCGGGCTGCCGCCGGCGCCGAACGGGTCCTGGTCGCTGCCGTCACGTATCGTGATCATGACAACCATCGGGGTGCTGACGATCGGTGTCACACTCCACCTGCTTCTGGTGTTCCTGTTCGTCGCCCCGCCGAACGCCGTCAGCAAGGAGTACGACAGGCTGATCAAGGGTTACGTCTACCCGGAGTTCGACCAGAACTGGCAGCTCTTCGCACCGAACCCGCTCCAGGACAACATCGCCGTGCATGCGCGCGCCGAGGTCGCGTTCCCCGACGGCTCCCGGCGCACGACGGGCTGGACCGCCCTGACCGCCCAGGACATCCGCGAGATCAGGCACAATCCCGCGCCCAGCCACGCGCACCAGAACCTGCTGCGCCAGGCCTGGGACTTCTACAACAGGACGCACGATGCCAAGGGGCGGGCGATCGGCCTGCGCGGCGAACTCGCCGAGGCCTTCGTACGCCGGATCGCGGCACACCGGCTCGGGCCGCGGATCGACGGCGGCCAGGTGGTCAAGGTGCAGATCTACGCGTCGAACACCCCGATCATCCCGCCCAAGTGGAGCAGCGACCGCGGGAGCACCGAGAAGACCTACCAGGTACTCCCCTGGTGGCCGGTCTCCCAGAAGGAGTTCCCGTGAGCGTCGAGAAGGACATCGCCCGGACGCCTTCCCCCTTCAAGGACCTGGGCAGCAAACTCGACACGGCGATCGCCAGGGGCCTGAACAAGATCACGAGTGCGGCACTCGCGCCGTACCAGGCCGCGGTCGTCCGGATCGGCTTCGCCTTGACCTTCGCGCTCTACCTCATGCGCGAGTGGCCGTACCGGCTGGAGTTGTACGGCACCACCAACCCGTGGGGATTCGACCTGGCCCAGCGCCTCATCGCCTCGAACAACGCGTTCACGGTCCTGCTGTGGTCGAACCACAGGCTGTGGTTCGAGCTGGTCTACCACGGGACGATCGCCGTGAGTCTGCTGCTGCTCCTGGGGTGGCACACCCGCACGATGTCGATCCTGTTCATGGTCGGCGTGCTGTCACTGATGAACCGCAGCGTCCTCCTGGGCGACGGCGGCGACACCCTCATCCACCTGATCGCGAGCTATCTGGTGCTCACGCGGTGCGGGCAGGTGTGGTCGCTGGACGCCCGACGGCGGGAGCGTGAGGAGACACCGCGCCGGGACGGCTGCGACCGGATGAGCGTGGCGCTGTGGATCCTCGCCGGCGCGGGCCTCGCCGTCGCCCAGGTGACGGGATTCGCCGAACTCCCCAGGGGCTGGGGGCTGATCCTCTGGGGACTGTGGCTGGTCCAGGCCCTGTGGTACTGGGCGGGGCGGCGTCGTTCCCCGGAACCTGGGGCGTTGTTGGACGTCGTCGCCAACCTCGTCCACAACGCGGCGATGCTGGTGATCGCCGCCCAGGTATGCCTGCTCTACGCCACCGCCGGCTGGTACAAGGTCCAGGGCTCCCGCTGGCAGGACGGAAGCGCCCTGCACTACCCGCTCCATCTGGACTACTTCAGCCCGTGGACCGCTCTGTCCCAGGTGCTCGACAGCCGCTCCACCATGGTCACGCTGATCACCTACGGCACCGTGCTCGTGCAGGTCGCCTTTCCCTTCACCCTCCTCAACCGACGGGTGAAGAACGTCATGCTTGCGATCTTGATGACCGAACACGCGACCATCGCGGTGATCTGCGGCCTGCCGTTCTTCTCGCTGGCGATGATCGTCTCTGACATGGTCTTTCTGCCGACGAACTTCCTGCGCTGGGGCGGGTCGAGGATTGCGGCCGCACGGGACCGCATCACCGCACGACTACGCCGGAACAAGGGTCCGGACGACCGGAACGAGAGCCGGAGCGTGACCGTCTGACGCGCCGTACGAACTTGCGCACGCGATGGCCGTACGACCTTGGGCACGCGATGCCCGGCACGCATGTCATGTCCGGCGCGTGCAGGTGATGCCCGGCGCAGGTGATGCCCGGTGCGCGCGGGCCCTGCCCCCTGGCGGAATCGGCCCGTGGTGGACGCGAACCGCCAGAGGGACTGCGGGACGGTGCCCGCCCCTCAGCGTGCGCCGAGAGCTCTGCCGAGCAGCGCGTGGACTGCCTCGGGTGTGGTCGCCTTAACGGGTGTGGTCGCCTTGACCGCCTGTGATGACGCCCTTCGCTCAGCCGCCGGCGCCCGTGGCACCTGTCGTGCCGCCGGCGCCCGTGGTGCCGCCAGCGCCTGTGGTGGTGCCGCCGGTCGCACCGGTCGCACCGGTGGCGCCGGTCGCTCCGGTGGTGCCTCCTGCGGTGGTGGTGGCGCCCGTCGTGGTGGCGCCGGTTGTCGTGGCGCCGGTGCTGGTGCTGGCACCTGTGGTGGTGCTGGCACCGGTGGTGGTCTGGGCACCGGTCACCGTGCCGCCGGTGGTGGTCTGGGAGCCGGTCGTCGTGGCGCCGGTGGTCGTGGCGCCGGTGGTGGTCTGGGCGGCGGTCGTCGTGGTTGCGCCGGTGGTGGTGCTCGCGCCGGTGGTGACGCTCGCGCCGGTCGTCGTGGTGGAGGCGCCGGTTGTGGTGCGTCCGCCGGTGATGCCCCCGCCGCCTCCGCCGCCACCCGTGCCGCGGACGCACAGCAACCTGACCGAGCCCGGAGCAACATTGATGACCTTGCCGGTGATCTTGCTGATGCAGAAGATGCCCGGTGCTGATGGCGCCGTTTGTGTCGATTGGGTCGGAGCTTTCGCCGTCGCTGTTTCAGCGCCCGTCGCCCCTATCGCCCCCATCGTTCCGGTGAGCGCCGCCGCCATGAAAGACGCTCCGACCACGTGCGGAAGACGCTTGCGGATGCTTGTCATCACTGCGCCTCCTCTTCTCTTGAAGCCGTAGATACGTCCAGCGTGGGCGGGCGGCCATGACCGCGGCGTCGAACCTGCGTGACCCTCGCGTGACGGCGGTGCGGGAGCCGACGGGCAGACCGTCCGCGGCCAGGGCCTGTCCGACCCTGACCGCTCAGACAGGCCCGGAACCGCGGGCGGTCAGACGAAGTCGATGCGCTCCTCGCTGACCGGGTAGCCCGCCGTCGCGAAATGGGCCGCCATCGGGAAGTTGTCCTGATCGGTGGCGGCCGCGATGTGTGTCGCGCCCCGCGCCACCAGGTCTTGTGTGCACTCGACCAGCAGGTCGTAGGCGTAGCCGTGGCCGCGCTGGTCGGGGAGGACGCCGATGTATCCGATGCAGGGGCCCGACGGGTTGCGGGCGGGCACGTGGATGCCCGCCGTTTCGCCGTCCGGGGTGTAGGCCAGCCGCCACCAGTCCCGTGGGGAAGGCATCCAGGTGAGGATGCCGAAGAGTTCCTCGACGGCCCCGTCCCTGCCGTACTCCGCGATGTCGTGCAGGTCGTGGGCGTCCAAGGAGCCTTCCTGGATACGGCGCAGCACGCCCCGGATGACGTTGTCGTCCGGCTCCGGCCGGTACTCCAGGCGCCCGGTGCGCTCGGGGAGCGGGCAGGCGGAGGTCCAGGTGTAGCGGTAGCGTTCGACCAGCTTCCGGAGGCCGCCCGCCTCGGCCGCGGCCATCCGGACCTCGGCCGCGGCCCGCACGTCCGGCTTGTCGCGCCAGCCGGGCGGCAGCAGCAGGCTGTACTCGGCCCGAAGAGGTACGGCGCGCAGCAGTTGGACAGCGGCCTCGGCGTCGGTGAAGTCGAACCAGTCGAGGGCGAGGGGTTTTTCGTCCCCGGGCTTGGACCACCAGGCGGCGCGGGCGACGACGACGCCGTCGCGCAGCGCGACCCAGGTCCATTCGGGCCGGTACCGGCCCCCGTCGGCGATCATGCCGTAGGTCTCGCCGAGGACGGCGCGGCCGACGACGCCCGGGTCGGGCAGGGAGGCGAAAAGGGGAGTCTCGCCCGCGGTGAGCGGGCGGATGACCAGTTCAGTCATGAGTGAAGCGATCCTTCGGGAGAGGACGCGCTCCCGGATCAGACCTGGGACGCCCGGCGGACGGGGCGGGAGCGCACGGCTGTTGTGGTGGACATCGCTCTCGCCTCCTTGTCTGTCATCACGGGCGTCCGCCCACCCTAGCCACGGCCGCCCGAAGAGGTCCAGGCATTTTCCGCGCACGCCACACAGCGGCAAGCGAAGGCGGGGTGTGCCCCTCCACACCATCACCACACCGTGCAACCTTCCCCCCACCTCACGAGTCTCCGCGCTGTACGTCTTGCCCGCACAGCCCGGAAGGCCCCCGTGCACCAGAAGAGTCTCGTCGTCGCCCGGACCGGCGGTGTCATCTCCGCCGTCGTCCTCGGCAGCCTGCTGACCGCCGCCCCGCAGGCGGCAGCCGCCGACGTCACCTGCTCGGCCAACGTCTACAAGCGGACGTTCTACGCCAACACCTCGTTCTCCGGCTCCCCGGTGAAGACCGACTGCGACAGCGCCATCGACCAGAGCTGGTCCGGCAGCCCGGTCTCCGGCATACCGTCGAACGGCTTCGGTGTCCGCTGGTCGGTGACCCGCGACTTCGGCTCCGGCGGCCCCTTCACGTTCACCGCCTCCGCCACCGACGGCGTCCGCGTCTACCTGGACGGGGTCCGCAAGATCGACCTGTGGAAGGGCACCGGTGACACCGCCCGCTCCCAGAGCGTCAACCTCACCGTCCCCTCCGGCAAGCACACCCTCCGCGTCGACTACGCGAACTGGAGCGGCGCCGCGAAGGTCAAGTACACGTACACGCCCCGGACTTCGGCCACGTACGACACGACGAAGCCGCTCGCCCCCACCGGCGTGAAGACCGCCTACAACACCACGACCCGCAAGACGACCGTCTCCTGGTCCGCCAACAAGGAGATGGACCTGGCGGGTTACGCCCTCTACCGCCGGCCCGTGGGCTCCGGCACCTGGACGCAGGTCACCACGACCACCGCCCGCAGCCACACCGACCCCCTCGTGAACCCCGACGACCGCACGCCCTACTACTACGAGGTCCGCGCCAAGGACAAGGCGGGCAACACCTCGTCGGGCAGCACGGACACCGTCGTGCGCCCGCTGCCCGTGGTGACCGAGCTGACGGGCACGTACGACAAGGCGACCGGCAAGGTCACCCTGAAGTGGCCCCTCAACACCGAGCCGCACTTCGACCACTACACGGTCCTGAGCAACGACGAGGTGGACGGCTACTGGGTCTGGGTCCCGCTCGGCACCACCACGGGCAACACCTGGACCACCGGCCCCGTCACCGCCGACGGCGAGACCCGCCACTACCGCGTCCTGGTCACCAACGACGGCGGCACCACCACCTACAACCCGAACGGCCTCGACGCCACGGCCACCCATGAGCTCTGGCTCGCCATCCCCGACGGCATCGCCCCCGCCTACGCCCCCGACCTGACCCTGGGCTCCTGCGCGACCGGCATCCAGGCGACCGCCTCCGACAGCACCCCGGCCCCGATCCGCGACTTCACCGGCCTGGAGATCGAGCGCCGCGAAACGGGAACGCCCACCTGGTCGGTCGTCCTCCACAAGGGCTACGACCCACGCCTCCCCACCGCCACCGCCACCATCTGCGACCCACTGCCCACCGACGGCCGCAGCTACGAGTACCGGGCCCGCACCTATGACGCGGCCGGGAACTACTCGCCGTCCAGCGAAATCCGCACCGTGACGGCACGGGTCGGCTGACGGTTGATTCGGGCCTTGTTGCTTCGCCCCGTCGGCTTGACCGGCGGGGCGAAGCGCTGCGAAGGAACGGGGGCGGGCCCGGGGCGCATCGGCGCAATGCCTCGCACAAGATATTTCCCCTTGCCGTCAGGACAGAACATGCCTCAGCTCGTCGACCGCTCGATGATGGAATCGGCATTCTCTCCAGAGAAGCTGGTGACGCCAGTGGAGGAAAAGCTCCCGGCGGAGCTCAAGGAGTCGGCTCGTTCACTTCTGGTGAACATCGGCCTCCCGAATGACCAAAGTTCCTTCTTCGTCATGGATGGAGGATTCTTCGAAGGGGAATCTCCCAACAGGTTTCGCCGATGCGCGGAGCTCAGCTACTTTTCCCAATACGAGGACATGCCGAAAGCCTGGGAGAACTGGCTGGTCATCGGCGAGATCCATTCTGATGTCGTCGCCTTGGATCCTGCTTCCGGGGTTGTTTACTGCCTACCGGACGGCGAGTACAAGGCATGCACATGCACGCTGAACCAGAGCCTAGACTCCTTCCTCTTCTTCCTCTACCTACTCGAAATCGAGCGCCCTCATTACGACTTCAGGGTGGCCGATGAAATCCTCGACCCGGAAGGCGTTGCGGCATCCCTCCGAGAACGGATGGCGGGGGCCGACCCGCTTCCCTTCGAAGGGGTGGAGCCCGCCTGGTCGGAGGGGTTCGACTGGGAGGCCGAGGACGCACCTCGCCTGCCGACGTGGGAGTGCGTTCTTTGGGATGTGCACGAGACGGTCGGTTAAAGGCCGGGATGATGCACCTTAGGGTCTCCCGCATTACCTTGCGTCAAGGTCAGACACCCATTCGAGGATATCGTGCCAACGTGAATGCGGAACATCCAGAGCCGCCGGATCAATCTCCCTCATCTGCGCAATGAGACGCTGCTCCGCCCCTTCAGGGTCGAGCTCCTGCTCCATTTCCACGTCATAGTTCGGCCGCTCCAGCTCCAGCAGATAGAGGAAGTGAGCGAAGGAATAGAGATCCTTATTGAGCGGATAGACATCATCTTCATCCGAGGGGAGGCAGTACACGACTCCCGTAGCGACATCCAATGCGATGTCGTCGTACGGCACCATGCCGAGCAAGACCCAGTTCGCCGCATTATCCGGGAGGTTGGTCCACCGATCCCGCATATCCTCATAGCAGTCGCCCACCTTCTTGAGCTCCCGCCAGGACCTGTCAATCAGGTCGAACCAGGGATTGGCGCGGACAGGGAGCCCCACATGCCGCATGAAGTCCACGCTCGCTTCATGGTCGATGCCTTCGAGCATCCCCTCGGGCAGCGTGACCAACTCCTCCGAGCTGAACGCGCCTTCAAGTGTTGTCCGGTCAATGGGCGGCGTCATGCTGCCTCCTTATCTGTCACACGCGATGAGAGCAGACCGAGTTGTTGGGAGTTCCCGGCTTCCCCGGCTTGGGCCCGTAGGCGTCACCCGAGTGTCGAGCCAGCTGAGTGGCTCGTGACAGCTGCGTACTTCCCGGCTCAACCCCTCTGGACGGCTGACGCGGCCGAGGCTTGGTGCCCTGCGGGTCCAGTTTGACGAGGGGTTCGCCTTCCTGGGGCCGGCCAACGTTGTCTCCGTTGAACTTCAGGCCGATGCGCTGCCTGTCCTCGTCAGTGAGCTTGTCCCTCTTCCCGTCAGGATGAAGACGCTGGACGGATCACCGGCTGCTTCGCCCACGGTGTGCGGCAGCCAGGAGGCGCCTGGGCCGTTGTGGCGCAGGCCCGGCCCGCGCCTCCGGTCTCCTCGGCATGATCACTCTGGACGGCCGGGGCCGGATGTCCAGGCCTCGGCCGCCGGGCGCTGCCGAAGGGCCTACCGCCGACGGGGCTGGGAGGCTCGGTCGCCGGGTGTCGGGGCGGCGTGAGTGTGAGGGGCCGCTATCCCCTGTGCTGCCGTCCCCGTGACCCTGCGCATCGCCTGGATCTTGGCCTGAACGGATGAACGGGGGCCACCGCGCCGAAGCGGTGACCCCCGTTCTCACGATTCCCCAGGTAGAAAGGATCTTCGCCCTGGGAGCAGTGGTGGGGCGGGTGGGACTCGAACCCACGGCCGACGGATTATGAGTCCGCTGCTCTAACCGGCTGAGCTACCGCCCCCTCCACGGCGCGTCGCGCACATTTGTGCGCGCCGTCTGCCGCAGCATAGCCGCTCATACGATCTGCTGCCCGTGTGGGCTGCCGTCGCGCGACGTTGCACGCCCAAGAGGACTTCGATCACCCGGGTTTCGGTTCCACGGCGGGCGAAAGTTCCGGTTCCGGGCACAAGAAAAAGGACCCCTTGCGGGATCCTCGTTCTCTCTTGCTCCCCCGACTGGACTCGAACCAGTAACCCTCCGGTTAACAGCCGAATGCTCTGCCAATTGAGCTACAGGGGACCGAGCTCCCCCGACTGGACTCGAACCAGTAACCTGCCGGTTAACAGCCGGCTGCTCTGCCAATTGAGCTACAGGGGATTGCTCTGTGTGCCTCGAATGCACCGCTGTCCGGGGCTTCCGGACGGCGCGCGCTCGCTGCGACACATACATTAGCGCAAGCAGGGGGGTGCTCCGCCAATCGGTATCGCCTCAGGTCACCTCGGGTGATCTCCGGCCCCGGAGGGTAGGGGCGCGGCAGAGCCCGGCATGCCGGTGCACACGGTGGCACCGGACGGGACCGACACCAGGGAAAGGTGGAGCGATGCGCTACCGGCTCACTTTCATCGCGGGACTGGCCACGGGGTACGTGCTCGGCGCACGGGCCGGCCGCGAACGGTATGAGCAGCTCCGCAAGGCCGCCCAGCGGGTCTCGCAGAACCCGGCGGTCCGCAACAGTGCCGAGTCCGTGGCCCTGAGCGGGCGCGAGGCGGCGACGAAGGCGTTCGGGGCGGTCTCCGCGAAGGTCGGGGACCGGCTGCCCGGGTCCGTCACCGACCGGGTGCGCTCGCTGCGGGAGCAGCGTTCCGCCGACGAGGACGAGTGGGGCACCAGCAATACCTGAGCGACGGGTCCTGTCGGGCAAACCCTGACTCTCTCCTTATGCGTCCCATGAGGCATCATCTGGGGCCATGGGGATAGTCGCCGGGTTGGACAGTTCGTCCGAGAGCACACGGATCGTGGTCTGCGATGCGGACACGGGTGCCGTCATCAGGCGCGGGTATGCGCCGCACCCCGTCGAGAAGGGGCCCGAGGCCGATCCGCAGGCGTGGCTGATGTCGCTGGGCGAGGCGGCCGGCAACGGGCTGCTGGAGGGCGTGCAGGCCATCGGGGTCTCGGCGCAGCAGCACGGGCTGCTGGCGCTGGACGCGGAGGGCAATCTCGTACGTCCGGCGCTGCTGGGCAACGACAAGCGGGCGCAGAGCGCGGCCGCGGACCTGGTGGACGCGCTGGGCGGGCGTGCCGCGTGGGCGCAGTCCGTCGGGGCGGTGCCGCAGGCCGCGCACCTGGTGACCAAGCTGCGCTGGCTGGCGCGTACGGAGCCGGCGAACGCGGCCCGGATAGCGGAGGTCATGCAGCCGCACGACTGGCTGGCCTGGCAGCTGCTGGGGCGGCCGGCGCGGCGTACGACGGACCGGGGCGGGGCCTCGGCGACCGGTTTCTGGTCGGCGGCGAGCGGGGCGTACCGGCCGGACCTGGTGGAGCTGGCGCTGGGGCACCAGGTGCGGCTGCCGGAGGTGCTGGGGCCGTCCGGGACCGCCGGGTTCACCCCGGAAGGGCTGCTGATCTCCGCCGGTACGGGCGAGACGATGGCGGCGGCGTTCGGGCTCGGTGTCGGGGAGGGTGACGCCGTGGTGTCGCTGGGCGCCTCGGGGTCGGTGTTCGGGATCCATCACGAGGCGCTGGTCGACCCGAGCGGCACGATCACCTCGTTCGCCGATGCGACCGGACGGCATCTGCCGGTGGTGCACACCAGCAACGCGGTGCGTGTGCTGCGCGGCACTGCGGAGATGCTGGGGACGGATCTGGAAGGGCTGTCCGACCTGGCGCTGAAGTCGTCGCCCGGTGCGTACGGCATGGTGCTGCTGCCCTATCTGGAGGGCGAGCGGACGCCTCATCTGCCGCACACCGCCGGGTCTTTGCACGGGATGCGCCGCGAGAGCATGAAGCCGGAGCATCTGGCGCGGGCGGCCGTGGAGGGCATGCTGTGCGGGCTCGCCGACGCGCTGGACGTGCTGCGCGGGCGGGGCGTGGCGGTGCGCCGGGTGTTCCTGCTGGGCGCGGCGGCGGAGCTGGGCGCGGTGCAGGCGATCGCGCCGGGGCTGTTCGGGGTGCAGGTCGTGGTGCCGCAGCCGGCGGAGTACGCGGCGCTGGGCGCTGCGCGGCAGGCGGCGTGGGCGTGGGGGGTGGCGCACGGGACGCTCGCCCCGGCGGCCGGTGCACCGGCCCGTGCGGACGGCGGGTCCGCCTGGGTCGATCCGCCGCAGTGGCCGGCCGCCGCGAGCCAGG
Organism: Streptomyces sp. NPDC002446; assembly: GCF_053595675.1. Taxonomy (NCBI): domain Bacteria; kingdom Bacillati; phylum Actinomycetota; class Actinomycetes; order Kitasatosporales; family Streptomycetaceae; genus Streptomyces; species Streptomyces sp. NPDC002446. The sequence goes on along the minus strand of NZ_JBSFYC010000001.1, from coordinate 325,427 downwards.
TCTTCGAGCCGGGCGAGGACCTGCCGGTCGGGCAGGCCGTACGCCAGCAGTACGCGGCGGTGCGCGACGAGGCCCATCCGGGGGCGTTCCAGCGGGAGGCGTGACGGGGGCACCTTAAGGGGCAGGGCGAACAGATCCCGTAGGGGATGCGAGCGCCCCCTGCGGGGCCACAACGGGGTGGGGTCGGGTGGTATTCCCAGCGGGAGGCGTGACGGGGGCGGGGCGCCGTGCGCTCAGTCCAGATAGCCGCGGAGCTGGTCGGCGAAGGCGTGGTCGCGGAGCTTGTTGAGGGTCTTGGACTCGATCTGGCGTATCCGTTCGCGGGTGACGCCGAAGATCCGGCCGATCTCCTCCAGCGTGCGGGGGCGGCCGTCGGCGAGTCCGTAGCGGAGCTGAACGACCTTGCGTTCGCGTTCGCCGAGGGTGGACAGGACCGCGTCGAGGTGCTCGCGCAGCAGCAGGAACGCGGCGGATTCGACGGGTGAGGCGGCGTCGCCGTCCTCGATGAGGTCGCCGAGGGCGACGTCCTCCTCCTCGCCGACGGGGGCGTGCAGCGAGACCGGTTCCTGGGCCAGCCGCAGCACCTCGCTGACGCGCTCCTCGGTCAGGTCGAGATGGGCCGCGACCTCCTCGGGTGTCGGCTCGTAGCCGCGTTCCTGGAGCATCCGGCGCTGGACGCGGACCACGCGGTTGATCAGTTCGACGACGTGGACCGGGACGCGGATGGTCCTGGCCTGGTCGGCGAGGGCGCGGGACATGGCCTGGCGGATCCACCACGTGGCGTAGGTGGAGAACTTGTAGCCGCGGGCGTAGTCGAACTTCTCGACGGCGCGGATCAGTCCGAGGTTTCCCTCCTGGACGAGGTCGAGCATGGTCAGTCCGCGGCCGACGTAGCGCTTGGCGACGGAGACCACCAGCCGGAGGTTGGCCTCGATCAGGCGGCGTTTGGCCATCCGGCCCAGAACCACCAACTTGTCGAGGTCGTAGGCGAGTTGGGAGGAGAGGTCGGGGGTGTTGGTGAGCTTCTCCTCGGCGAAGAGACCGGCCTCCACCCGGCGGGCGAGCTCGACCTCCTCGGCGGCGGTGAGCAGCGGGATCCGGCCGATCTCGCGGAGGTACTGGCGGAAGAGATCGGAGGACGGGCCGGTGGCGGTGTCGGGGCGGGGGGCCGGTTCCGGGCCCGGTCCGGGTTCCGTTTCCGCTTCCACTTCCGCTTCCGTTTCCGCTTCCGGCCGTGGTTCCGTCTGCAGTGGTGCGGTGATCTCGTCGAGGAGCGTCTCGGCGGCGGGGGGCTCGGCCTGCTGCGGCACGGTGACCGGTTCCAGGGCCGGGTCCATCAGCGGCTCGGCAGCCGGTTCCGCGGCGGCCGGCGCGTCGGCGAGGGTCTGGGTCTGCACGGGGGCGACCTCCAGGGTGATCGCTGCTGAGGCGGCAGAAGGGTCGGGCACGGGTGCGGCCGAGCCGCCTCCCGTCCCGTACACGGAGAGTGGTTCCGCGGGGGATTCCGGCGGCGTACGCGGCGTACGCCCGGATCTGACCCGCTCCGAGGACTCAGGCACCGCTTCTCAGTGTGGAGTACGACACACGCCCGCCACGAGGGGCGTGCGACCACTTTTTGAGTCCGGTCCGTGACCGGACGGCTACCGCGGGGTGTTCTGGGGCCCTGCGGACCGGCCCGCGCTCAGAGCGCCGCGTAGCCCCGTTCGCGCAGGGACTGGCCGTACTGCTGGAGGACCCACAGTTCGTTCTGCACGGCGGCCAGGTGCTCGGGGTCGGCGCGGGGGCCGAGGCGCTGGAGGGTGCCGCGGATCTCCGTGACGCGCTGGTTGACGGCCGCGAGGCGGACGGCGACCAACTGGACGCCGGCGTAGGCCTCGTCGGGCTCGCGGCGGGTGTGCAGCGGCTCGACGGCGAGCTCGGTGACCATGGCGCGGACGGTGTCGTCGGGGGCGGCCTCGCGCACCCGGGCGACGTATGCGCTGTCAGAGGCGCCTGCGGTGGCCCCGCCGGCGTCCTCGATGCACTGGCGGACCACGGCGTAGGGCGGCGCGGTGAACTCATCGGCCCCGTAGGCGTCGAAGGCCGGGGAGACCAGGTCGGGGCGCTGCAGGGCGAGCTTGAGGAGCTCGCGTTCCACGCGGTGGGCGGGGCTGCGGAGGTTGAGCGCCGGGCCGCGCGGGCCGGGCGCGGGGCGGGTCTGCTCGGGCTCGGGGCCCGGGCCGCGGCGCTGCTGACGGCCCTGGTCGGGGCCCTGGCCGTCGCGGCCGCGCTCGCGGGCCCAGCGGGCGAGCTGGGCGACGCGCTTGACCACGAACTGGGTGTCCAGGATGCCGAGCATGCCGGCGAGCTGGACGGCGGATTCGTGCTGGATGGAGCTGTTCTTGATGTTGGCGACGATGGGGGCGGCCTCGTCGAGGGCGGCGGCGCGGCCGACGGTCGTGTCGAGGTTGTGCCGGGAGACGACATGGCGCAGCGCGAACTCGAAGAGCGGGGTGCGCGCGTCGACGAGGTCGGCGACGGCCTGCTCGCCCTTGGCGAGCCGCAGGTCGCAGGGGTCCATACCGCCGGGGGTGATGGCGATGGAGGTCTGGGCGGCGAACTTCTGGTCGTCCTCGAAGGCGCGCAGGGCGGCCTTCTGGCCCGCGGCGTCGCCGTCGAAGGTGAAGACGACCTCGGAGCCGGAGTTGTCCATCAGCAGCCGGCGGAGGATCTTGATGTGGCCCTCGCCGAAGGACGTGCCGCAGGTGGCGATGGCGGTGGTGACGCCGGCCAGATGGCAGGCCATGACGTCCGTGTAGCCCTCGACCACGACGGCGCGGTTGGTCCTGGCGATCTCCTTCTTGGCGAGGTCGATGCCGTAGAGGACCTGGGACTTGCGGTAGAGGGGGGTCTCGGGGGTGTTGAGGTACTTGGGGCCGTTGTCGTCGTCGCGGAGCTTGCGGGCGCCGAAGCCGACGACCTCGCCGGCGATGTCGCGGATCGGCCACATCAGGCGGCCGCGGAAGCGGTCGATGGGGCCGCGGCGGCCCTCCTGGGAGAGGCCGGCCAGGACCAGCTCCTTGTCCGTGAAGCCGCGGCCGCGCAGGAAGCGGGTGAGGTGGTCCCAGCCGGCCGGGCTGTAGCCGACGCCGAAGTGCTGGGCGGCGGCCTGGTCGAAGCCGCGCTCGGCGAGGAACTTGCGGGCGATCTCGGCCTCGGGGCTGTCGAGCTGCTCGACGTAGAACTGCGCGGCGGCCTTGTGGGCCTCCACCAGGCGGGTGCGCTCGCCCTGCTGGCGGCCGGGGGTGTAGCCGCCCTCTTCGTAGCGGAGGGTGATGCCGGCCTGGGAGGCGAGGCGCTCGATGGTCTCGGCGAAGGAGAGGTGGTCGATCTTCATGATGAAGTCGACGGTGTCGCCGCCCTCCTGGCAGCCGAAGCAGTGGTAGAGGCCCTTGGCGGGGCTGACGTGGAAGGACGGGGACTTCTCGTCGTGGAAGGGGCACAGGCCCTTGAGGTTGCCGCCGCCGGCGTTGCGGAGCTGGAGGTACTCGGACACGACGGCGTCGATCGGGACCGCGTCCCGTACCGCCTTCACATCGTCATCGTTGATCCTGCCTGCCACGCGTGAATTCTACGGCCGGGGTCGGACAGTCCCGGCCGCGCGGCCCCGCCCCGGCTCACCCCATCAGCTCCACGAAGCGCTCCAGGCCGATGTTGCCGCCGGAGACGATCACTCCGGTCCGTGGGGGGAGGGGGCCGGTACGGCCGGCCAGCAGGGCGGCCAGGGCGCTGGCGCCGCTGGGCTCGGTGACGATCTTGAGGCGTTCGAAGGCGAACCTCATGGCGGCGCGGATCTCGTCGTCGCTGACCAGGGCGACCGAGTCGACCAGCCGCCGGTTGATGGCGAAGGTCAGCGCGCCGGGGGTCTCGACGGCCTGGCCGTCGGCGATGGTGCGCGGGACGGGGACGGTGACGGGGCGGCCGGCGGCCAGGGAGCGGCGGGTGTCGTCGCCGGCCTCCGGCTCGACGCCGATCATGCGGATACCGGGCGACAGGGCGGTGGCGGCGAGGGCCGAGCCGGCCATCAGTCCGCCGCCCCCGACGGGGACCAGCAGCGCGTCGAGCGGGCCGGTCTCCTCGATCAGCTCCAGGGCGGCGGTGCCCTGGCCCGCGATGATGTGCGGATGCTCGTACGGCGGGATGAGGGTCAGCCCGCGCTCCTCGGCGAGCCGGCGGCCGAGGGCGACGCGGTCGCCCGTGTAGCGGTCGTAGCGGACGATCTCGGCGCCGTATCCGGCGGTGGCCGCGGCCTTGGACTCCGGGGCGTCCTCGGGCATCACGATGACGGCGTGGCTGCCCAGCTCCCTGGCGGCGAGGGCGACGGCCTGGGCGTGGTTGCCGGAGGAGTAGGCGGCGACCCCGCGGGCCAGCTGGTCGGGGGTCAGCCGTGACAGGGCGTTGTAGGCGCCGCGGAACTTGAAGGCGCCGACGCGCTGGAAGTTCTCGCACTTGAGGTGGACCTCGGTGCCGACCAGCGCGTCGAGGGTGCGCGAGCGCAGCACGGGCGTGCGGTGTGCCACGCCCGCCAGCCGCCGGGCGGCGTCCCGGACGTCGTTGAAGGTGACGGGGTCGGGGGCGTCGCCGACGGGGCCGGTGGGACCGGTGGGGCTCTGCGTCATGGGCGCACGCTACGGGAGCAGCGAGTGCAGCGGAACCTCCGGATCGGCCAGTGCGCCGGGCTCCAACGGGGCGCCGGAGCGGATGAGTTGCTGGATGGTCTCGGCGACGTCCCAGACGTTGACGTTCATCCCCGCGAGCAGCCGGCCGTCCGCGCCCAGCCAGAAGGCGATGAACTCCCGTTTGGCGACGTCGCCGCGGCAGACGACCTGGGCGTAGGAGCCGGGCGGGGCGTAGCCGGAGTACTCCATGCCGACGTCGTACTGGTCGGAGAAGAAGTACGGGATGCGGTCGTAGCTGATGTCCTGGCCGAGCATGGCGCGCGCGGCGGCCGGGCCGCCGTTGAGGGCGTTGGCCCAGTGTTCGACGCGCAGGCGGGTGTCCAGGAGGGGGTGGTCGGCGGCGGCGACGTCACCGGCGGCGTAGATGTACGGGTCGGAGGTGCGCAGTGCGGAGTCGACGGCGATGCCGCCGCCGGCGGTGGCTTCGACGAGGTCGAGCCCGGCCTGTTCGGCGAGGGCGGTGCGCGGGGCGGCGCCGATCGCGGCGAGCACGTCGTGGGCGGGGTGCTCCTCGCCGTCGTCGGTGCGCACCGCGAGCACCATGCCGTCCTGGCCGACGATCTCGGTGAGCCGGGCGCCGAAGTGGAAGCGGACGCCGTGGTCGCGGTGCAGTTCGGTGAACAGGCCGCCGAGTTCGGGGCCGAGGATGCCGTGCAGCGGGGTCGGGGCGGTCTCGATGAGGGTGACCTCGGCGCCGTAGGTGCGGGCGGCGGCGGCGACCTCCAGGCCGATCCAGCCGGCGCCCGCGATGACGAGCTGCCCGTTTTCCCGGCCGAGCGAGGCCAGCACGCCGCGCAGCCGTTCGGCGTGCGCGAGGCGGCGCAGGTGGTGCACGCCGGCCAGGCCGGTGCCGGGGATGTCCAGGCGGCGCGGCTCGGCGCCGGTGGCCAGCAGCAGCTTGTCGTAGACGATCAGGGTGCCGTCACCGAGCCGTACGGTCTTGGCCCCGGGGTCCAGATGGACGGCGGGCTGGCCCAGGTGGAGCTCGATCTGTGCCTGGGCGTACCAGGCGGGTTCATGGACGAAGACGCTGTCGCGCTCTTCCTTGCCGAGCAGGTACCCCTTGGACAGCGGGGGCCGCTCGTAGGGGTGGTCGCGCTCGTCACAGATGAGGATCACCCGGCCGGTGAAGCCTTCCGAGCGGAGCGTCTCCGCGGCCTTCGCTCCGGCCAGGCCACCCCCGACGATGACGAACGTCTGGTGTGCGTCGACCACTTGCTTCCTCCTCGTTGCGGTGCCGTACGTCCGCGTCCGCGTCCGTAAACGCCCCCGATGTCCCCCGGTCTGCTTCCCCCGTAGATGTGTGCGGTGTGGGACGGGTTCCCGTCCGGTGTCGTCCGGGTTCCCGTGCCGTGTAGCGGTGCTGTCAGGTTCCCCGTGCGGAATCGGTCGGCTTCGAGCGTCCCGCACGGAGGGTGAGGGGGGAAGAGGGGCTTCCCCCAAGGGTCACCCTCGGTTGTCCCGGGTGTTACCAGGGCGTCGGGTGAGCCGGGCGTGCAGCGAGCGCGCCGAGGTGTCCGTCAGGGCCGCGATCTGGTCGATGACGGCGCGCATGCGGGCGGTGTCGTCGGGGGCCGTGTCGAACAGCGAACGGAACTGCGGATCAAGCCCGTCGGGGGCGCGGGCGAGCAGCGCCTCGGCCAGTTCGGCGATGACGATGCGCTGGTCGGCCCGGAGTGCTTCCTGGTCGGGGCGCTGCATGACGTACCGGTCGGCGACCGCTTTCAAAACGGCGCATTCCAGCCGTGTTTCGTCCGGAACCACCAGCTCCGCTCCGTACCGGGTGAGCCGTCCGCTCCCCCACTGGGCGCGGGTCGCGCCCTCGGCCGCCAGACAGAAGCGGCCGATCAGCTGGCTGGTGGCGTCCTTGAGGCGGGCCTGGGCGAGGGCGGTGCCGTCGTAGCCGTGCGGCCACCACTCCTGGTCGAGGAGGCGGTCCAGCGCGGCGGCCAGCTCCTCGGGGCCGGCGCCGGGCGCATAGCGCTCACCGGCGACCGCGAAGATCTCGGCGCGCTCGGGGTCGGCGAGCAGGACGTTGGGGTCGAGATGCCCGGCGTGCAGTCCGTCCTCGACGTCGTGCACCGAGTACGCCACGTCGTCGGACCAGTCCATGACCTGCGCCTCGAAGCTCTGCGCCCCGTCGGGGGCGCCCTGCCGGAACCACTCGAACACCGGCAGGTCGTCCGGGTAGACCCCGAACTTCCGGGAGGCGGGGTCGGCGGGGTGCCCGCCGCGCGGCCAGGGGTACTTGGTGGCGGCGTCCAGGGCGGCGCGGGAGAGGTTCAGCCCGACGCTGAGCGTCGCACCGTCCGGGGCGGGCACGAACCGCTTGGGCTCCAGACGGGCCAGCAGCCGCAGCGACTGGGCGTTGCCCTCGAAGCCGCCGCAGGGCGCGGCGACTTCGTTGAGGGTCTGCTCGCCGTTGTGCCCGAAGGGCGGGTGGCCGAGGTCGTGCGCCAGACAGGCCGTCTCGACCAGGTCCGGGTCGCAGCCGAGGGCGGCGCCCAGCTCCCGGCCGACCTGGGCGCACTCCAGGGAGTGGGTCAGCCGGGTGCGCGGCGTGGCGTCCCAGGCGTGGGTGAGCCCGCCCGGGGTGACGACCTGGGTCTTGCCGGCGAGCCTGCGCAGCGCGGCGGAGTGCAGCACCCGGGCGCGGTCGCGCTGGAAGGCGGTACGCCCCGGCCGTTTGTCGGGCTCGGTGACCCAGCGTTCGGTGTCTGCGGCGGTGTAGCCCGGGATGGTCGGTGAGGTGCCCGTCATACAGCGACGGTAGCCGCCCGGATGCTCTCGGGGCCGGATCCGGTACGCGCCAGGAGCGCCTGGTCGTAGCGGTGCAGCACCAGACGGGCGAGTGCGCGGTGGTCGCCGAGGGGCGCGGCGGCGATCCCGGGGGCGGCCGCCGCGCACTGGGCGGCGAAGCGGCCGGGCGCGGTGAAGCAGCCCGCGACGGCGATCCGGTCGTGGCCGCGGGCGGTCAGGGCCCGGACCGCTTCGGCGACGGTGGGGGCCGCCGCCGAGGCATAGGCGGGAAGGACGGGCAGGCCGCCGAGCCGGTCGGAGAGCAGCCGTGCGATGCGTTCGGTGTCCCGGGTGGAGCGGGCCGCGCGCGAGCCGGCGGAGGCCAGGACCACGGCCGTCTCCCGCCCGGCGGTGAACCCGGCCTCCCGCAGCCGCCCGTGCAGCGCCTCGGCGAGGAGCGGATGCGGGCCGAGCGGTTCGGCGATCCGGCCGGTCAGGTGCGGTGCGGCGGCCAGAGCGGCGGGCAGGTCGTGGGTGACGTGATAGCCATGGCCGAAAAGCAGCGGTACGACGACGGCCGTGCCGTGCAGCTCGGTGAGGGTGTCGGCGAGCAGCGGCTGCTCGATCTCGATGTGCCCGAGCCGTACGGGCAGGCCGGGCCGGAGCGCGCGGACCCGGTCGAGCAGGGCGCGGACGGTGGGCAGCGCGCGGGGGTCGCGGCTGCCGTGGGCCACGGCCACGAGGGTGGGCGCGGCCGGTCCCGGGCGGCGGAAGCCACGCAGCCGGACCTGGCCGAGCCGGTGGCCGAGCTGGGCGGTGATCTCGGCGGCGAGGTCCCCGGCGCCGAGCGGCGCGGGGGACGCGGACGGTGGGTGGGATATCGGCGCCGTCATGGGCCGAGCGTGGCAGCCGGGCGTTGCGGTGCCGTTTCCCCGCGGGTAACTCCGTGTTCCGTCCGGCTGCCGCCGGGGGCGGGCGCGGTGTGCGGGCAGCGGGCCGGCGGCGGTGTACGGGCGCCGGGGCCGGGGCCTGCCCCGGTGTTCCGTTGTTCCGTTGTTCCGTTCACCGGGCCGGCCGCGGTCTGCCTCCGCCGGCCGCCCCCGCGTGCGTCCTCCGGGCTACCCCCGGTGTGCGTCCGCCGCGTACGCGTCGACTTCCCGCAGGTACTTCTCGCGCGTCGCCTCGTCCAGGAAGGACGCGCGGAAGGAGTTGCGGGCGAGGGTGCGCAGCGTCTCCGGGTCGAGGCCGAGGGCGTCGCGTACGGCGGTGAAGTTGTCGTCCGCGTAACCGCCGAAGTAGGCGGGGTCGTCGGAGTTGACGGTCACCAGCAGCCCGGCGTCCAGCATCGCGGGCAGCGGATGGTCGGCGAGGTCGTCGATGACCCGCAGCCGGACGTTCGACAGCGGGCAGACGGTCAGCGGCACCTGCTCCGCCGCCAGCCGGGCCACCAGCCGCTCGTCCTCCATGCAGCGCACACCGTGGTCGATCCGGTCCACCCCGAGGACGTCCAGGGCCTCCCACACATATGCGGCGGGCCCCTCCTCCCCCGCGTGGGCCACGCACTTGAGCCCGGCCTGGCGCGCCAGCGCGAAGACCTCCTCGAACTTGGCCGGCGGGTGCCCGACCTCGGCCGAGTCCAGGCCGACGGCGGTGATCCGGTGCAGGTACGGGCGGGCCGCCTCGAAGGTCGCCAGGGCCGACTCGGCGCTCTCGTCGCGCAGGAAGCACATGATCAGGCGGGTGCTGATGCCGTAGGTCTCCTGGGCGGCGTCGAGCGCGCGGGCCAGGCCGTCGATGACCGTGCCGACCGGGACACCGCGGGCGGTGTGCGCCTGCGGGTCGAAGAAGATCTCGGCGTGCCGTACGCCCTGCTCCTTGGCGCGGGCGAGGTAGGCGTGCGCGAGGTCGGCGAAGTCGTCCTCGGTGCGCAGCACGGCCATCAGCGCGTAGTAGAGGTTCAGGAACGACTGCAGATCGGCGAAGGAGTAGGCGCGGCGCAGCTCGTCCTCGGTGGCGTACGGCAGCTTGACGCCGTTGCGCTCGGCGAGCGCGAAGGCCAGCTCGGGCTCCAGAGTGCCCTCGATGTGCAGATGCAGCTCCGCCTTGGGGAGCGGGGCGGCAGCGGGGGACGAGGGGGAGGACGGAGAGGAAGCCACGCGGGTCACACCTGTTCTGCGGTACGGGAAGGGCCCTCGGCACGGGAGGAGCCGTCGGTCCGGGAGGAGTCGTCCAGGCTATCGGGAGCGTGATCGGGAACTGCGGCGGCACCTGGGGCCGTGGCGGCCCCGGGGCCGGCAGGGCGCGGGGAGCACCGCGCCGCGGCGGGGCGCAGCCAGTCGCCGCCTTCGATGGGCGGGCCGGCGGCGCGCAGCCGGACGGCGAGGGGCTCGGCCGCCAGGTAGACCCAGGCCCGTACGCTCCGGCCGTCCGGGCGCACCGCGTGGGTGACCACCCGTTCGTAGAGGTTGTGCGGGTCGCCGGGGGCGTAGGTCTCCAGCCGGTCCAGCGCCGCGCGCACCTCCTCGTAGTCGGCGTCGCGGGGCAGGACGAGGGCGCCGTACACCACCGCGTCGGCGGGCCCGGCGAGGGCGTAGGGGTATCCGGGGCCGTCGTAGAGCAGCGCGCCACGGATCCGGGCCGGCTCCTCGTACGCGGTCCGGCCGCGCAGGTAGCGGGCGTGGTTGGCCTGGCCGGGGCGCAGCGTTCCGTAGACGAAGAACGGCAGCCGCTCGGGCTCGGGGGTCATGGTGGCGCGTTCCTCTCCGGTCCTTCGGGCAGGGTGCTTCTCCTGCCTGCCACGATGCCAGGCCAGCGGCCGGTGCACCGCGTGCGCCCCGTATGGCCCGTATGGCCCGTACCCGTGCAACCATCTCCGGCCGGTGGGCGTCGCAGCCAGGAGATCGATCACGATCGGGAGCCGAACGGGAGCCGAACGGGAGCGACCGCACGCGATCGGGCCTGATCGAAAGCGGTCGGGAGCAGTCGGGAGTGGCTGGCAGCGGTCGGGAGTGGCTGGGAACGGTCGGCAGTGTCCGGGAACGGCCGGATGTCATCGAGGACGGGGGCAGTGGATGCGACGGCTGATGCGGCAGCTGATGCGGCGGATACGGGACGGGGCGCGCCGCGTACGGCTGCCGCGGACCCGGCGCGGGTGGCGCCGCACGTACCAGGTCGTGGTGGCCGCCACCGTGCTCGCGCTGGCACCCGCGACCTGGATGAACGCCACCGCGGGCCCCCGGGTGCGCACCGTCGCCGACGCGCCCGCCGCGCCGGTCGCCATCGTCTTCGGCGCGGGCCTGTGGAACGGCGAGCCGTCCCCCTACCTCGCCCACCGGCTGGACGCGGCCGCCGCGCTCTACGAGCGGGGCTCGGTCCGCGCCGTCCTGGTCACCGGCGACAACAGCCGGCGCGACTACGACGAGCCGGACGCGATGCGGACCTATCTGCTGCGCCACGGCGTTCCGGCCCGGAAGATCGTCAGCGACTATGCGGGCTTCGACACCTGGGACTCCTGCAGCCGCGCCCACCGGATCTTCGGGGTCGACCGGGCGGTGCTGGTCAGCCAGGGCTTCCACATCCGGCGGGCGCTGGCGCTGTGCGCGGCGGCCGGCATCGACGCGTACGGGGTCGGGGTGGCCGCCCGGCACGATGTGACCTGGGCGTACGGCGGCGTACGGGAGCTCTTCGCGGCCGGCAAGGCGGCGGCGGACGCGCTGCTGCGGCCCGATCCGCACTTCCTCGGACCGCACGAGGCGGGGGTGACGGAGGCGCTGCGAGCCGGGGCGGACCCGAAGGGCCCGGGGGCGGACCCCAAGGACCCCGGCGCGGCCAGGCCTTAGAGACGGTCCCGACGTCGTGGATGTGCCGTGGATGTGCTCGCCGCCCGTCGGCAAACGCCTCAAATACCCAAGAAACGCCTTTCTTTAGCACCCGCTCCCCGTGCTAGAAACGACGTCAGTCGTTCGACGGGGCGGCGTGCAGCGTCACAGCAACGGTCACCAGCCACACACACCTGCTCCGCCTCCATGCCACCAGGTCCGGGCGCTCACGGATGCCGGGCCGTCTGGCCGGACAACTCTCCCTACTGCGCCGCGAGTTCGGCCTGCGATGCGCAACGCCGCCCACGTCACGGGCGGGGAGATGACGCCGGGCCGGACCAGGAGCCATGTGCCGCCGCTCAGTCCGGATCCGCCGATCACAGCTCCAGAAGCTCCAGAAGCTCCAGAAAGGAAAAGCAGTGAAATCCACACGCATGTTGACGTCGGGAGCCGCCGTTCTGGCTTCCGCCGCCGCGCTCCTGACCCTGGGTCAGTCCTCCGCAACGGCAGCCGGTGTCACGTCGGCGGGCTCCGGCGTCCCGTGGACGGCCACATACGGCACGGCCACGGCGTCGGGCACCAGGTCGGTGCAGTCCGGCGACGGCTCGATGTTCTCCAAGCTCGTCATCAAGGGCGACTTCAAGAACACCGGCAAGGACTGCTATTCGGTGTGGACCCAGTGGACTCACGACCTGGCCCCCGGGCCGCCCATCAAGCGGGCGACGCTGTGCGGCAAGGGCACCCAGGCGGTCGACCTGTCCCTGGGCAGCTACACCTTCACCACCACCGGCTCGGTCTTCATATGCCGCGGTGACAAGGACACCAAGGACTGCGGCGAGCGGGAGTCGCTGACCAGCTGGCCCGTCAACCCCACCAGCTGACCGGTCCGGCCCCCGTCCGCGAGCACGCGGGAAGGAGGGGCCACAACGCTGTGGGCCCGGAAGAAATTCCGAGCCCACAGCGGCCTTCCGGGCCCAAAGCGTTCTTCCGGGTTGCCGCCGCGCGCGACGGCAACCCCCGGCTCATGCCGGTGTCCCGTACCTCACCCCCGCGCCGCGCGGGTGAAGAGGCTGAGGATCTTGCCCGAGAAGTACGGGCTGTAGGAGATCCGGTCGTGGTCCGGTCCCTTGGGGCCGCCTCCGTTGAGGCCGCCGATCACGCCGATGACCTTGCCGGTCCCGGTCTCCTCGTCGAAGTCGGTGAGCCAGGGGCTGCCCGAGGTCCCGCCGGAGAACCCGCCGCAGTCCATGCGCAGTTGGCTGGTGCCGGTCAGCCGGGTGGTGCGGGCGGTGCAGCGTACGGCGCGGTCCGCCGGGTCGTGGCGGACCTTGGGGTAGCCGATGACGGTGACGTCGTTGGTGTAACCGGGCGTCGGCGTGAGGATGTTGCCGCCGGTGACCTCTTCGAGGGAGCGGCCGTCCTCGGCGGGCGCGACGGTGGCGAAGGCGAAGTCGAGGTCGGCCTTGCCGCCGGTGGTGCCGCGGTCGGGGTAGGCGAAGGACTTCTTGATCGCCCAGACACCGTACGGCTGGGTCTCCGCGCCGGAACGGTACTGCGGGACGAACGCGGCACGGGTGCCCAGCTTGCAGTGCCCGGCAGTGAGGATCAGATTGCGGCGCGGGCTGTGCACCACGCTGGCCGTGCAGTGGTGGGCGCGGGCATCCCCGTCGACGGAGAACAGCACGCCGACCGACGCGACACCGTCGAAGTGCTCTGCGGTGGGCGGGAGTTTGGCCGCGTCGGAGCCGCCGGGCCGGTCCGGCGCGGCGGCCCCGGGCAGGGGCGTGGGCGCCTGGTCCGGCGTGTCGCCGCCGGGCGCGGCCGTGGGCGCCTGACTCGCCGTGCCGTTGCCGGGCGACGTGGTGGGCGCCTGCCCCGTGGCATCCGTACCGGGTGAGGCGGTGGGGGCCCCGCCCGGGGCGTCCGTTCCGGACGGAGCCGTGGGCGCCTGGCCCGGCGTGTCGGCGCCGGACGGGGCGGTGGGCGCCTGCCCCGGCGTGTCGCCGCCGGGCGCCGCGGACGACGACTGGCCGGAGGTGTCCCCTGCGGGCGGGGCAGCGGACGAGGCCCCCGGCTCCCCTGGCGTGTCCTCCCCGGACGGGTCCGGCGACGAACCGTCCGAGGTGTCGCCCTCGGCCGGTGCGGCGGCGGCCATCCGCTCCGGCGTCCAGAAGGCGGTGGCATCCCGGTTGCTCCACGCGGAGTCCGGGGCGGGGCTCGGCTGACCGCCGTCCCGTGTGCCGTCGGCCGCCGCATTGCCGACGGGCGCGGTCGCCAGACACATCGCCACGCCGAGCGCGGCGCTCGCAGCCCGCCCCCAGCGCCGCCGGGTACGCCGCCCGGACTCGCCCGGCTCCGTACCGCCCGACGCCACCCGGTCGTCCGCTACCGCGCCATCACCCGCTACCGCGCCATCGCCCGGTGCCGCGTCGCCGCCTGACGCCGCGCCGCCGCCCGCTGCCACACCGTTGTTCCGTGCCGCACCGTTGTTCCGTGCCACACCGTTGTTCCGTGCCACGTCAGCTCGTCTCCTCTGCGACCCACGACAGATAGCCGTTGCCACCGCGGGTGATCGGGGTGGCGATGATCTCGGGGGTGTCGTAGTCGTGCGCCTGGAGGAGGTAGCCCTCCAACTCCGCATAGCGCGCCTGTGCCGTCTTGAACAGGACCTGCCACTCCCGGCCGGTCTCCACCGCGCCGTCCCAGCGGTACACCGAGATCACCGGCGCGCTGATCTGCGCACAGGCGGCGACCCTGGCCTCGATCGCACCGCGCGCCAGCCGCTCGGCCTTCTCCTCGCTGTCGGTGGTCGTCATGACGGTCAGGAACCCGGCGCCCGGCCCGGCCGGGCCGGGTGGTTCGCTCAGGGGTGTGGGGTCGGCCACGGTGGCGCATCCTTCGCAGTGGGGGGACAGGGAACGCCGGGGCGTGTCACGGGGAACGCCCCCGGCCCGCATCGTACGGACCGCGATGATCATCGCGTAAGTGACGGGGCCCGCCCCGCACGGTATGCACCCGGACGCCCCGGACGCCCGGGGCCGGATTCCCCGGTTGCGTACGCCCGCGCAACGGCAACGATGGAGAGGAAGCCCGCAACGGCACCGCCGAGCCTCGATCACGGACGCGAAAGGGCAGCATCATGGACGACCTCGCCGCGCTCACCCGCTACCAGCTCGACGATGCCAAGGCCTCCCCGCACGGGCGCAGCGCCCATCTCTTCCTGCACGACGGACCTCTTCGGCAGACCGTGATCGCACTGATCGCTGGCGCCACGCTGAGCGAGCACCACACGCCGCCGGCCGCGAGCCTGCAAGTCCTGCACGGCCGGGTCCGGCTGACCGGGCCCGGCGGCGGCCTGGAGCTGAAGGCGGGTCAGGTCGCCGCGATCCCCCACGAGCGGCACGGGTTGCGGGCCCTTGAGGACTCGGCGGTGCTGCTGACGGCCGTCACGGAGGTGCCGGCGCGGGCCCCCGGAGTGGTCACGGCGGCGGCGGTCCGGGGATAGCCGGGCAGCCGAGGCGAACGGGGTAGCCAAGGCAGCGGCGGTAGCTAAGGCAGCCGGGGTAGCCGGGCAACCGCCCCGACCAGCGACTTTCGCGTGCCCACGATGATCGACTTTCGAGTATTCACATTTTTCTGAACCTTATGTAGTCTCTAAGCATGACCAGCCCGAGTGCCATTCCGAGTGCCATTCCGAGTGCCAGCCCCAGCGCAAACCCCAAGGTCCAGCTGACCGGAGCGCAGGAGACCCTGCTCGCCACGCTCTACGGCCGCGCCGCGGACAGCCGCTCCAAGCGGCCGATCCTCGGCGACGCCACGGCCGCCGACGCCGTCCAGCGGCTCGACTACGACTTCCGGAAGATGCGCCTGAGCGCCGGCGACGCGGCCGGAGTCGCGCTGCGCGCCCGGCAGTTGGACGCCTGGACTGCGGACTTCCTCACCCGCCACGACGAGGCGACCGTGGTGCACATGGGCTGCGGCCTCGACACCCGCGTCCACCGGCTCGACCCGGGCCCCGGGGTGCGCTGGTTCGACATCGACTTCCCCGAGGTCATCGAGCTGCGCCAGCAGCTCTATCCGGAGCGCGCGGGGTACACGATGATCCCGTCGTCGGTGACCGACCCGGCCTGGGTGGCGCAGATCCCGGCGGACCGGCCGGCGATCATCGTGGCCGAAGGGCTGCTGATGTACCTGACCAAGGAGGACGGTACGGCGCTGCTGCGGCGGCTGATGGCCCATGTGCCCGGCGGTGAGCTGGCCTTCGACGCCTTCAGCCCGTTCGCCATCCGTACGCAGTGGACCAACAGGTCCGTCGTCAAGGCCGGCGCCCGGCTGCACTGGGGCACCGACACCGACGGGATCGCCGCCCTGAGCCCGGAGCTGGAGATCGTCGAGAACGTCAGCGCCCTGGAGGTACCGGGCATCGACATGCTGCCGACGGCCTACCGGCTCGCCGCCCGGGCCTCGGCGAAGCTGCCCAAGATGCGGGACATGGCGCGGATGTACCTCTGCCGGTTCTGAGGGCCGGGGCACGCTCCGGCCCGCATCGGAGCCCTTGACCTCAAGTTAACTTCCGGTTCTACGGTGCTCGTATCTCGTATCGGCAATCACCCGAAGGAGCCGCGCACATGACGACCACTCACACCCACCCCTCCGACACCCACCCCTCCGACACCCACCTCTCCGACGCCCAGCTCGCCGCGCAGCCCGCCGCGTACTGGACCGGAGTGGCCTACGAGTCCGTCATCGCGTTCGTCCGGGCCCGCCAGGCGGAGCTCGGCTTCAGCCAGCCCCAGTACTGGCTGCTGCGCAACCTGTCGAAGCACGACATCTCGCCGGACGGCCAGGGCATGACCCTCCCCGAGCTCCAGCAGGCCATGAGCACCTATCTCCGGCCCGAGGACGATCTGACAGCCGAGTCGGAGATCCTGCTGGAGCGCGGCTGGCTCACCCGCGACGCCGCGGGGCGGCTGTGGATCACCGAGGCGGGGGACGAGGCGCGGGCGGACCTCAAGCGGCATGCACCGGCCATCCGCGACCGCGTCCACCAGGGCATCGACGACGCCGACTACGTCACCGCCCTGAAGGTGCTCCGGCAGATGATCCGGAACACCGGCGGCCCCCTCGCCTAGGGCCTGCCCCTCAGACCGCTAGGGCCTGTCCCTCAGACCGCCAGCCACTGGTCGTACGCCAGCTTGCACAGCAGGGCGACGACCACGACCACCAGCACCCCACGGACGAAGCCGGCGCCGCGCTTGAGGGCCATCTTCGCCCCGACCATCCCACCGACGAGATTGAACAGCGCGAGCAGCGCACCGAGTTGCCACAGCACGGTGCCCTGGATCGCGAACATCGTCAGCGCGCCGACGTTGGTGCAGACGTTCACGACCTTGGCGGTGGCGGACGAGGTGACCAGGTCCATGTGCAGCACGGCGGCGAGCGCGATGACGAGGAACGCACCGGTCCCGGGCCCGATCAGGCCGTCGTAGAAGCCGATGCCCAGCCCGGCGAAGAGGACGGCCGCCAGCACCCGCCGCCGGGTGACCGGTCCCGACGGCGCGGGGGCGGTCCCGAAGGCCGGGCGGAAGAGGATGAACGCGAGTACCGCCAGCAGCACTGCCATGATCAGCGGGCGCAGCACCTCGCTGTTGATCCCGGCCGCGAAGAACGCCCCGGCCAGCGAGCCGGCGACCGCGGCGAGGCCGATGCGCAGCGCGGTGCGCAGATCGATCGGGGCCTTGCGGACGTAGGTGACCGCGGCGGCGGCGGTGCCCACGATGGCGGTGGATTTGTTGGTGCCCAGTACATAGGCGGCGGGCGTGTGCGGAAGGCCGACCAGCAGGGCGGGGAGCAGCAGCAGCCCCCCGCCGCCGACCACGGCGTCGATCCAGCCCGCCGCGAGCGCGGCCAGGCACAGCAGGGTCAGGGTGAAGAGCGATATGTCAGGGGGCACCGGGAGATCTTACGAACCACGCGCCGCACTAGGCTCACGAATATGAACGCCGAGGCTGCCGAGACCGCTGACACCTTCGACTTCGACGCATGCTTCGCCATCGGCGGGGAACTGCCGGTGCGGCGACTGGGGTTCGGGACCGGCGGTCTCGTCGGGCCGGGCTACTGGGGGCCGCGGCACGACGATCCGCAGCACGCCGTCGCACTGCTGCGGCGGGCCGTGGAACGCGGGGTCACGCTGATCGACACCGCCGACAACTACGGTCCGGACGTGGCCGAGGAGCTGGTGGCGCGCGCCCTGCATCCGTACCCGGAGGGGCTGGTGATCGCCACGAAGGGCGGGGTGGTGCGGACCGGTCCGGACCTCTGGCACATCGCCGGGCGCCCGGAGCGGCTGCGCGCCATGTGCGAGGCGAGCCTGCGCCGACTGCGTACCGACACCATCGACCTCTACCAGCTGCACCGACTGGACCCCGAGGTGCCGATGGCCGACCAGCTGGGCGCGCTGCAAGAGCTCCAGCGGGAGGGCAAGATCCGGCACATCGGGCTGGACTCCGTCGGTGCCGCGGAACTGCGGCAGGCGCAGGAGCTGGCCCCCATCGCGTCCGTCCAGAACCGCTACAACCTGCTGGACCGCACCTCGGAGGACGTACTGGAGCTGTGCGAGGCGCGGGGTACGGCCTTCCTGCCGTGGTTCCCGCTGGGCAATGGCGCGTTGACGGACGGCGCGGGTGAGGAGCGGGGTGCGGCGATGGGTGAGGCGCTCGACGCGGTCGCCGCCCGGCACGGGGCGAGCACCGGGCAGATCGCGCTGTCCTGGCTGCTGCACCGCTCCCCCGTCCTGCTGCCCACCCCCGGTACGGGGTCGCCCGCGCACCTCGACGAGAACCTGGCGGCGGCCGGAATCGCGCTGACGGAGGAGGACTTGGCGCAGCTGGGCGGTTAGGAGCGGGGTGTGCGGCGGCTCTTCGCGATGCGGTGCACCTGGACGAGCGCGTCGGTCAACTCGACGGCCAGCAGGTGGATTTCACCGGAGGTCCACCTCCGCCCCTTGAGGACGCGCCGCGCCTCGCCGATGAGCTCGACGGCCAGTTCGAGCTGGGCCTCTTCGATGTTGTCGGCGATCCGGGACACGTACCCGGTCCCGTCACCCACGAGCAGGCAGCGCTTGCCCTCGGGGCTCGTCCACGGCAGGAGCCGTGCGGTGTCCGTTGCGTCGGTCATGGGCCAGTCTCCTGGGGTTCGCTTCGGGTAACCGGATGTAGTCATTCGGTCACACGAGGAACGCAACTGCCAATAGAATTGGACTGCTTGAACCTGAAGGTTCAAGTCGTCGGCTTGCCGTGTTTGCGCTGCCCATTCACATGACGAGAGGTCAGGGCGTTGGACGAGACCAGCACATCCGAGCACTTGAATCCGCTTCAGCGCTTCGGCCGTGACGTCAGACAAGTACGTCTGGCCCGCAAGCTCACACAGAAGCACCTGGGCAGGGCCACGGGCTAC
Organism: Streptomyces sp. NPDC002446; assembly: GCF_053595675.1. Taxonomy (NCBI): domain Bacteria; kingdom Bacillati; phylum Actinomycetota; class Actinomycetes; order Kitasatosporales; family Streptomycetaceae; genus Streptomyces; species Streptomyces sp. NPDC002446. The sequence continues at coordinate 306,697 of NZ_JBSFYC010000001.1, read as the reverse complement.
TCCGAGGGCTACGTCAGCAAGGTCGAGTCCGGGACGCTGCTCCCCAGGCCCAGCCAGAAGTTCGCCAAGGGCTGCGACACCGTCTTCGGCACGGGCGAGTTATTCGCCGGGCTGCTGCGAAGGATCGATGACGGAGATCACCCGAGTTGGTTCGTCCCGTACCTCAACTTGGAGCGAAAGGCGTCGCGGATCCTGACGTACCAGACGAACCTCGTAGCAGGCATGGTCCAGACGGAGGATTACGCGCGGTCCGTCTTCCGCGTATCCAACCCTCGGGCCAGTGCGGAGGCGATCGAGGACAAGGTCGCCGCAAGGCTACGGCGGCGTGAGGTGTTCGAGCGGGACAGTCCGCCGTTGCTGTGGGTAATCCTTCACGAAGCGTGCCTGCGGAGCGTCGTCGGTGGCCCCGAGGTCATGGCCGGGCAGCTTGACTACCTGCTGGAGGCAGCCGCATCACCGCACCTGGAACTCCAGGTCATGCCGTTCACGGTGGGCGTTCCGGCCACATCCACGATGCCCTTCATCGTGTTGCGCTTCCCCAACTCCCCCACGGTGCTTTACACGGAGACCCGGGTAGGGGCCCGGATGCACGACTCCGCACAAATGGTCGACGCCGCTCTGGATGACTACGATCTGCTCAGGGCGAATGCGTTGTCCCCGGACGAATCGCTGACCGCGATCAAGACTCTGCTGAAGGAGTACAGAACGTGATCCCCGACTTGGATCTGGCAGCCGCCGAGTGGGTCAAGTCTTCCTACAGCGAGGGGAACGGCGGGGACTGCGTCGAATTCACCCGCGACTTCGCCTGGGTCAAGTCGTCGTACAGCGAGGGCAACGGCGGGGCCTGCCTCGAGTTCACCCGCGATCTCGCCTGGGTCAAGTCGTCCCACAGCGACGCCAACGGCGGGGACTGCGTCGAATTCACCCGCGACCTCGCCTGGGTCAAGTCGTCCCACAGCGACGGCAGCGGCGGCCAATGCCTCGAATTCTCCCCCGCCCTCACCCACGCCCACGGCCTCATCCCTGTCCGTGACAGCAAGAACCCGGACGGCCCGGCGCTCATTTTTCCCGCGGGTGGGTGGAATGCATTCGTCACGGCGATCAAGCGCGGGGAGTTCCCCGCCTGAAGGGAGCACCTGTGAACCTCCGCGACGATGCCCGCGGCCTCTCCGACGACCTCGTACGGATGCGCCGCTCGCTGCACCGGATTCCCGAGACCGGGCTCACCCTCCCCCGTACGCAGGAGGCGGTGCTGGCCGAGCTGGACGGCCTGCCGTTGGAGGTCAGCACCGGCGAGGGGCTCAGCTCCGTCACCGCGGTGCTGCGCGGCGGGCGGCCCGGTCCGGTCGTGCTGCTGCGGGGGGACATGGACGCGCTGCCGGTCGCCGAACGCACCGGCCTGGGCTTCGCCGCCGACAACGGCCGGATGCACGCCTGCGGCCATGACCTGCACACCACGATGCTCGCCGGTGCGGCCAAGCTGCTCAGCGCGCACCGTGAGCGGCTGGCGGGCGATGTGCTGTTCATGTTCCAGCCGGGCGAGGAGGGCTACGACGGCGCGCGGCACATGCTGGACGAGGGGCTGCTGGACGCGGCGGGGCAGCGGCCGGCGGCGGCGTATGCGCTGCATGTGCTGTCGGCCGGTATGCCCCGCGGGCTCTTCGGGACGCGTGGCGGTCCGGCGCTGGCCGCGTCCAATGTGCTGCGGGTGACCGTAAAGGGCGAGGGCGGGCACGGCTCGATGCCGCACCGGGCCAAGGACCCGGTGCAGGCGGCCTGTGCGATGGTGACCGCGCTGCAGACGTGGATCACCCGCACCTTCGATGTCTTCGACCCGGTGATCCTGACCGTGGGCGTCTTCCACGCGGGTACCAAGCAGAACGTCATCCCGGAGACCGCCGTCTTCGAGGCGACCGTCCGCAGCTTCTCGGACGCAGCCCAGGCGCGGGTCAAGGACGGCACGGTGGAGGTGTGCCGGGGCATCGCGGCGGCTTACGGGGTGGGGGTGGACGCGGACTTCGCGGAGGTGTACCCGGTGACCGTCAACGACCACACGGAGGCGGACTTCGCGGCGGACGCGGTCCGCGAGGTGCTGGGCGAGGAGCGGTTCGCGCCGATGACGCAGCCGCTGGCCGGCGCGGAGGACTTCTCCCGCGTGCTGGCCGAGGTACCGGGCGCGATGATCCTGCTCGGCGCCCCGCCGGCCGGTGCCGACCACGAGCGCAGCCCCAACAACCATTCGCCGCTCGCCGAGTTCGACGATGCGGTGCTGGCGGACGGCGCGACCATGTACGCGGAGCTGGCGACGCGACGGCTGAGCAGGGCGTGAAGCCGGGAGGTGCGTGGGCGCCCGGCCCGGGGTCTGCATCGCGGGTGTCGCTCCCTCCCTGTGCCGCGGTTCCTCCCGTGAATGCCTCACGGGTGGGGCTGCTGACGCCTTGCGGGTAGGTCTGCGTGGTGCGGTGCCGCGGTGTTACTGCGGCACCGTCCCGGGCCCCGGCCGGGCACCGCCGCGCGAATTTCCCATGCCGGACAAGTCCCCATCGGTCGCCGGTGGTGCGTGCAACTGCTCGTCGACGACCGCCCGGGGGCGTTCCACGCGGTGGGGCCCGCCGAGCCGACGACGCTCGGTGGGCTCGTCGAGACCTGTGCCCGGGTGGCGGGCACGGAGGTCGAGATCGTCCGGGTGTCCGACGACGACCTGCCGCGGTTCTTCCCGCTGGTACGTCCCGATTGGTCGACCCAGCAGCGCAGTTCGGCCCGCGCCCGGGCGGCGGGCATGCCGGCGACCCCGCTGGAGGTGACCGCGGCCGACGTCCTGGCCTGGGACGTCGAGCGCGGCGAACCGCCGTTGCGGGACGGGTTCACGGACGAGGAGGAGCGGGCGCGGCTGTCGCGGGCGGCAGGCGGGACACCGGACGACCCGCCGAGCGGGAAGGCAGACGGAACGTCTTGTTGATGAGTCAGGCCCCGCCTGTAGGGAACGGCCGGGGCGCGCCCCTTCTCCCCGGCGGCGGGAGGTACAGGTAGCTGTAGTGCGCGGGGGACTTCGCGTGGCGGACACTGATCCACATGCGAGAACGACAGAGACATGTGGGACACGGCAGCTGGTACCTGTTGGTCGGCCTGCCCACGGCGATGGTGTCGATGCTCATACTGCCGCTGTTGGTCGTGGGCGCGATCCTCTCCGGTCTGACGGCGTTGCCCGTGCTGATGAGGGCCCTGCGAAGCTGGTCGGAGTGGCACCGGCGCCGGGCCGCCGCACTGCTCGGCATCGACATACGCCCGCGCCCCACCGAACTGCCCAAGGGACTGGGCGCACAGTGGCGCCATCTGCTCGACGACACCGAGAATCGCCGCGACCTGCGCTGGGTCCTGCGGCATGTCGTCACCGGCCTCCCCGCCGGCCTGGCGGCGCTCGCCTGTGTCGCAAGCTCCGTGTTCAGTGTGGCCGCGGCCCTGCTGTGGCAGCTGTTCCCGGAGGAGGAGCCGCTGCGTCTGCTCGGCGCGGTGCCGGTGACCGACTGGGGCACCGCCCTCGCTCTCGGCGTCGTACAGGGTGTCGGCGCCGGCGCCCTGACCTGGTGGGCCATGCCTCATCTGGCCCGGATGCATGCGCGCAGCACCGTCGCCGCGCTGGAGCCGTCGGCAGCGGACCGGCTTGCCGAGCGCGTCGGTGAGCTGACCGACAGCCGTGCCGGAGTCCTCGATGCCCACGGTGCCGAACTGAGCCGTATCGAACGCGATCTGCACGACGGCACCCAGGCCCGCCTGGTCGCCATCGCGATGCGTCTCGGCCTGGCCCGGGAGGAGCTGCCCGACGACTCGGGGGCCCTTGCCAAGCTCCTCCAGGAGGCCCATGAGGGCGCCGAGGAGGCAATGACGGAGCTGCGCGAGGTGATCCGCACGATGTATCCGCCGATCCTCGCCGACCGGGGCCTGGAAGGCGCGGTGTCCGCGGTCGTGGCCGGCGCGGGCATCCCCGCGGAGGTGGAGCTCGGCGAACTGGGCAGGCTTCCCGCGGCCGTCGAGGCCGCCGCCTACTTCATCGTGGCCGAGACCCTCACCAACGCGGCCAAGCACAGTGGCGCGACCCGGGTCACCGTACGGCTGACCCGGCAGGACGCGGCCCTCCTGGTCGAGGTCGCCGACGACGGACTCGGCGGTGTGGACGAGACCCTCGGCTCCGGCGTCATCGGGATCCGCCGCCGTGCGGCCGCACTCGACGGAACCGTGCTCGTCAGCAGCCCGGCCGGCGGACCCACCGCGGTCACGGTGGAGTTGCCGTGCGCGTCGTGATCGCCGAGGACAATGTGCTCCTCTCGTCGGGTCTGGAACTGATCCTCGGCACCAAGGGGATCGAGGTCGCCGCGGTGGTGACGGACTCGCCGGGCCTGCTGGCGGCGGTCGCGGAGCACGCCCCGGACGCGGTGATCGTGGACATCAGGCTGCCGCCCTCGTTCCGCGACGAGGGCATCAGGGCCGCGCTCCGACTCCGCCGGGAGCGCCCCGGCCTGCCCGTACTGGTCCTGTCCCAGTACGTCGAGAAGGTCTACGCCCGTGAGCTCCTGACCGACGGGACCGGAAGCGTCGGATATCTGCTCAAAGACCGGGTGAGCCGGGTCGGTGAGTTCGTGGACGCGCTGCGGCGGGTGGCGGCGGGCGGTACGGCAATGGACCCCGAGGTGATCACGCAGTTGCTGGCGGGGCCGGGCGGGCACGCCGTCGACGCGCTGAGTCCACGCGAGCGCGAGGTGCTCACCTTGATGGCCCAGGGACTCGGCAACGCGGAGCTGGGCAGACGGCTGTTCATCACGGACAACGCGGTGCAGAAGCACATCGGCAACATCTTCATGAAGCTCGGACTGCCGGCCACCGACGGCGGACACCGCCGGGTCCTGGCGGTCCTCAGCTACCTGGACAGCGTCGCCGGCTGACCACAGCGGGCCCTCATGAGACGGGTTCTCAGCCAGTTTCCGGAAGCCTCTTACGTGTTCTTAGAAGCCTCTTAAACGCCGGGACTATCCAGTCCCCATGACACCCGACGTTCCCCACTCTCCCAACTCCCCCAAGACGACCGGCCGTAGGCGCCCCAACGCCGCCACCCGCGCGCTGGCCACCTCCCTCGCGCTCACCGCGACCGCCCTCGGCGTCGCCGGATGTGACAGCGCCGCCGCCGGCACCCTGAAGGGCAGCCGCCTCGAACTGCCCGTCGGCGGCGGTAGCGCCGTCATCGACACCGACTCCCTCGCGGTGACCGCGCGCACCGGCGACGGGCGGCGGATGGTGCTGTCCGAGGCGGCCGGTGCGGCCGGCGGCGGGCTCGGCAAACCGGGGCCGGTGACGCGCACGGCCCACGGAGCGCGCTGGAGCTACCCCGCCAAGGGGCTGAGCGTGACGGCCGGTGCGGAGCGCGGGCGGCTGCGGATCAGGCTGCGGGCGGACCGCGACGGGTCGGTCGGCTGGCCGGTGACCGGCACCGACCGGGCCGCCTCCGCCGTGCAGTTGCCGCGCGGTGAGGGCCTGGACATCCCCGTAGGGGACACGTTCTGGAACTCGGCACCGGAGAAGGGCGGCCTGGCGGGGAGCACCGTGGATGTCGGCGGTGAACTCTCGCTTCCCCTGTGGGGCTACTCCATGGGCGGGGCGGGCGGCTCCGGTGCCGCCCGGCACGGCGTCAGCTACCTCACCCCCACCGACCTCGGCACCTCACTGCGCTTCACCTCCGCCGGGGGCCGGCTGCGCGCCACCGCCACGCACGCCTTCGACGCCGGTGAGGGCACCCGCGACTACGAGGTGAGCTTCGCCCTCACCGACGGCAGTCCGGTCGCCCCCGCCGCCGACTACCGCTCCTACCTCTCCCAGCACGGCCGGCTGGGCAGCCTGCACCGGAAGATCCGGCAGAACCCGGCCACCGCGAAGCTGCTGGGGGCGTTTCACGCGTATGTGTGGGGCGACGCCCGGACCGCGGCGGGCGTCGACAGGCTCAAGCGGCTCGGTGTGGACCGGATGTGGCTCGGTTACGACGCCGGGCCGGGCCCGATGAACGCCGCGGCGGTGCGGGCCGCCAAGAAGGCCGGCTATCTCGTCGGCCCGTACGACACCTTCGCCAACGGGCAGGACCCCAAGAGCGCCGACAGTCCGACGTCGGCCTGGCCGGGCCGGGTCTACCCGGACTTCTGTGTGCGCAAGGCGGACGGCAGTGCGCAGACCGGCTTCGGGGGCCGCGGCTGCTATCTCAGCTCGTGGGCCTTCGAGAAGGCCGAGCCCACCCGGCACTACCTCGCCGACCGCACCCGCTCGATGATCGCCAACGGTGCGGACAGCTACTTCCTCGACGTCGACGCGACGGGTGAGCTCTTCCGCGACCACGGGGCGGGACATGAGATGACCAAGGCGGGGGACCGCGAGATGCGCCTCGCCCGTATGGAGCGGCTGTCGAAGGACCTCGTCCTCGGCTCGGAGTCCGCCCAGGCCTGGGCGAACGAGGTGCTGGCGTACAACCACGGCTCGGGCACCCCGGTCGCCGACGGGCTGTGGAAGCTGGAGCGGGACAAGGAGAACTGGGGCGGCTACTTCCCGGAGAAGGCCCCGAAGGCCTTCTTCAAGCCGGTGCGGCTGCCCGCGGAGGTGGCCAAGGCCATGTACGACCCGAAGTACCGCGTCCCGCTGTACGAGACCGCGCTGCACGGCTCCCTGGTCAACGTCGAGCGCTGGGAGCTGTCGTACGAGAAGCTGCCGGACCAGCAGACCACCCGGGCGCTGCTGGCGATGCTCTACAACACCCCGCTCAACCACGTCCTCGACGGTCCGACGCTGACCCGCAACGGCCCGCGGCTCGCCGCGCTGCAGAAGTACTTCTCGCCGCTGCACCGCGCCGCGGGCACCGAGCGGATGACGTCCTTCCGGTGGCTGACCGGCGACCGCACCGTGCAGCGCACGGTCTTCGGCGACGGCACGCTGACCGTCACCGCGAACTTCGGCACCCGGGCGCACGAGGGGCTGCCGGGCGGCTGTGTCGATGCCAGGCTGCGTACGGACGAGGCGCCGCGCCGGCTGTGCCCGGCGAGCCTGGGCGGCTGATCCGGGCGGGATTGACGGGCCGGGGTGACGGGCCGGGGCAGGCGGCGCCTCATACGGCGGCGGGGCGCCGGCCGGGGCGGGCGGCGCCTCACACGGCGGCGGGGCGCGCACTGAGGGCAGCGTTCCGCCCGGGAAACAGAGCAGATGCGGGCGGGTAACAGCCGGGCCGCACGCTGACGAGCATGACCACCACGCACCCGCACCCCGACGCCGCACCAGGCACCACACCGACGATCGTCCTCGTAGGCCACGGCATGGTCGGCCAGCGCTTCCTTGAGGAGCTGGCCGACCGCGGGGTCACCGAGCGCGCACGGGTGGTCGTTCTGTGTGAGGAGCCCCGCCCGGCATACGACCGGGTCCAGCTGACGTCGTACTTCGCCGGCCGGTCCGCCGAGGAACTGAGCGTCACCGAGCCGGACTTCATGGCCCGGCACGGCATCGAGCTGCACCTCGGCGACCCGGCCACCGCCGTCGACCGCGCCACCCGCACGGTCACCGCCCGCTCCGGGCTGACCGTGCGCTACGACACCCTGGTGCTGGCCACCGGCTCGTATCCGTTCGTGCCGCCGGTGCCCGGCAAGGACAGCGCGGGCTGCTTCGTCTACCGCACCATCGAGGACCTGCTGGCCATCGAGGAGTACGCCAAGAACTCCCGCACCGGTGTGGTGGTCGGCGGCGGGCTGCTCGGTCTGGAGGCGGCCGGTGCGCTCAAGGGGCTCGGGCTGCGTACCCACATCGTGGAGTTCGCGCCGCGGCTGATGGCGCTCCAGGTCGACGAGGGCGGCGGCCGCGCGCTGCGCCGCACCGTCGAGGAGATGGGCCTGGAGGTGCACACCGGCGTCGGCGGCAAGGAGATCGTCGCGGACGCCTCGGGCGCGGTGACCGCCATGGGGCTGTCCGACGACTCCCGTATAGAGACCGACCTGGTCGTCTTCTCCGCCGGGGTCCGGCCCCGCGACCAGCTCGCCCGGGAGTGCGGGCTGCCGGTCGGCGAGCGGGGCGGCATCGTCATCGACGAGCAGTGCCGCACCGACGACCGGGCGGTGTATGCGATCGGCGAGTGCGCGCTGGCCGCCGACGGCCGGGTGTACGGACTGGTCGCGCCGGGCTACGACATGGCCCGGGTGGCGGCCGAGGGGATCGCCGCCGGACTCGACGAGGGCGACGGGGGCGACGGGGGCTCCGGGCAGCTCGCCGGCTTCACCGGCGCGGACCTGTCCACCAAGCTCAAGCTGCTCGGTGTCGACGTGGCCTCGTTCGGCGATGCGCACGGCGCCGCCGACGGCTGCCTGGACGTGGTGTACTCCGACGCCCGCAGCGGCGTCTACAAGAAGCTGGTGATCGGCGCCGGCGGCGAGCTGCTGGGCGGTGTGCTGGTCGGTGACGCCGAGTCGTACGGCATGCTGCGGCCGCTGACCGGCACCGTTCCCCCGCTGGCGCCCGAGCAGCTGGTGCTGCCGGCCGGAGCGGGCGCACCCGCCGCGCTCGGCCCGGACGCGCTGCCCGGTGACGCGGTGATCTGCAGCTGCCACAACGTCACCAAGGACGCCATCCAGGCCTGCGAGACGCTCCCCGAGGTGAAGAAGTGCACCAAGGCGGGCACGGGGTGCGGCAGTTGCGTCAAGGTGATCGGCAAACTGCTGCCGGACAGCGGCGACCAGAGCCTGTGCGCCTGCTTCCCGCACACCCGCGCCGAGCTGTACGAGATCGTCCGGGTCCGCCGGATCTCCTCCTACGCCGAGCTGCTCGACGCGCACGGCCGGCAGGAGGCGCGCGGCGGCGAGGGCTGTGAGATCTGCAAGCCGGCGGTCGGCTCGGTCATCGCCTCCCTCGCGCCGGCGGTCGGCGCCGACGGCTATGTCCTCCAGGGCGAGCAGGCCGCCCTGCAGGACACCAACGACCACTTCCTCGCCAACCTCCAGAAGAACGGGTCCTACTCGATCGTCCCGCGCATCCCGGGCGGCGAGATCACCCCGGAGAAGCTGATCGTGATCGGCGAAGTGGCGCGCGACTTCGGCCTCTACACGAAGATCACCGGCGGTCAGCGGATCGACCTGTTCGGCGCCCGGGTCGATCAACTGCCCCGCATCTGGGCACGGTTGGTGGACGCGGGCTTCGAGTCGGGACATGCGTACGGGAAGGCGCTGCGCACCGTGAAGTCGTGCGTCGGCGAGACCTGGTGCCGCTACGGCGTGCAGGACTCGGTCCGTATGGCCATCGATCTGGAGCTGCGCTACCGGGGGCTGCGCGCCCCGCACAAGCTGAAGTCCGCGGTCTCGGGCTGTGCGCGGGAGTGCGCGGAGGCCCAGTCGAAGGACTTCGGTGTGATCGCCACGGCGAACGGCTGGAACCTGTACGTCGGCGGCAACGGCGGGGCCACCCCGCGCCATGCCGACCTGCTCGCCCAGGACCTCAGCGACGCCGAACTGATCCGGCTGATCGACCGCTTCCTGATGTTCTACATCCGCACCGCCGACCGCCTGGAGCGCACCTCCACCTGGCTGGAGCGGATCGAGGGCGGCCTCGACCACGTACGCGATGTCGTCGTCCACGACTCCCTCGGACTGTGCGACGAACTGGAGGCCCTGATGGCCGCCCATGTCACCCACTACCGCGACGAATGGGCCGAGACCCTCGCCGACCCCGAGCGGCTGGCCCGCTTCGTCTCCTTCGTCAACGCACCCGACGCCCCGGACCCGTCGGTCCGCTTCGTACCGGAGCGCGACCAGGTCAAGCCGGACCTGACGCTGCTGGCCGGGCCGACCTTGGCCGTCCGCACCCTGGAAGGGACTTCCGCCTGATGACCACCGCCACCGCACCCACCACCGCTGCTCCCACCGCCGCTACTCCCACCACCGCGCCCGGTGCCGACGCCACGGCTGTCGACGCCGCGGCCACCGCCACGGCCACGGCCACGGTCACGGCCACCGTGGAGATCCACTGCCCGCAGGACGGCTGGCTCGCGGTCTGCTCGCTGGGCGACCTCACGCCGGGGCGCGGGGTGGCCGCCCTCCTGACGGACGGGGCGCAGGCCGCGCTCTTCCTGGACCGCGCCGGCCGGGTCCACGCGATCGGCAACCAGGACCCGTTCACCGGCGCCCAGGTCCTCTCCCGGGGCCTGACGGGCTCGGCCGCGGGCCGCCCGTTCGTGGCATCGCCGCTGCTCAAGCAGCGTTTCGACCTGGCGACGGGCGAGTGCCTGGACGATCCGGAGGTGTCCGTTCCGGCGTACCGCGTACGGGTGCGCAACCTGTAGGTTGCACCTCGCTGGCCCACGTGCAACCATGAGGTAGCACGTAAGACGCAGCGCAGGAGTCCGACAGGAGGCACCCCATGAGCACCGGCAGCAACAACACCGGCGAGGACCGCAACCGCATCGAGCGGGAGATCAGCATCGCCGCACCCGTCGAACGGGTCTGGGCGGTGCTGACCGAGCCCGAGCACGTCGGTTCGTGGTTCGGACAGGGCGAGCCGACCCCGGTCGACCTCCGGCCGGGCGGCATCATGCACCTCGATCACGGCGAGTACGGCCAGTTCCCGACCACCATCGTGAAGGTCGACCCGCCGCACTACTTCTCGTACCGCTGGGCCAGCGCGTACCCCGGCGAGGTGGCGGTGGAGGGCAACTCCACCCTCGTCGAGTTCACCCTCACACCGGAGGGCGACGGCACCCGGCTGCGCGTCGTGGAGACCGGCTTCGAGGAGATCGCCATCCCCGAGGAGCGCCTGGGCACCGCCGGCTACGAGAGCCACTCCGAAGGCTGGTCCGGCCAGGCCGAGAACATCAAGCAGTACGCGGAGCGGCTCGCGGCATGACGACGGACGAAGGGCCGGACGCGGGCGCGGACGCCGTGGCGGAGGTGTTCGCCGCGCTGGCGGATCCGACCCGGCGGCGGATACTCGACGCCCTCGCCGCGCACGGCGAGGCGACCGCCACGGTGCTGGCGGCGGAGCTGCCGGTCAGCCGCCAGGCCATCGTCAAACACCTGGGCATCCTGGACCGGGCCGGTCTGGTCGTCGGCCACCGGGAGGGACGCGAGGCCCGCTACCGGGTCGTTCCGGAGCGGCTCGGGGTCACCGCCCGGTGGATGGACCGACTGGCCGCCGCCTGGGACACCCGACTGTCGGCCATCAAGCGTCTGGCCGAAGGGGACTGATGACCGAAGGGGACTGAGCACCGCCGGGAGGGCCGAGGTCACGCTCCTCAAGTCCTGCCCCCACGGGCCCACTTACGGCCCACTTGAAGGCCTGCTTCTCAAGTCCGGGTCCCAGGGCGGGTCCGGCGCGCGGCCGGGCCCGGCCGCAGCCGTCGGCCACAGCCCCGGGCGCGCCGACGCGGACCCGCGCGACATGGAAAGATCCGGACTCATGTACGAGCAGCAGCCCGGCGGCCAGCAACAGCCCCCTCAGCAGTACCCGAACCCCTATCAGGGGGCACAGCACCCGTACCAGGGAGCGCAGCACCCGCAGCAGGGACCGCAGCACCCCTATCAGGGAGCTCAACACCCGTACCAGGGAGCGCAGCACCCACATCAGGGACCGCAGCATCCACACCAGGCGCCGCAGCACCCGTACCAGCAGCAGCCTGGCCCGTACCAGCAGCAGCCGCCGGTGGCCGCCGCCCCGCACGTCCCCCGTGAGGCCAACGACATGCGGCGGCTCGGCGCCGTCCTCCTCGACGGGCTGCTCGCCCTGACCGCCGCGCTCATCGCGATGCGCGCCACCGAGCGCGCCGGTCTGCCGGACATGCAGGTCTTCTACGCCACCGTCGGCGCCTGCTTCGGGCTCTCGTTCCTCAATCACGTCCTGCTGACGCGCATCGGCGGTGCGAGCATCGGCAAGTTCGCCGTCCGCACCCGCGTTATCCGCGAAACGGACGCCAGCCGTCCGCGGCTGCCGCGGCTGTTCCGCAGGTGGCTGGGCGGCTATCTCTTCGTGTTGGTCTGGATCATCGCCGCCTTCTTCGACATGGCGGAAGGCCCCGACGACTTCTGCGGCATCCGCCTGGTCCGCTTCCGCGATCTGCGGGGAGCCGGTTCGGCGCCCGGTCGCTGACGCTGACGCTGACGGGGTTTCAGGCGGGCTCGGAGGGGTTCGGGCCGGGGTTCGGGCCGGGCCAACTGCCGGGCCCCGCCCGGACGGTGGTCACCCCAGCCCGGGCGGTGGTCACCCCAGCCCGGACGCCTCGAACACCGCCCGCGCACCGTCACGATCGATCCGCTCCGCCAGCGCCTGCAGCGGTGCCGCACCACAGCGCAGCAGCCCGCGCTCGCGGGAGCGGCTCACGCCCTGTTCGAGGCGGTGCCACAGCAGCGGGTTCGCGGTGAGCACCTTGGGGTCCAGCTCCACCCGGCCACCCAGGGCGTCGCGCAGTACCAGGCGCGGGGCGACCCCGTCGCTGCGGCGGACGAGGACGAGCAGATCGGTGTGGACCGTGTGGGTGCGCAGCAGTCCGCGGCAGGCCAGCCAGTGCTCGCCGGCGGTCACCCGTGGCGGGCAGAGGACCGCGAACAGCACCAGCGCGACGGCCGTCCAGCAAAGAGCGCGCCAGGGACCGAGCGTCCCGTTGGCGAGGTCGACCAGCAGCATGACGGTGAACAGCCCGGCCGTGCACCAGAGCGCGGCCCGCAGCTCGGGCAGCCAGTTCCGGTCCCGGGCCGGCTCACCGCGACGCACCACCGGTGGAGGGATCGCCGACCGGACGCTCCGTCGCCCGGCCCCCGGTGCCGTCCTTCCCGCCGCGGCCCTTCCCGCCGCGGCCCTTCCCAGCGCCATCCGTCCCGTCGCATGTGTCTCACCCGTCCCTCCCGCACCGCCCCCGCCGTCCCCTCCACCCCCGCCGTCCCCGTCGTCCCCGTCGTCCTTCGTGAAATCGGGCCTCAGGCCACGTCGCCGTCCCATGGGTTCGACGCTAGGGCGGCCGGGCAGGGCGACCGGGGGCGTTTGCACGGCGCTGACGCGGTCCCCGCGAACCTTGACGCAGCGATGACGCGACGTTGACGCGGACGCCGAAAAGCGGCCACTGCGCGCGCGAAAACCGGCCGCACACCGCGGCGGCGCGGTCACGGGCCGCCCACCTCTCCGTCAAGAACCCGTGAAGAACACCCTTTCGCCCGCCAAGGGACCGCCAAGGACCGCGGACGACCGCCGTCACGCCCCGCACGCTGGGCTGGTCCAGCACACCGCACCCCAGTGCCGTACGGAGATACGGCCCCGGTGCCGTACGGAGGTTACGACGAAAGATGTCGACGGTGTCCCAGCCCGACGGGCGGCCCGAGGAACCGCCGGATACCGCCACCGGCGCGGTCACCACCCGGCCCGGCGGCTCCCCTCCCGGCGGCTCCCGCCCCGCCACCACCGGCCCCGGCAGCGGCCCGGCCTCCGAGCCCGACGCCCGCCACCGCCTCACCGCCCTGCAGGGTCTGGCCGCCCTGTCGCTCGACGCCATGGCGTCGGTCGCCTACGGCCCCGAGTCGATCGTGCTGGTCCTGGCCGCGGCGGGCGGCTACGGCCTCGGCTTCACGCTGCCCGTCACGCTCGCCATCGCCGCACTGCTCGCCGTCCTGGTCGCCTCCTACCGCCAGGTGATCGCCGCCTACCCCAACGGCGGCGGCTCCTACGCGGTCGCCCGCACCCACCTCGGCCGCCGTACCGCCCTGGTCGCCGCGGCCTCGCTCATCCTCGACTACGTCCTCAACGTCGCCGTCTCGGTGACCGCCGGAGTGGCGGCGCTGACGTCCGCCTTCCCCGCGCTCTACGCGGACCGCGTGTGGATCTGCCTGGCGGTCCTCGTCCTGATCACCGGTATCAACCTGCGCGGGATCGTCGACTCGGCGAAGGCGTTCATCGTGCCCACCGCGGTCTTCATCGGCGCCATCCTGGCGATGGTCGTCGTCGGCCTCTTCCGCGATGCGCCCGCCTCCACCGTCACCGCCGACGGACATGCCTCGGTCCTCGCCGACAACGCCACCACGGTCGGCGCCCTGCTGCTGCTCAAGGCGTTCGCGTCCGGCTGCTCGGCGCTGACCGGTGTCGAGGCGGTCGCGAACGCGGTGCCGGCCTTCCGCGCCCCGGCCGCCAAACGCGCCCAGCGCACCGAGGTCGCGCTCGGCGCCCTGCTCGGCGTGATGCTGATCGGCCTGTCCGTCCTCATCGGCCGCTTCCACCTCCAGCCCGTCGAGGGCGTCACCGTCCTCGCCCAGCTGGCGGACGCCTCGCTCGGCCACAACTGGGCGTTCTACGTCGTCCAGTTCGCCACCATGGTGCTGCTCGCGCTGGCCGCGAACACCTCCTTCGGCGGCCTGCCCGTCCTGATGAGCCTGCTCGCCCGTGACAACTACCTGCCGCACGTCTTCGCCCTGAAGGCGGACCGCCAGGTCCACCGCCACGGTGTGCTGGCCCTCGCCGCCGTCGCCGCGGCCCTCCTGGTCTTCTCCGGCGGCGACGTCAACACCCTCGTCCCGCTCTTCGCCATCGGCGTCTTCGTCGGCTTCACCATCTGCCAGGTCGGCATGGTCCGGCACTGGCGCCTCGAACGCTCGCCGGGCTGGCGCGGCAAGGCCCTGCTGAACGGTTTCGGCGCGCTGCTCACCGGTGTCTCGGCCGTCGTCGTGACCGCCACGAAGTTCACCGAGGGCGCCTGGCTCATCGTCATCGCGCTGCCCCTGCTGGTCCTCGTCTTCGAGGCGGTGCACCGCGCCTACGCCCGGATCGGCGAGCGCCTGGGCCTGGGCCGGGTGCCCGAGCCGCCGCGCCGCGCCCGCTCCCTGGTGATCGTTCCCGTATCGCATCTGTCGCGGCTGACCTGTGAGGCGCTGAACGCGGCGGTGTCCCTGGGCGACGAGGTCGTGGCGGTCACCGTCACCTGCGGCACCCCCGAGGACCGCCCGGCCGCCGAGGCGCTGCGCCGCGACTGGGAGCTGTGGAACCCCGGCGTGGAACTCCTCGAACTGCCCTCCGCCACCCGCTCCATAGGCCGCCCGATAGCCGACTACGTCACCGACCTGGCGGCCCACCGGCCCGGCACCCGGATCACCGTCCTGATCCCGGAGGCCGAACCCGCCCACCTGTGGCAGCGCCTGCTGCAGAACCAGCGCGGCGCGGTCGTCGCCCACGCGATCCGCCGGGACACCGACGCGGTCATCTGCCGGCTGCGGTTCCGTCTGGAGGCGGCGCCCCGCATGTAGGAGCGGCTGTTTGTCGGTGGTGCGCCCTACCGTGAGGTCATGGACGCCACGACGGGTTACGACGCCACCATGGACTACGACGCACACTGCGCCGAGATCGTCGCTCAGGCCGGACTGCTGAGCTCCGCTCTCGGCACCGGCACGGATCTGACCGCGTCCGTGCCCTCCTGCCCCGACTGGAACCTCGCCCAGCTGCTCCGGCATCTGGGCGAGACCCATCGCTGGGTCGAGGAGATCGTCCGGACCCGGGCGACCGAGCCCCCGCCCGACACCGCGCTCCGCGTCCTGCCGCGCGAGCCCGCCCGCACACCGCAGGAGTTCGCCGGCTGGCTCACCGAAGGCGCCGAACGCCTCGCCCGCACCCTGCGCGCCACCGGCCCCGACGTCCGGATCTGGACCCCGCTCCCGTCCGGCGGCCCGGCCTTCTTCGCCCGCCGCATGGCCCACGAAACGGTCGTTCACCGGGCCGACGCGGCCCTGACCCTCGGTACGGCCTTCACCGTCGAGCAGCGGGTCGCCGTCGACGCCCTCGACGAGTGGATGGAACTGGGCTCGCTCCCGGAGATGTTCGACTACCACCCCGACCGGCGCGAACTGCTCGGCCCCGGCCGCACCCTGCACTTTCACGCCACGGACACCCCGCCCGAGGCGGCCGCCGACTGGCTCGTCGACCTCACGGGCGACGCCCTGGCCTGGCGCCGTGCACAGGAACCGGCCGCCGTCTCGGTCAGCGCCCCGCTGACCGACCTCCTGCTGCTCATCTACGGCCGGCGCCCCGCCGACGAGGAGACCTTCGAGGTCGCCGGCGATGCTGACCTGCTGGAATTCTGGCTGGCGCGGGTGCTCTTCGGATAGGCACGGGGGTGCTCTTCGGATAGGCACGTGGGCGCCCGGCACCCGCGCTCCCCATGACCGGCGCTCGGCGTCGCCGGCCGTCGGCCCGTACCGGAGGCGAACCATTCGAGCCACCACAGCGTGAGTTAAGTTGAACACCGCCGACTGAGACGAGCGCCAGGGAGACAGCAGCATGACCGAATCCGATCAGACGGGCAGCGCTCCCGGCCTGCCGCCCACGCCTCCCCCGGTTCCTCCGGTGCCTCCGGTGCCTCCGGTGCCTCCGCAGTCGGCGGACGCCGGACCGCAGCCCGTACCGACGAACGAGGCCGAGGCGCTGGAGATCGGCCGGCAGCACTTCGCCGAGGTCGGCTCACCCGGCGGCCCCGCCGGACTGTTCGTCCATGAGTTCGACCTCGGGTACCTGGTGTACGCCAGCTGGCCGGCCCCGGAGGACCCCACCGCCCCGCCGGCCGAGCCCGGGGGAAGCCAGGTCGCCATCAACAAGGCCAACGGCGATGTGACATTTCTGCCCAATTTCCCCCCGGAGGCGGCAGTGGAGCTCTACCACCGCTTCTACCGCCCGAGCGAGGCCTGAGCGCACGGGACTGCTCGCCGGGCGCGGCCTGGCGGGATCTGGTGGGATCTGGTGGGACCTGGTGGGACCTGGTGAGCTGTCAGTGCCGCCGGTTAA
The DNA here is from genome assembly GCF_053595675.1 of Streptomyces sp. NPDC002446. Classification (NCBI taxonomy): domain Bacteria; kingdom Bacillati; phylum Actinomycetota; class Actinomycetes; order Kitasatosporales; family Streptomycetaceae; genus Streptomyces; species Streptomyces sp. NPDC002446. Next base: position 289,900 of record NZ_JBSFYC010000001.1, on the reverse strand, counting down.
ACTTTGGCTTGAATATCTCATTGGGTAACCATTACGAACGCGGGGGACGTTGTGGCTGGCGCTGGTGGGTTCCAGACCAATACGGAAGGCCTCAAGGCCGAGGGCACGAACTTCACCAAGCTCGGTGAGGACTTCTATTCGTCGGTGGCGCGGCTGATGGACGGCCTGAATGCGCTGGGTGCGGGACCGCCCAGCAAGGGCGAGGAGGGGCCGCCGCCGGAGAAGAAGTCGTTCGGCGAGCAGTTCATGAGCGGTCTGACGACGTTCGCCAGCAAGGCCGACGCCCCTCCGTGGGGGGACGACGAGATCGGCGAGAAGTTCGGCGTCGTCTACGAAGGCGTCCGCGACGGCATGTACGAGTCGATGGGCCACCTCTCCTCGAAGCTCCAGGAGATCGGCAAGGCGCTGACGTCGATGTCCAAGAACCACGCGGAGAACGAGGACTTCAACGACGCGCTGATCAAGCAGCACGTCGAGAACAAGCAGGCGTGGCAGGACCCGACGAAGGGCCAGGGTCAGTTCGTGACCACCAGACCCGCCAAGGTCTAGGCCGTATCCGGTCCTGATCCACCGGGCAGGACCGGATCCATCGGACGCCTTTCAGCGGCCACCCGGCCCGTTCCATCCTCTTGACCCGTTCCATCCTCTTGGCGTGGGCACCTTCTTACGGGCCCTGCTTTGTCGTACGCGAGAACGCATTCTTTTCACGGGGGAGTTCCACCTTGTCCATCATGCTGCCGGATCCTCTTGAGTGGGTCCTGGACATGCTCGGCTTCAACTGGCCGCATGCAGATGAAGACAAGCTGATGGAGTGCGCCCAGGTGTGGCGTACGTTCGCGGCGGAAGTCCAGGGTCACGCGGCCCAGGGCAACACGTATGCGAGCAATGTGCTCGGTGAGAACTCCGGCGACGGGATCGAGGGCTTCAACAAGGCCTGGGAGAAGTTCTCCGGCGGCTCCGGCTACTTCAACGACGCCGCGCAGGCGGCGGAGGTCATCGCCTTCACGCTGGAGGCGGCGGCCATGCTGGTCATCGGCATGAAGGTCGCGGTGATCGTGCAGCTGGCGATCCTGGCCGCCGAGATCATCGCCGCGCAGGCCGCGGCTCCCTTCACGCTCGGCCTGTCCGAAATCGGCGGTGCGGCCGCGACGCTGGCGACACGGGAGATGGTCCGCCGCATCCTGAAGGAGGTGGCCAAGCAGCTCCTGGACGCGATCATGCAGGCCGCCAAGGAGCCGGTCATCTCCGCGCTGGAGGCCATGGCCTCCGACCTCATAGCCCAGACCGTCAACCAGAACTTCGGCGCCCAGAAGGGCTACGACCTGGGGCGGACGGCCAAGGTGGGCAAGAAGGCCGCCGAGGACGCCGTCGACAACATGGGCGAGACCCTCGGCGAGGGCCTCCGCGACGGCGCGGGCAGCCGCGCGGGCCGACGCGCCCGCCAGGGCCTGGACTCCGCCGCCGGACACGGCAGCGACGGCGGGGACGGCGGCGGCTCCGGTGATGGCGGGGGGTCCAGCGGCTCGGGGAGCGGGTCTGGCTCGGGTTCGGGTTCGGGATCGGGTTCGGGATCGGGCAGTGGATCCGGGTCGGGTTCGGGGTCCGGGTCCGGCAGTGGGTCGGGGAGCGGATCCGACGGCGGTTCCGGCTCGGGATCCGGCTCGGGCTCTGGTTCTGGTTCCGACTCGGGGGCAGGCTCGGGGTCGGGCTCTGGTTCTGGTTCCGGTGGCTCGTCCGGCGACTCCAGTGGCAGCGGCAGTGGCAGTGGTGCGGGCGTGGGCAGCCGTGGCGGCTCCGACGGCGGCGGCTCCACCAGCCACACCCCCCGCGCCTCGGACAACACCGGCGCGGGTGGTGGCAGCAGTAACGGCAGCGACGGGGCGAACTCCGGCGGTACGGGCAGCAACCCGTCCTCCTCCCCCACCCCCTCCAACGACTCCGGCTCCACCCCTGACCGCAACGTCCCCGACGCCCAGCCCCTGCCGCCCCCGGACCAGCGCTCCCCCTTCGACGAGGGCTACCGCGGCGGCAACGACAGCCCCTACAGCACCCACCCCACCCCCGACTCCGGCAACACCCCTGACTCGGGCAACTCGCCCGACTCCGGCCGTACCCCTGACTCGGGTAACACTCCTGACTCCGGCCGTACCCCGGACGCCGACCCCATCAGCACCCAGCCCGCCCGGGACAACACCCCGGACTTCGCACGCCCGGATCGCCCGGATTCGGACCCGATCAGCACGCAGCCGGCCCCCGACACCACCCCGGACGCCGCCCGCCCCACCCCCACGCCGGACCCCGTCAGCACCCAGCCCGCCCCGGACTCCACCCCCCACGAGGGCGGCTCCCCGCGCGCTGACGCACCCCAGCCCGCACCGGCGCCCACGCCGACCCCGGACCCGGTAGCCGGCAACCCGCCCTCTTACAGCGACAACTCCCACGACGGCAACGGGAACGGCAACGGCGACAACTCCAACAGCGGCACCGGTGGTGGCCGCGCCTCCGTGCCGAACGTCGGCACACCGCCCCAGGGCGCCCCCGTCCAGCACTCGCCCTCGTCCGGTCAGCCCATCCAGCAGCGTGACCCCGCCCCGGGCAACCCCATGCCCACGATGGACGACCCCGACGACACCAGCGTCTCCACCCAGTCCGCAGGCACCGCAACCCTCCCCCCGCCCACCCAGCACACCGACCCCACGGCGGGCACCCCCAGCACCCCCTCCACGCCTCAGCAGGCACAGCCCAACAACCCCCAGGCCAACGGCCCGATGATGATGGGCGCCGTGCCACCCCAGGGCGGCAGCACCACACCCCCGAACGCCACCCCGCCCCGCAGCACCAACCCCACCAACACCACCCCCTCCCCGGGCACCAACCGCCGTCCGGACGGCTCCCAGGCCATCCGCGACGTCACCCAGCAACGCCAGCCCGAACGCCCCGCCTACAACCCCCGCCTCGACGGCCCCCGCCGCGACACCCCCACCGCTCCCCCCGGCAACAACCGCCGCCCCGACGGCTCCCAGATCATCCAGGACCACACCCAACAGCCGACCCCCGAGCGCCCCCCGCACAACCCCCGCCTCGACGGCCCCGCACGCAACGACGACTCCGGGCCCGACAACACCCGTCCGGACAACCGTCAGCAGCCCCAGCAGGACGGCTCGGCCCCACGTCCGGACAGCACCCGTCCGGATGCCACACGTCCCGACGGCACCCGCCCGGACGGCACCCGCCCGGACGGCACGCGGCCAGACGGCACCCGCCCGGACCCGACGCGCCCCGACGCCAACCGGCCCGACGGCGACCGTCCGGACACCACCCGTCCGGACGGCAACCGCCCCGACGGCAACCGCCCCGACGGCACCCGCCCGGACGGCACGCGGCCGGAAGGCACGCGGCCGGATGCGACGCGTCCCGACGCGACACGTCCCGACGGCACCCGGCCCGACGGCACGCGACCCGACGGCACGCGGCCGGATGCGACGCGTCCCGACGCGACACGTCCGGACGGCACCCGACCCGACGCGGCGCGCCCCGACGCATCACGTCCCGATGCATCACGTCCCGACGGCACTCCGCAGCCCGCGCCCACCCGCTCGGACCGTCCGCAGGCCGACGCCGCCACCCCCGCCCAGCCCCCGTCGCAGCCCGGCGCCCAGGCCCCCACACGCCCCGGTGCGCCTACGCCCAACACACCGAACCCGAACGTCCCCCACCAGTACCAGCAGCCGCAGCCGCAGCAGCCCGCGCCGCACCAGCAGCAGCCGACGCCGCAGCAAAACCAACCGCAGCCCACCCTCCAGAGCCACACCCCCACCCAGCAGCAGACACCCCAGCAGCAGACCCCGCAGCAACAGCCCCAGCAGCAGCAACCGGGTCCGTACGCCCAGCAGCCGCACCAGCAGCCGGCCCCCCACCAGCAGCCCGCGCCGCACCAGCAGAACCAGAACCCCAACCAGACCCAGCCCACCCCGCCCCAGCAGCAGCAAGCGCAGCACCAGGCACCGGTCGCACAGCCGCAGAACCTCCGCAGCCACAACGACGTACGGCTCGGCCTCAACGTCCAGCCCGGTGGCCTGTACTCGCCGTTCCCGCACGACCAGCAGGCACTGCTGAACAGCTTCCCGCGGAACCCGGACGGCACCCCGCGGGCGTTCAACGACCCGTTCCAGCCATGGGCCCGGCTCCAGAACGACGGCGGCCCCACCGTCTACGGCCGCTCCAACAACTGCGCCGACTGCACCCGCTCCTTCATGGAGTCCTGGTACGGCAACCCGCAGGTGTCCGCCCCACGCACCTTCGACCCGGACGGCAAGGGCGGCATCGACCGCGCCTCCGGCGAGAAGAACGGCACCGCCAACATCGAGCAGTACACCGGCGCCAAGTTCCGCAACTCCGGCCAGAACGCCAAGGACGGCTACGCCCAGATCGCCGACGACCTCCGCAAGGCCGGCCCGGGTGCGGCGGCCGCGGTACTGGTCACCTGGCCCAACGGCGGCGCCCACGTCTTCAACGCGGTCAACCACAACGGCAAGGTCGTCTGGGTCGACAGCCAGACCGGCACGATCAGCGATCAGCCCATCAACACCCAGGCGAAGAACGTCTGGCACCTCGTCACCGACGCGAACCGCCAGCCTTTCGACCCCAGCGCCCCCCAGAACCAACAGCAGCCCCAGGCCCAGCAGTCCCAGACACAGCAGGCGCAACAGCACGCCCAGTCTCAGCAACAGGCACAGGCCCAGCAGGCCCAACAGCAGCAGGCTCAGGCACAGCAACAGGCCCAGGCCCAGGCCCAGCAGCAAGCCCAGCAGGCCCAGGCGCAACAGCAGGCACAAGCGCAGGCTCAGGCTCAGCAGGCACAAGCGCAGGCGCAGGCTCAGCAGGCCCAGGCACAAGCTCAGGCACAGGCACAGGCACAGGCACAGCAGCAGGCCCAGGCACAGGCCCACGCCCAGCAGCAGGCGCAAGCCCAGGCACATGCACAGCAGCAGGCCCAGGCACAGCAAGCCCAGGCTCAGGCCCAGCAGGCACAGGCACAGCAGCACGCCCAGCAGCCAAACCCCTACCAGCAGCCGCACCAGCAGCAGCCTGGCCCGTACCAGCAGCAGCCGCAGCAGCAGGCCCCGCAGCACCAACAGCCCAACCCGTACGCACAGCAACACCAGCAGAACCCCTACCAGCAGCAGCCGCACACCCAGCAGCCACAGCAACAGCAGCCCGGCCCATACGCACAGCAGCAGGCCCCGCACACCCAGCAGCCACACCAGCAGCAGCCCGGGCCGTACCAACAGCAGCAGAACCCGTATGCCCAGCAGCAGCCCCACCAACAGCAGCAGCCTGGGCCGTACCAACAGCAGCAGCCGCACCAGCAGCAGCCCGGCCCGTACGCACAACCCCACCAGCAGCAGCCCGGCCCGTACCAGCAGCAGCCGCAGCAGCAGGCCCCGCAGCACCAACAGCCCAACCCGTACGCACAGCAACACCAGCAGAACCCCTACCAGCAGCAGCCGCACACCCAGCAGCCACAGCAACAGCAACAGCAACCTGGCCCGTACCAACAGCAGCAGCCGAGCCCGTACGCGCAACAGCCCCACCAGCAGAGCCCGTACGTCCAGCCGCAGCACCAGCAAAGCCCCTACACTCCGCAGCCGCACCAGCAGCAGCCCGGGCCGTACCAACAGCAGCCGGCTCCGCACGTCCAGCAGCCGCAGCAGCAGCCCAACCCGTACGCCCAGCCGCAACAGCAGAGCCCCGTTCAACAGCAACCGAACCCCTACGCCCAGCAGGCGCCTCAGCCCCAGCAGACGCCAAAGATCCAGCAGGCGCCTCAGCCCCAACAGGCCCAGCAGACGCCGAAGACCCAGCAGGCCCAGCAACAAAACCCGCACACCCAGCAGCCGCACCAGCAGCAGCAACAGCAGCCTGCGCCGCACCAGCAGCAGACCCCGCATGCCCAGCCGCAGCCGCAGCCGCAGCCGCAGCCGCAACAGGCACAGCAGCAGCCGAAGCAGCAACAGCAGCAGGCACAGCAGCAGCCCCAGCCGACGCAGCAGCCTGGGCCCCAGCAGCAGCCTCACCAACAGCAGCAGGACGCCCAGCCCCAGCCCCAGCCCCACCAGCAACAACAGCAGCAGCCACAACAGCAACAGCCGGGAGAGGAGCAGCCGCCCTCCGCGGAGGAGAATGCGGAAAGCCCGCAAAAGGAGCAGTCACCCCCCAACGAGCACAGCTCCATCCGGGCCGACCTCGATCAGGACACCGGCGGTCTCCTGCCGCCCAATCCCAGCGACCAGCAGGCGCTGGAGAACGCGTTCCCGACCAATTCCGACGGCACGCCGCAGCGATTCGCCGACCCCTTCGGTTCCTGGGCCCAGCTTCAGAACGACGGGGGCAACACGGTTCCCGGGCGCAGCAACAACTGTGCCGACTGCTCCCGTTCGTTCCTTGAGAGCTGGTACGGAAACCCCCAGGTCTCCGCACCGCGCACGCCCGACACCGACGCCAACGGAAACCCGGACACCTGGTCTCCCGAGGACAAGGCAAACGAGAACCAGATCCGCTGGAGCGGCGCCACTCACAGCTACGCCGGGCGAGGCGACGACCCCGACACCGCTGCCCGCATCGCACAAGACCTCCAGAAGGCCGGCCACGGAGCGGCAGCCATCGTCCAGGTCGACTGGCCCAACAACGGCGGCGGCCACGCCTTCAACGCGGTCAACCACAACGGCAAGATCATTTGGATCGACACCCAGACCGGGCAGGTCAGCACCGACCCCATCCACATTCCCCAGGCAGAGCATGTCTGGCACATCCCCCTCGACGCCAACCGCCAGCCGCTGCACGCCGATCACGTCGTAGCCAAGCCCGGCGACGAGTCTGAAACCAAGCAGACCGAGCCGAAGCAGGACACCACCCCCACCGAAAAAACCGAGACCAACACCAACACCGACACCGACACCGAATCCAAAACGGACAACACCTCCGCCGAACACGCAGAGGCGAAGCCCGACGATTCACCAACCGAGCAGACGGAACCCAAGCCCGAGCCCGAGCCCGACAACACCCCCACCGAGCAGGCCGATTCCAAGCCCGAGGACTCCCCCGCTCCGCACACCGACACCCCCACCGACGACTCACCCAACAACGCCGACGACACCCCGACGGACGAGTCGCCCAGCAAAACCGACGACACCTCAACGGACGAGTCGTCAAACGACGCCGACGGCACCCCAACCGACGACTCGCCGAACAAAACCGACGACTCGGCACCCGACCACGGCACAGCCCAGCACGTGGACTCGCCCGTCGATCAGCAGCAGTCCCACACCACCCCGGGCGATCAGGAAAGCGCACCCAAGAACCACGGCACGGGGATTTCGCAACACCTCGCCAATGCGCTCGCTAACGACCCCAACCCCCTGATCTACGCCAAGCCCACCCCCGAAACGCCGGACGTATCCCACGGCCAGTCCACCACCCAGGTCCCGCAGCAGCACGACGCAGCAGAACCGCACAACGGCCAACCGCACACCAGCCACCCGACCCAGAATGCCGAGGACAACTCCCACACGGCGCATCAGCCCGCCGACCAGGACACCTCGCAGGCACCACACCACGACGGGGACGAGCACCCTGCGCCCGAGGAGCCGGGCGCCACTCCGGAAGAAACACCCGAAGAGCGGTCGAGTATTGCCGAACGCCGCAGTCAGGCCGAGGACATACTCGGGCCCACAGCTTCGAGGGTCCTTGATCTGGATGCCTGGCTGGACTTTCACAGCAAAAAGGCCAACACGGAGTTTGCGCAAACCCTCAACGAAATGCGTGAGGCGAGGAGGCTTCTCGAGGAGAATCCCGAGCACGTCCTCCACACCGCCCTGGAGCTGAACGCACCCCTATCCGAGAATAACGAGGCACTCGCAGAATTCGACCTTGGCCTCTCCGAGCCCAACGGCCCGATCATGCACCGCGTAGAGGTCACCACCGTCGAAAGGGAGATCGAGAAGCCCAGCGACATCAGGAATGCCGTTGCGCACGGATTCGACAAGATCAACAAGCGAGAAGCGCACGGACACCCGCTTCCGCGACCTCGCGATGTCAGCATTTACCTCAAGGTGAAGGCCGAGATAAAGGTCAAGAAGGGCCTCACCACCGAGAGGAGCCCTGACGGAAGCGTAAAGCTCAGCCGACCCGACGGCACCGTAATCAAGGAAAGGAACCTATTCGACGACATCCTCGAAAATTTGAATAAGACGCCCGACGCCAGTAAACTGGACCGCATCATTTGCTCGGATCCAGATATGGGTGTGCTTGCCGAATACATTCATAACGGTACTTCATGGGAGCGACTGCGATGACGGACGCCAGATTGCTTGACTTCCCAGGGGCGTCCATCCGCCTGGTGAAGGACGTGGAAGACCTGCCCTTGGATCATGCCCACTTGGCCAGGGTGGCAATTTCCGCAGCCTTCGAGATGTCGCACAGCCTGTGCATCCCCCTCTCGATGGAGGTCGCGACGGCTTACTGGGAGAACGAGTTCGATCTGCCAGTCGACACTCTCACCCCCTCGCGAGAGTTTGGGATGCTGCGACGCGAGCCGCTCCCGGAGAGGGTGACTGCGGAGCCGCGCCTGCAGAACGAGCAAGTGGTCACGACTGATGAAATCAGCGAGAACAACGCTATCGAATTCATCGATGACTATCTCACGGCGGCCGCAGACGACACGAGCGGGCTACCCATTGGCTGGCAGGAAATTCAATTCAACGCGACAATGGCGTGCCTACCCGAAGGGTACCCGTACCCCCAGAAAGATCCTCAAGTAATCCAACTTGAGGTCACAAAGGGGTTCGTTAATCACCCCGTGGTTTTCCACGGCGATGCAGCCTGGGTTTACGGTCCCATGGGGGCTTCAGTCGTCCATGCGCCCTTCGAGTATCGATTCCACAGAAATCCCGGTGAAATCGTATTCGATTTCTCCACCTATTGGTCCGTCTGGGCGCCCGGTGGCCCTGGCCGACCGGCAATCCAGAAGGGAATCGAAGCCCTTCGGGAGAATGGGTGGGAAGTAGAGTAATCTGCAATCCAGCCCGAATCATTCGGGCGACTGCGAGCATCTGCGGCCGACAAAGGCAATATGCTATGGCATTCATGATGTGAGCACCCCGGACCACAGGAAGCCAGAAAGTCGCGAGTCGCGAGTCGCGAACGGCTTCACTCGCCACCGTCAGACAATGAGAGCGGCAACTCCATGTCCCAGGAAAGCCCCATCAGCCCTTCGACTCCCGAAGAAGCCCTTGCCATCGTCCGCAGCCGCTACGCCCAGCCCAAGCTGACGGACGGTTCCCCGGCGCCCATGCACGTCGAAGAATTCGACATCGGCTACCTCGTGTACGCCACCTTCCCCCGCACCACGGACTCATCCGGCCAGCCTCAGCCCACCCCACCCGGCGGCGCGAAGATCATCGTGGCCAAGGACACCGGCGAAACGGTCACCGTCCCCAACCTGCCCACCGAATCGGCCATCGCCCTCTACCGCAAGCAGCGCCAGGCAGACTCATAACGGGAACCACGACTCTGCGAGACAGCGGTGGTGCGGGGGGGGCTGGCGGCTGGCCAGCCCCTCCCCGTAGCTAGGCTTCCTCGTCGCCAGCCCTCCTCGTTGCTAGCCCTCCTCGTTGCTAGCCCCCTCTTCGCCAGCCCTCCTCGTTGCCGAAGGAGAAAGACGTGCCGGAGATCGATCCGCCGCGAGCCGAGAACCAGGGGCCGGCAACCGTCGAGGAAGCGCTGGAGATTGCCGGCACCAGCTTCAAGCCGCGCTGTCACGATGGCACCCCGGCGTCCGTACACGTCGAAGAGTTCGATATCGGCTATCTCGTCTACGCCACGTTTCCGCCCACCGAGCCCCGGTCGTTCGGCGGCAGTCACCTCATCATCTCCAAAGTCGACGGGGCCCTGACCTTCGTTCCCAACTTCCCCCCGAAGTCGGCGATCGCCCTCTACCGCAAGCGCCACCACCCCAGCACTTGACGCTCTCAGATCAGCTCAGATCAGCTCATCCGCGAGCAGATCCATCAGCAGCGCGTCCGCCCAGCCGCCCCTCCGGTAGTCGCGCCCGTAAGCGCGCATGGTCCCGACTGGCTTGAAACCGACCTTGCGGTAGCTGCGGATCGCGGCGGTGTTGGCGGCGGCCGGGTCGATGGTCAGTCGGTGATGGCCGCGCTCGTGGATCAGCCAGCGGGCCAGTGTGCGTACGGCGTCCGTGCCGAGGCCCCGGCCGTGCATGTCGGCCGTGAGGAAGATGTCGATGCTTGCGTGGCGGTATTCGGGGTCGGTCTCCTCGTCGTACTGGATCGCCCCGATGACCTCGCCGTCGAGGACGATGGCGAGCATGTCGTCGTAGTCGTCCGGCTCCGACCACCAGGCCGCGACCGCCGGTTCGCGGACGATCCGGTCGAGGACGGAGGTGTCGGCGTCCGTCGTCGGACGGAGGAGGACCGAGGTGCCGCGTAGCGGGACGGGGATGCTGCCGACCCACCCGGTGGCCGCCAGTACGTCGGCGGCGATGTCCGGGACGGTCCGGCCGTCGGTGGCCACTCGTATCGTGTCCGCGGAGGCCCGCTCGTCCAGGAGCCGGGCCTTGTAAGCGCTGCTCTTCAGCTCGTGTTCCAGTTCTGAGCCGAGTTCGCGGGCGGTCAGGCGGTCGGCGGTGCTGGCGTCGGAGGCGGTGAGGAGGACCCGCACGATGCGTGTGTCCTCCCCTATGGCGCGCTGGAACATCGTCGTGTTCTCGGGCAGGACGCTCACGGTGTTCGTGTAGATCAGGCGCCGGTAGCCGAGTTGGGCGTAGTGGGACCAGATCGCCGTTAGGTTGCGTTCGGTGATCTGGGAGCGGTGCGGGTCGCCTTCCGGGGCGGGGTGTACCTGGCCCATGAAGTCGCCTTCGATGACGGCGTGGGGGACGGAGGCGGTCCGCAGCAGGGCCGAGACCTCCCAGCCGACCGTCGTTTTGCCCACGCCGGCCCGGCCTCCGATGAGCAGCAGTTCTGCAGGGGCAGGGGCGTCGGCAGCGGCGGGGGCAGGGGCGGGGGCCGAAGCAGGGGCTGGTGTCGACATGTGGGTCATGGGAGCAGGGTGACAGGAGGGATCTGCTGACGCGATCGGATTGCCGGGGTCGGGGCGAGCGGCGCAGGCACATGCACGGTGAGCGCTGCATGCACGGTGAGCGCTGCAGGCTCGGCGAGCGCGGCATGAGTGGTTCGCGCGGCATGCGTGGTTCGCGGGCGCGGATGGGCATAGATCGCGCGTGGAGCTGGTTCGTAGTGATGCAACGAGAGGCAATGCGGGCTTCATGGCCGTACGGCAGAGTGGCCTGGCGGTCCGCACCGTGCGGTGATCGACGATCAGCGGCAGGCAGGCAGCCAGGTAGGCAGGAAGACAGGCAGTCGGGCCGCAACCGGTAGACAGCAGCAGGCGGCAGTGACGAGCGGCAGGGGGCGATGCGCCATGGCGGGGATCGACAGGCGGCGGGTGCTGGCGGCCGGCGGCGGGGTGGCCCTGACCGCGGCATGGGCGACGGCCTGCGGGTCCAACACGGGCCGTGGGAGCGGTGGTTCGGGGTCGGGGATCAGTCAGTGGTACCACCAGTACGGGGAGCCGGGGACCGAGCAGGCCGTGAAGCGGTATGCCGCGGCGTACAAGAAGGCGAAGGTGTCGGTGCAGTGGCGGCCGGGGGACTATGACCGGCAGACCGCGGCCGCCCTGCTGACCGACTCGGGTCCCGATGTGTTCGAGGTCAACGGGCCGTTGCTGGATCAGATCCAGGGCGGGCAGGTGGTCGATCTGACCGCCGAGGTCGAGCCCGTGAAGGACGATTTCCACCAGGCCGTGCTCGCTCCGAAGATCTGGCAGGACAAGATCTGGGGCATCCCCCAGGTCATCGACATGCAGCTGCTCTACTACCGCAGGAGCGCGCTGAAGGATGCCGGTGTGGAGCCGCCGCGGACGCTCGACGAGCTGGTGGACGCGGCGAAGAAGCTCAGCAGTAAGGACGGCAGGACCAAGGGGTTGTTCCTGGGGAACGACGGCGGGGCGGGGGTGCTCGGCGGGACCCCGCTGTTCGCCGCCGGGATGAGTCTGATCAGCGAGGACGGGAAGGTCGGGTTCGACGATCCGGCCGCGGCCCGGGTGCTGGCGAAGATACGGCAGCTGTACGCGGACAAGTCGCTGCTGCTGGGTGCGCCTACGGACTGGTCCGATCCGGCCGCGTTCATCCAGGGGCTGACCGCGATGCAGTGGTCGGGGCTGTGGGCGCTGCCGCAGATCAAGAAGGCGCTGGGGGACGACTTCGGGGTGCTGCCGTTCCCGAAGGACGGGAGCGGGGGCAAGCCGTCCGTCCCTGTGGGGGCGTACGGTTCCGCGGTCAGTGCGCGCAGCGGGCGCAAGGCGGAGGCCAAGGCCTTCGCCAAGTGGCTGTGGGTGGAACGGACCGACTTCCAGCGGGACTTCGCGCTGTCGTACGGGTTCCACATCCCGGCCCGGATCTCGTTGGCGAAGAAGGCCGAGGAGCTGCGGGAGGGGGCGGCCGCGGACGCGGTGCGGTACGCGACGGAGTACGGATACGCCGAGCCGTTGCTGTGGACGTCGGCGGACCGTACGGCCTATCAGGACGCGCTGAGCCGGATCATCAAGGACGGCGCCAACCCGGAGAGCGAGCTGAAGAGCGTGGTGCGGAAGGTCAACGCCGAGCTTCAGCGGGTCAAGAAGAAATGACGGAGGTGACCGGAGGGGCAGCGCCGGCGTGGGGCGAGCGGCTGCTCGGGCCGCAGCGGCGGAGTCTGTGGTTCTGGGTGTTCGTCGGGCCGTTCGCGGCCGGGCTGGCGCTGTTCACCTACGTCCCGCTGGTGTGGAGCGTCTACCTCAGCTTCTTCGACGCGCACAACACGGTCAGTCCGGCCGGCTCGGACTTCGTCGGGCTGGGCAACTACGGCGCGATGCTGAGCGATCCGGCGTTCCTCGGCAGCCTGGGGACGTTCCTGCTGTTCACCGTCTTCATCGTGCCCGCCACCTACGCGCTCTCGCTCGCACTGGCGCTGATGGTCAACCGGCTGCGGGTGGCCCAGGCGTTCTTCCGGTCGGTGTTCTTCCTGCCGACCGCCTGCTCCTATGTCGTCGCGGCGGTGATCTGGAAGCTGTCGATCTTCAACGGGGTGCGGTTCGGGCTGGCCAACACCGTCCTGGGGTGGTTCGGCGCGGACCAGACGGCCTGGCTGTCGACCACCGACCCGCCCTGGTACTGGCTGGTCATCGTGACCGTACGGCTGTGGCTGCAGGCCGGGTTCTACATGATCCTGTTCCTGGCGGGGCTGCAGCGGATCTCGCCGCAGCTGTACGAGGCGGCCGCGGTGGACGGGGCGCGGCCCGGCTGGCAGACGTTCCGGCACATCACCTTTCCGCAGCTGCGCGCCACATCCGTGGCGGTGGTGCTGCTGCTGGTGATCAATGCGTTCCAGGCCTTCGACGAGTTCTACAACCTGCTGAGCGATGCGCGCGGCTATCCGCCGTACGCCCGGCCGCCGCTGGTCTACCTCTACTACACGGCGCTGGGCCGGGATCAGAACCTCGGGCTGGGGAGTGCGGGTGCGGTGATCCTGGCGCTGATCATCGCGCTGGCGACGGTCGTGCAGGCCCGCTGGTTCGGCCTCGGCCGCAAGGGAGAGGACTGATCGGGATGGACGAGGGGCTGACGCGGGTGGGGCGGGCGCTGCGGGTGGTGCTGCTGATCTCGCTGGCACTGCTGTTTCTGGTGCCGTTCTATCTGCTGGTGCGCAACGGGCTGGCGACCGAGCGGGACATCACCGCACCGGACTGGACGTTCTTCCCGCACGATCTGCAGTGGTCGAATCTGACCGAGGTCTTCCGGGACCCGGCCCTCCCCTTGGGGCGGGCGCTGCTCAACTCCACGCTGATCGCGGTGTCGACGACGATCGGCACGGTCCTGCTGGCCTCGCTCGCGGGGTACGGCCTGGCCCGGATTCCGTACCGGCACTCCTCTGTCGTCTTCTACGCGATCCTGGGGACGCTGATGGTGCCGGCGGCCGTGACGTTCGTGCCGAGCTTTGTGCTGGTGTCGTCGCTGGGATGGATCTCGACGCTGCGGGGGCTGGTGATCCCGACGCTGTTCAGCGCCTTCGCCTGCTTCGTCTTCCGGCAGTACTTTCTGGGCTTTCCCAAGGAACTGGAGGATGCGGCGCGGGTCGACGGGCTCGGCTACTGGCGGACGTACTGGCGCATCGTCGTCCCCAACACCCGGCCGGTGTTCGCCGCCGTCGGCACGATCGTCTTCATCGGGGCCTGGAACGCGTTCCTGTGGCCGCTGGTGATCGGGCAGGACCAGGAGGCCTGGACGGTGCAGGTGGCGCTGTCCACGTTCACCACCGCGCAGAACCTCAATCTGCACGAACTGTTCGTGGCGGCGGCCGTGTCGATCGTCCCCCTGGTCCTCGTCTTCCTGCTGCTCCAGCGGTACATCGTGGCGGGGGTGGAGCGCAGCGGGATCGATGACTGACGCACCGATTCGCCGCCCCGCACCAGTTCGCCGCCCCGCACCGATTCGCCGCCCCGCACCGATTCGACCGACTCCCCGCTGCCGCCCATGCACCCCCACCGGATCCCCACGGGATCCCCGCCGGATCCCCGCCGACGGGCCGTACGAAGGGGCCGCGTATCCTGCGTCGTACGCCCGACGGCTGGGAGCACCGGCCGTACGAGGCTGAAGTGGAAGGTGTTGTTCTGTCGTTCTTCCACGGGCAACATCTCAGCTCCGCCGCGCAGCGCGAATTCGCCCTCAATTGGGGAGAGTTGGCGACCAATCCGCTCCTCGCCCAGGGTGATTCGAAGCGCGTGGCGCGGTTCGGCAAGGCGGTCGGCGGGGTTGCCGCGTTCGAGAACGTATGGCATGCCGATGCCACCTTCCGGGAACGGCCGGCGCTCGGGGCGGTGTTGCCGCTGCGCGAGGTCCCACCCGCGGGCGGAGACACGCTGCGGGCCGATATGGCCACGGCATACGACAATTTGCCTTCGGAAATCAGGGCGCGGATCGATGGGGCCCGCGCGGTACACGACTATCTCCCGGGCTCCGCGCGCTTCCGCTCTCCGGATCAACTGGCCCTATTCCAGGGGGAGTTCCCGCCCGTCGAGCGCTCGGTGGTGCTCTGGTCCGGGGCACGACCGGCCGGCGGCCCCGGCACCCGCCGCGCCGGCCACCCGTACACCCCGGACCTCCGCTCACGCCGGCCGCTCCTAGGCCGCTCCCGCCCCCTCCGCCGGTCGCGCCCCACGCAGCAGGGCCGCGCCCAGCGGGGTGAGGGTGTGCAGCACCGCGTTGCCCTGCCGCAGCGTGGTCAGCAGGCCGGCGTCGCGCAGTACGGTCGCGTGCTGGCTGGCGGAGGCCAGCGAGACATCGGCGCGGCGGGCGAGTTCGCTGGTGGTGCAGCCGACGCCGATGCCCTGGAGGATCGCGGAACGGGTCTGGCCGACGAGCCGCCCGAGGGAACGTTCCTGCGCCACGTTCGGCGTGAGGCGGGGCACCTGGTGCTCCACGGGATAGACCAGGACCGGCGTCAGATCCGGGTTGTGGAAGGTGACCGGGGTGCGCCGGCAGAAGTACGACGGCAGCAGGAGCAGGCCCCGGCCGTTCAGATGGAGCTCGCGGTCCACCGGGTAGTCGGCCTCCAGCACCGGTGGGCGCCAGCGCATCATCGGCGGCAGTGAGGCCAGCAGACGGTCCGCGCCGCCGTCGAGGAGGGCCCGGCCGCGGGTGGCGCGGTCGGCCTCTATGCGGCCCTGGACGCGCGCCCAGTACGGGGCGACGGCCGCCTCGTAGTAGCGCTGCAGGATGCCGGCGAGACGGCCCAGGGCGCGGGTCTCGCCGTCGGCCATCGCCCGTATCCACGAGGGCAGCGGGCGGGTCGCGGTCGAGAGCCGGCCGAGCTCGTCGTGCAGCCGGGCGGCCGGCGTCTCGCGCAGCGCGGCGAGTGCGTCGCCCATCCCGAGGAGCCCTTCGGCGGGCGTCAGGAAATCGGGAAAATAGCCGCGCGTGGGCACCAGGGGCGCCAGCAGACGCGCTTCGCCATTCAACCTTCCACGCGTTTCCGATCGCCATTTGCCGAACGCCGAATCGTCGCGCCTGTCGCGCAGTCGATGAAAGCTTAAGACGGTCTCCCACAGTGCGTCCGGGCGTGCCGCAATGCGCACACGGGCCAGATCGAGTCCACTGAAATGGACGCGTAACACCGAACCCCCACCCCTGTTTCCTCAGTCGGCCCCCGGCACGCCTGAGTATGCACGCCGACACGCGCGGTCACCATGCCCTTTTGGCCAGACTTGAAAAGGGTCGCGCCACCAGGCAGCCGACAGGAATGCTGTACTCAATTCAACGGCGGCGCGACCGGCCCGGATTGCTCGATCCCGTGGGGGGTGATGGGCAAACAACCGGCCGCTCGGCAGCCCCGCTGAAGGCCGCCTTCCCGCGCCGACCGGGATGGCGGCAGCTCCCGAGGGGGGAGTCCGGAGAAAGCGAGGGCGGCACCTCCGCACAGGTGCCGCCCCCGCCCCGGAACCCCGTCCGGGGCCCGCGCGCAGTAGTCCCCTCGGTGGACCCGCAGCGGCCCGGAAGCAGACGTTCTCCGTACCCCGAACACCGCCCCGCTGCGTAGGCCCCGGCACGTCGTGCCCGGGCTCGGCCTCCAACGTCCGGGGCGCGCACCACGCCGGGCGCATCTGCTGATCCACGACGAAGCACGAACCGACGAACACGAACCGAGGGCGGCACCTCCGCACAAGGTGCCGCCCTCGTTGGGTTCCGGAGCCGGCGAGTGGGCGGATGAGGGTCGGTGTGCCCGGCCGCAGCTCCGGTGGTCTTCCTCCGGGTCCGCACGGCGCGCTCGGCGCCCGCGGGGACCCGGAGGGGTGGTTCAGCGGCTGTCGCTGCCCTTCGACTCGGCCGCCGCGCGGCCCGCCTCCAGCCGTGCGACCGGGATGCGGAACGGGGAGCAGGAGACGTAGTCCAGGCCCACCTCGTGGAAGAAGTGGACGGACTCCGGGTCGCCGCCGTGCTCGCCGCACACACCGAGCTTGAGGTCCGGGCGGGTGGCCCGGCCGGCCGCTGCGGCGTTGCGGACCAGCGAGCCCACGCCGTCCTTGTCGATGGTCTCGAACGGGCTGACGCCGAAGATGCCCTTCTCCAGGTACGCGGTGAAGAAGCTGGCCTCGACGTCGTCGCGGGAGAAGCCCCAGACCGTCTGCGTGAGGTCGTTCGTACCGAAGGAGAAGAAGTCGGCGGACTCGGCGATCTGACCGGCCGTGAGGGCGGCGCGGGGCAGCTCGATCATCGTGCCGAGGGTGAGCTTGAGGCTGACGCCGTGGGTCTTCTCGACCTCGGCGATGACCTGCTCGGCCTCCTCGCGGACGATCTCCAGCTCCTGGACGGTGCCGACGAGCGGGATCATGATCTCGGCGCGCGGGTCGCCCTTGGCGTTCTTGCGCTCGGCGGCCGCCTCGGCGATGGCCCGTACCTGCATCGCGAACAGGCCGGGGATGACCAGGCCGAGGCGTACGCCGCGCAGACCCAGCATCGGGTTCTGCTCGTGCAGCTTGTGCACGGCCTGCAGCAGCCGCAGGTCGTTCTCGTTGGCGTCCTTGCGGGCCTCGGCGAGCGCGACCCGTACGGACAGCTCGGTGATGTCAGGCAGGAACTCGTGCAGCGGCGGGTCCAGCAGCCGTACGGTCACCGGCAGGCCGTCCATCGACTCGAACAGCTCGATGAAGTCGGCCTTCTGCAGCGGCAGCAGCTCGGCGAGCGCGGCCTCCCGGTCGGCGTCGGTGTCGGCCAGGATCAGGTGCTCGACCATCTCGCGGCGCTCACCGAGGAACATGTGCTCGGTGCGGCACAGGCCGATGCCCTGGGCGCCGAACCGGCGGGCGCGGGCGGCGTCCTCGGCGTTGTCGGCGTTGGCCCGGACGCGCAGCCGGCGGACCCGGTCCGCGTACGCCATGATCCGGTGGACGGCCTTGACCAGCTCGTCCGCGTCGTCGGCGCCGGCGTGCATCCGGCCCTCGAAGTACTCCACGACCGGGGACGGCACGACCGGCACCTCGCCGGCGTAGACCTTGCCGGTGGAGCCGTCGATGGAGACGACGTCGCCCTCCTCGATGACGGTGCCGTCGCTGGTCGTCATCCGGCGGGACTTGGTGTCGACCTCCAGCTCCTCGGCGCCGCAGACACAGGTCTTGCCCATGCCGCGGGCGACGACGGCGGCGTGCGAGGTCTTGCCGCCGCGCGAGGTGAGGATGCCCTCGGCGGCGATCATGCCGTTGAGGTCGTCGGGGTTGGTCTCGCGGCGGATCAGGATGACCTTCTCGCCGGAGCGCGACCACTTGACGGCGGTGTACGAGTCGAAGACCGCCTTGCCGACCGCCGCGCCCGGAGAGGCGGCGATACCGCGGCCGATCATCTCGGACTTCGCGCCGAGGTCGAAGCGGGGGAACATCAGCTGGGCGAGCTGCGCGCCGCTGACCCGCTGGAGGGCCTCGGCCTCGTCGATCAGGCCCTGGTCGACGAGCTGGGTGGCGATCCGGAAGGCGGCACCGGCGGTGCGCTTGCCGACCCGGGTCTGCAGCATCCACAGCTTGCCGCGCTCGATGGTGAACTCGATGTCGCACAGGTCCTTGTAGTGCGTTTCGAGCGTCTCCATGATCTGCATCAGCTGGTCGTACGACGCCTTGTCGATCTGCTCCAGGTCCGCGAGCGGGACCGTGTTGCGGATACCGGCGACGACGTCCTCGCCCTGCGCGTTCTGCAGGTAGTCGCCGTAGACGCCCTGGTGGCCGCTGGCGGGGTCGCGGGTGAAGGCGACGCCGGTGCCGGAGTCGGGGCCGAGGTTGCCGAAGACCATGGAGCAGACGTTGACGGCCGTGCCGAGGTCGCCGGGGATGCGCTCCTGGCGGCGGTAGAGCTTGGCGCGGTCGGTGTTCCACGAGTCGAAGACCGCGCGGACGGCGAGGTCCATCTGCTCGCGCGGGTCCTGCGGGAAGTCGCGGCCGGTCTCCTTGGCGACGATGTCCTTGAAGTGCGCGACCAGGCCCTGGAGGTCCTCGGCGTCCAGGTCGACGTCGACGCGGACGCCCTTGGCCTGCTTGGCCTCTTCAAGGGCGTCCTCGAAGAGCTCGCCGTCGACGCCCAGCACGGTCTTGCCGAACATCTGGATGAGGCGGCGGTAGGAGTCCCACGCGAACCGCTCGTCGCCGGCCTGCGCGGCGAGGCCGGAAACCGACGCATCGGAGAGGCCGATGTTGAGGACGGTGTCCATCATGCCGGGCATGGAGAACTTCGCCCCGGAACGCACCGATACGAGCAGCGGGTCGTCGGCCTGGCCGAGCTTCTTGCCCATCTTCTGCTCAAGGGCGTCGAGGTGCTCGGAGACCTCGGCACGCAGTGCCGCGGGCTCGGTGCCGCTCTCCAGGTAGACCTTGCAGGCCTCGGTGGTGATCGTGAAGCCCGGAGGGACCGGAAGCCCCAGGTTGGTCATCTCGGCGAGGTTCGCGCCCTTGCCACCTAGGAGGTCCTTGAGGTCCTTGTTGCCCTCGGTGAAGTCGTAGACGAACTTCGCGGAAGAAGGCTGGGTTACGTGGGGATCTTGTGTTTCCGGCACGGCACTGACTCCTCGCCGACGGGCTGCCCTGACGGCGAGGAACATACCCAGATCGAAGGCGTATGGGTACGTCCACTTGGTCGACATACGCGTGTAACCAGGCGTCCGCCAGCAGATCGAAAGTGATCATGCATTTGGCAGACCCTTCATTACCTGAATGCATCACTCCGCTGCGCAATCGGGTGACGCACTTTCACTACACAGAGCAATCAAGAAGTTGATCTATCGAACACATGCGGCGTGGCACCGGGTGCCACCATTGGAGAGGTGGAGCCCGGCGCACATCGCTCATCTGAGCGCGCTGCCTATCAGGGGTGGCGAGAATCACGCGCTCATGTGTGCTGGGGTCCCATCATTTGGACCCGCTTCCCGCTACGTGATCAAGGAGCGCGTCGACCAGAAAGCGCGCCCGCGCGCGTACGACCGGCAGGCAGATCTGCGCGCAATTCGGCCACCCGCCGGTCCGGGCCGGCGCCGAGCCAGCGCCGAGCCGGGCCGTGATCGCGCCCCGGCCCTGGTCGAACCAGGCCCGCAGCCGCGTTCAGGCCATAGTTCCCGGCCGGCGGGAAGACCGACTCGACGTCCGGGGTTCGTATACCGCTCGGCCGGCACCACGAGCATCTCGTCGAGTCCACGAGCATCTCGTCGAGTCACCGCCCCGCCCGGCCGGCCGGCCACTCGCCTGCGGGGCCGGCGGTGGACGGCAGTGGACGGCAGTGGACGGCAGTGGACGGCTCATGTGAGCTCACCCTTCGTCGCCCCCGGCACGGGTCTTCGCCGCGAGGGATGTCCCGGTGCGCGCACGGGCCCGGGACCGGAGCAGCGGGACCAGCGCCAGCGCGCCGAGCAGGGCGCCGGCCGCGACGGGCAGCCCGGTGGCGTACAGGGCTTCGGCGGACGCGGCGGGGGTGCGGGCGGCCGCGGGGGCGTCGGCGAGGGACAGGAAGATGCTGCCGTACGCCGCGACACCGACCACCTGGGCGATCTGCGGCACGGTGGTGAGCACCCCGCTGGCGTCGGCGGCATCGGCTGGGGCGATGGTGGACAGGGCGAGGGTCAGCAGCGGGCTGGTGGTGTAGCCCAGACCGAGACCCCAGACGAGCTGGAGCACCAGAAGGACGGGACCGCCCTGGCCGCCGGCGCGCAGGGCGAGGCCGATGCCGAGGTAGCCGGCCGCGGCGAGGACGCAGGCGGCGGCGATCATGCGCAGATGCCAGCGGGCGGGCAGCCGCTGCCAGGTGAGGCTGCCGGCGGCCACGCCGAGCGCCAGCGGCGCGAAGGTCAGACCGGCGCGGACCGCGGACTCGCCGAGCCCCGACTGCAGATGCTGGGAGAAGGAGAAGAGGAACCCGGCGTAACCGGCCATGCTGAAGAACAACGCGCCCGCACCACACACCAGGTCCCGCGACCTCAGCACCCGCCCGGGCACCAGCGGCGCGCCGCCACGCCGGGCGACCGCCCGCTCGACGCCTGCGAACAGCGCGAACGCCGGGGCCGCCGCGATCAGGCAGACCGCCGTCCACCGCGGCCAGTGCTGCTCATGCCCCAGGACCAGCGGTACGACCAGCAGCAGCAGCGTGGCGGTCAGGGTGACCAGACCGGGCAGGTCCAGTCCCTTGGGCGACCGGGACGTCTGACGGGGCAGCAGCCGTACCGCCGTGGCCAGCAGCGCCAGCCCGACCGGCACATTGATCAGGAAGACCGGGCGCCAGCCGGTGCCGAACAGGTCCGCGCTGACCAGCAGTCCGCCGGCGACCTGGCCGACCACCACGGCGACCGCGATCACCGTCGCGTACAGGCTCAACGCCCGTGCCCTGGCGCGCCCTTCGAACGTCAGCTGAATCAGGCTGTAGATCTGCGGAACCATCAGCCCCGCACCGAGCCCCTGCACCACACGGGCGCCGATCAGCACCCCGGCTCCCGGCGCCAGCCCGCAGCCGAACGAGGCCAGGGTGAAGAGGGCGAGGCCGGCCAGAAAGACGGTGCGGAACCCGTGCCGGGCGCCGAGCCGGGCACCGGTGATCAACAGCGCGGCATAGGAGATCGTATAGCCGGAGACGATCAACTGGAGTGCGGAGCCGGTGGTATGGAGATCGGTGCGCATGGTCGGGGCCGCGACATTGACGACGGTCGCGTCCAGCAACGCCATGAATACCGCGCCGAGGATGACGAGGAGAATCCCGTTGGGGTGCGGCCGGTTTCCCCTCCGGCGGGGGCGGGTGGCCGGCGCCTGCCGTATCGCGCGGAATTCCGGGCCCTGCGCGGAGGTATGCGTATGCGGGCCGGTTTCACCGATATCAGGGGCAATTACGGAAGCAGCAGGGTCGGTTACGGGAACACCCCGGGAAGATACGGGGACATGCGAGGAATCCGCGGGGACATGTGGGGAATCCGCGAGGATATCCGCGGTATGGGTGGTCGGATCGTTCACAACAGCGATGATCACGAACCTCGTATTCGGGTACCAGAGATCCAGTGATCCTGGTACCGGCGGTATCTGGCACGGCGTGACGGCTTCCCGCATGATGGTGCGGTGTCAGCGACAACCACCCGTTCCGCAACCGCCGCGGCCGCCCGGCGCGGTGAACTCGCCGCGTTTCTGCGGCTCCGCCGGGAGCGCATCGCGCCCGGGGACGTGGGCCTGCCCGGCGGGCCGCGGCGGCGCACCCCGGGGCTGCGCCGCGAGGAGGTCGCCCACCGCGCCGGCGTCGGCGTGGCCTGGTACACCTGGCTGGAGCAGGGTCGGGCGATCAACCCGAGCGTGCAGGTGCTCGACGCCATCGCCCGTGCGCTGCTGCTCGACCCGGCGGAGCGCGCCCATCTGCACCGGCTCGCCGACGTGCCCGGCGCCGCCGGCTGCCCCCCGGCCCGGCAGCCGCTACCGCCCGAGGCGCAGACCATGCAGACCATTCTGGATTCGCTGAGCCCCTTGCCCGCAGGTGTGGTCTCCGCCGGATATGACGTACTGGCTTTCAATGACGCGTACGCGGCGCTCGACCCGCGGATGGTGCTGCTTCCGCCGTCGGACCGCAATGTGCTGTGGCGGCTTTTCACCGCGGACGAGGAGAGTCAGCCGCTGGTCGACTGGGAGCGTGAAGTCTCCTTCATGGTCGGGCAGTTGCGGGCCGAATTCGGTCGGCGGCTGAACGATCCGCGCTGGCGCGCGTACATCCGGAAACTCTCCGCGGCCAGCCCGCTCTTCGCGGAATTGTGGGCCCGTCATGAAATCTCGGCACCGGCCACCCACCGCAAGGAATTCCGGACCGTCGACGGCCGCACCGTCACGATCACCGCCACCGGATTCACGACGACCGCCGTCGCCGACGCCAAGATGTGGGTCTACACCCCCGCCGACGAGAATGCCGTCCGGGTGATCGGTGAACTGCTCGACCGCTACCGGGACATCGGCGCGGCGGGGCTGGTGGGGCAGGGCTCGGGCCTGTCCGACGGCGGGGCTAGTGGGGACGGGCTCGGGCCTGGCCGACGGGTCGGGCCCTAGGCCGGGTGAATCGGGCCCTAGGCCGGGTGGATCGGGAGAGCCTAGGCCGGGTGGATCGGGAGAGCCCCGACCCGCTTAGCCCGCCGTCCGCTCCGCCGCGGCCGCGGGTCATGACCGTCCAGCAGCTCCAGTCGCCGCTCCGCGCCGCGGGTCTCGACCTGCGCCACGATGCGGCGGAGTAGATCGGCCAGGTCCAGCGCCTCGTCGTCGCTCAACCCCTCGGTGACGAAGGCCTCTTCGGCGTTGAACTCGGGGAAGAGCCGGGCCATCAGCCGCTCGCCCTCGGGCGTGAGGGCGAGCAGGGCGAGCCGGCCGTCGTCCGGGTGCGCCTTGCGCTCCAGCAGGCCACGGCCCTGCAGGGTGCGGGCGACGCCGGTGAGCGTGCCCTTGGAGATGCCTGCCTCCTCGGCGACCCGGCGGGTCTCCCGCTCGCCCCGGATCCACACCACCCACAGCACGACGAACGAGGTCCAGGTCAGCTCGGCGCCGCGCAGCACGGAGTTCTCGAAGTGCTGGCGGACGGCGGCCGCGGCACGGTAGATGCTCGCCACCGCGGCCATCTGCTCGTAGCGGACGGGGGCGTCACCGAGCTTGGCCCGGACCGCCTTCTCGGCGTCCCCGATGAAACCCTCTGCACTCACCACAGCCTCTCCTCAGCCTCGTCCTCGGAGCCCGTTCCGCGAGGCCCGTCCGGGGTCTGCCGGTGGCCCGCCGGGTCCCGCACACGGCCGTACGAGCCGCCGCACCCGCACCCCGTACGGACTCAAACGGTATCGCGGTGCCGGCGGTTCGGCCCGCTTCCGTGGACCGACACGCCCAGGCGTCGGCGCAACGGGTGGCCGCTCGATGTCAGACCGGGCGGCTGCCCGATCACAGGCGGCACGTCGCACCGCGCGCCGTCGCGGCGTCGGGGTCTCCTCGTCCTCGCTCCCGCCGGGCCCGGTTCGTGTTGGACCTCAACAAGGGTGCAGCGCAGAGCAGTTGGGCGCCTCATCGCCAGGGTGGAGACACCGGCGTCCGGCTCCGCCATACGGGGGAGGCCAGGGGGAGGCCGGGGGAGGCCGGATCGGTGTCAGCCGCCCGACGTGTCCAGCTCGGCGTCCGCGTCGACGCCGGTGCAGTCGTAGGGGTCGTCCAGCCAGCCGTCCGGCAGGACGACGCGGTTACGGCCCGATGTGCGGCCGCGCGGGCCGTCCGCGCCCGCCGGCCACGGCTGATCGAGGTCCAGCTCCTGGAGCAGCGCGTCCAGCTCGTCGAGCGAGGAGGTGACCGCGAGAGAGCGGCGCATCTCGGAGCCGATCGAGAAGCCCTTGGTGTACCAGGCGACATGCTTACGGAAGTCGATCACACCGCGCGCCTCGTCACCGAGCCACTCGCCGAGCAGGGTGGCGTGCCGCAGCATCACGGTCGCGACCTCCTTGAGCGTCGGCTGGGCATAGGTGCCCGTGCCTTCGAAGGCGGCCACCAGGTCGCCGAACAGCCACGGCCGGCCCAGGCAGCCGCGCCCCACGACCACGCCGTCGCAGCCGGTCTCCCGCATCATCCGCCGGGCGTCGTCGGCCGACCAGATGTCGCCGTTGCCGAGCACCGGGATCTCGGGGACATGCTCCTTGAGGCGCGCGATGGCGTCCCAGTCGGCGGTGCCGCCGTAGTGCTGGGAGGCGGTCCGCCCGTGCAGGGCGATCGCCGTGACGCCCTCCTCGGCCGCGATCCGCCCCGCGTCCAGGTAGGTGATGTGGTCGTCGTCGATGCCCTTGCGCATCTTCATGGTCACCGGGAGCGCGCCCGCGTTCGCCACCGCCTCGCGCAGAATGGAACGCAGCAGGTTGCGCTTGTACGGCAGCGCCGAGCCGCCGCCCTTACGGGTGACCTTCGGGACCGGGCAGCCGAAGTTGAGGTCGATGTGATCGGCGAGGTCCTCCTCGGCGATCATGCGGGCGGCCTTGCCGACGGTGTCCGGGTCGACGCCGTACAGCTGGATCGAGCGCGGCTGCTCGGTCTCGTCGAAGTGGATCAGCTGCATGGTCTTCTCGTTGCGCTCGACCAGCGCCCGCGTCGTGATCATCTCGCTGACGAACAGGCCCTTGCCGCCGGAGAACTCCCGGCACAGCGTCCGGAACGGGGCGTTGGTGATCCCGGCCATCGGCGCGAGGACCACGGGCGGCTGCACCGCGTGCGGGCCGATCTGCAGCAGAGTCATGGCGGGGGTACCTTCGGCTTTCTTCGGCTTCCGTTGGCGGGGCGGACGGGCCGCGGCCGTACGGGTGCCGGCCGCTGCGACCTCCCATTGTCCCGCACCGCGCGAGTGGCCCTGCCGGAGCCTGTGCCGGCCCGAATCGTTGTAGCGTTCAACCATGCCTGACCTCAGCCGCCGGCGTCGACTCCTCGTACTGGCGATCTGCTGTATGAGCCTGCTGATCGTCAGCCTCGACAACACCGTCCTCAACGTCGCCCTGCCCTCCATGCAGCGCGAGCTGGGCGCCTCGGTCTCCGGGATGCAGTGGACGATCGACGCCTACACGCTGGTGCTGGCCTCGCTTCTGATGCTGGCCGGTTCGACCGCCGATCGGCTCGGCCGGCGACGGGTGTTCCTGGCCGGGCTGGTGGTCTTCGCGATCGGCTCGCTGCTGTGCAGCCTGGCGCCGGGCCTGGACTGGCTGGTGGTCTTCCGGATGGTGCAGGCGATCGGCGGCTCGATGCTCAACCCCGTCGCGATGTCGATCATCACCAACACCTTCACCGACCCCCGGGAGCGGGCCCGCGCCATCGGGGCGTGGGGCGGGGTGGTCGGCATCAGCATGGCGGCCGGGCCGGTGGTCGGCGGACTGCTGGTGCAGAGCGTCGGCTGGCGCTCGATCTTCTGGATGAACGTCCCCATTGCGGCGCTCGCGCTCTTCCTCACCCTGCGCTACGTCCCCGAATCGCGCGCCCCCAGGCCGCGCCGGGTCGACCCGGTCGGCCAGCTGCTGGTGATCACGCTGCTCGGCTCGCTGACGTACGCGATCATCGAGGCGCCGGGCGCCGGCTGGGTGTCCGCGGAGATCGTGGGGTTCGTGCTGGTGGCGGTGGTCTCGCTGGCGGCGCTGATCGGCTACGAGCGGCGTCGTGCCGAACCCCTCATCGACCTGCGGTTCTTCCACAGTGCCCCGTTCAGCGGCGCCACGGTCGTGGCCGTCTGCGCCTTCGCCGCGCTCGCCGGCTTTCTCTTCATCAACACCTTGTACCTGCAGAACATCCGCGGGCTGTCGGCCCTGGACGCCGGGCTCTACATGCTGCCGATGGCCGGGATGACGCTGTTCTTCGCGCCGGTGTCGGGGCGGCTGGTGGGCAGCCGCGGGCCCCGGCTGCCGCTGCTGCTCGCCGGTGCGGCGATGGGGGCGAGCGGGCTGCTCTTCGCGGCCTTCGACGCGCAGTCGGCCGAGGGGCTGATGTTCACCGGCTATGTCCTCTTCGGCATCGGATTCGGCCTGGTCAACGCGCCGATCACCAACACCGCGGTGTCCGGTATGCCGCGCGCCCAGGCCGGGGTGGCCGCCGCCGTGGCCTCCACCAGCCGGCAGGTCGGGCAGTCGCTCGGGGTCGCGGTGATCGGCGCCGTACTGGCGAGCGGGGCGCATGCCGCAGCCACCGCGGACGAGTTCCTCGCGGCCGGCCGCCCGGCCTGGTGGATCATCACCGGCTGCGCCGCGGCCGTCCTACTGCTCGGCGCCCTGACAACGGGCCACTGGGCAAAGACCACGGCCACACGCACGGCGACGCTCTTCGAGGAGGAACGGGGGGAACAACGGGCCAGCGCGCGGCCGTAGGGGCGGCCGTAGGGGGTGGTTTCGAGGCGTGGCGTAGCTGGCGGGCTGGTTTTTCGGCGTGGCCTACGTCGCGGCTTGGTTTTTCCGCGTGCCCTACCTCGCGGGCCGGTCTCCCCGCATGCCCCTACCTCGCGGCCTGGCTTCCCCGCGTACCCTCGCCGCGCGGCTTGGTCTCCTCGCGTACCCACACCTCGGGCCCAGACTCCCCGCAGGCCCCCACCTCGCGGCCTGGTTACCCCGCATGCCCCACCCCGCGGCCTGGCCTGCCCCGGCCCCACCTCGCAGCCTGGCTTCTCGCGTACCCTCACCGCGCGGCTTGGTCTCCCCACGTACCCCCACCGCGCAGCCCGGTCACCCCGCGTGCCTCGGCCCGGATCACCCCGCACGCCCCCACCGCGCGGCCTGGCCTCCCCCAGCCCCGCCTCGGGCCCGATCACCCCGCGTACCCCCACCTCGGGCCCGGTCACCCCGAATGCCCCCACCTCGGACCCCGTCTCCCCCAGCCCCACCGGGAACACCCGTCCGCCCCGCCCGGTTGTGGCCCGCAGGGGGCGATCGTGACCCCTACGGGAAGTGTTCGCCCGCCCCTTAGGGCGCTGCATCCGCCGGATACCCCTCACACCGCAGCGAGCGCCGTCAGCTCCGCCAGCTGCTCCAGCCGCTCGCGGGACGTCTCGTCCACCGGGGCGTACGACACCAGCTTGGGTCCGGGGTTGGGCCCCGTCCACAAGCTCGTGGCCGTCAGCTGGAGTACGCCCACCCGCGGATGCCGGAAGACCTTGACGGCGCTGACCGGGCGGACGACCTCGTGCTGGGCCCAGATCTCCCGGAACTCGGGCGAGGCCTCCGTCAGCCGCGCGACCAGCGCCTTCCAGGGCGGCTCCGCGACATGCTCGGCCATCGACGCCCGGAACTTGGCGGCCATCACCCGCAGGCTGGCGTCCAGGTCGACCACACTGGCCCGCCACTGGGGGTTGGTGAAGGCCAGCCACATGCAGTTGCGGTCCTCCTCGGGCAGCGCGTCGAGATCACACATGAGCTGCCCGTACGTGCTGTTGTAGGCGAGGATGTCGAACCGGCTGTTCTGGAGGACCGCGGGGAACGGGGCGAGCTGCGTCAGGATCTGCCGCAACGCGCGCGGTACGCCCGTGCACTCCCTTCCCGGCAGCGGGTCGACCGCCCCGGCCAGCGCGAAGAGATGGCTGCGCTCGGCGCGGTCGAGCAGCAGCGCGCGGGCCACCGCGTCCAGGACCTGCGGTGATACGTGGATGTCCCGGGCCTGTTCGAGCCAGGTGTACCAGGTGACTCCGACCGCCCCCAGTTGTGCGACCTCCTCGCGGCGCAGTCCCGGTGTGCGCCGGCGCCGGCCGCGCGGCAGGCCGACCTGCTCGGGGGTGATCCGCTCGCGCCGGCTGCGCAGGAAGGCGGCCAGCTCGGCCCGGCGGGCGGCGTCGTCGCGCGGGGCGTTGACGGCCGGCGGGGCAGCGGCGGCAGCGGGGCTTGTGGCAGCCTGCGTCGGGGAAGCGTCGACGGTCATGCGTCCAGCGTGCCGTAGTCCCCAGCCGGTTGCCAGGTAGCGCCGGTACCAGGATAAGAACACTCTGGTACCCGTCTGAGCGGTCCGGGATCGTCGACCTGTGAGCGATACCCGAGCACAGACCGCCATCCAGGAAGCCCCGGCGAACGCCCCTCAACAGCGCACCGCCACCTCCGCGTTGACCCCACTCGGTCTTCTGACCGTCCTGCTGGGCGCGGCCCTCCCCATGATCGACTTCTTTATCGTCAATGTCGCCCTGCCGACCATCGACCACGATCTGCACGCGGGCCCCGCGATGCTGGAGATGGTGGTGGCCGGCTACGGGGTCGCGTACGCGACGCTGCTGGTCCTCGGCGGCCGGCTCGGGGACATGGCCGGCCGCCGCCGGCTGTTCCTGTGGGGCCTGTTCACCTTCGGCCTGACGTCGCTGGCCTGCGGTCTCGCGACGGACGCGGGGACGCTGGTGGCCGCCCGGGTCGCCCAGGGCGCGGCGGCCGCACTGCTGCTGCCGCAGGTCCTGGCCACCATTCAGGCCACGACCGCCGGCAAGCGGCGGGCCAGGGCCGTGAGCCTGTACGGCGGCACGGCCGGGATCTCCAGCGCCGTCGGCCAGGTACTCGGCGGTCTGCTGGTCTCCGCAAACCTGGCGGGCACCGGCTGGCGCGCGGTCTTCCTGGTGAACGTCCCGATCGCCGCCGTGGCCTGGCTGCTGGCGGTCCGCGCGGTGCCCGAGACCCACTCCCCCCGTCCGGCCCGGACCGACGTTCCGGGCACCGTGCTGCTCGCCGTCACCCTGATCACCCTGCTGCTGCCGCTGACCGAGGGCCGGGCGGCCGGCTGGCCGCTGTGGTCCTGGGTCCTGCTGGCCGTCTTCCCGTTCGCGGGCGCCGCGTTCTTCCTCGTGGAGCGCCGCGCCGAACGTGCCGGCCGGACGCCGCTCGTGCCGCCGTCGCTGCTGCGCATCCCGTCCGTGAACAGCGGTCTGTCGGTGATCGTTCCGTTCTCGCTGGGCTTCGGCGGCTTCATGTTCGTGGTGGCCGTCGCCCTGCAGAACGGCCTGCACTACGGCCCCCTCGCGGCCGGCCTGTCGCTGGTGCCGCTCTGCGTCACCTTCTTCTTCGCCTCGCTCGCCGGGCCGCGGCTGGTGCGGCGGTTCGGGCGACGGGTGGTGATCGTCGGTTCGCTGATCCAGGGGGCGGGGCTGATCGCCCTGGCCCTGACCGTGTACGCGAGCTGGCCCGGTACCTCCGTAGCCGGCCTCGCGCCCAGCATGGCGGTGCTCGGCGTCGGCCAGGGCATGGTGCTGCCGGTGCTGCTGCGCATCGTGCTGAGCGAACTGCCGGTGACGCAGGCGGGCGTGGGCGGTGGCGTCATGGTCACCACCCAGCAGTCCGGCCTCGCCCTGGGCGTGGCCACGCTCGGCACCCTCTTCCTCGCGCTGCTGCCCTCCGTCGGCATCCGCGACGCGCTGCTCGCCGCCCTGCTGACCCAGCTGGCGATCGTCGCGGGCACGACGGTGCTCACGCTGCGCCTGCCGCGGACGCTGCGCTGACCTGCGGGAAGGCCCGCGGGCGGGGTCCATCCCACCCCCGACTCACACATGACGGCTGACAGATATTGAAATCTGTCAGCCGTCATGTCATAGTGAATGCGCTACCACTTCCCCCTCATCCCTCATCACTCAGGAGCACGTCGTGCAGACCCGCAACCTGGGCACCAGCGGCCCGCAGACCTCCGCCCTCGGCCTCGGCTGCATGGGTATGTCCGCCCTCTACGGCGACAGCGACCGCGGCGAGTCCCTCGCCACCATCCATGCCGCCCTCGAAGCGGGCATCACCCTGCTCGACACCGGCGACTTCTACGGCATGGGCCACAACGAACTGCTGATCAACGAGGCCCTGCGCACGGCCCCCGCGGCGGCCCGCGAGAAGGCGCAGATCAGCGTCAAGTTCGGTGCCCTGCGCACGATCGAAGGCGGCTTCACCGGCTATGACGGCCGGCCGAACGCGGTGAAGAACTTCGCCGCGTACTCCCTCCAGCGCCTGGGCGCCGACCACATCGACATCTACCGGATCGCCCGTATCGACCCGGACGTGCCGATCGAGGAGACCGTCGGCGCCATCGCCGAGCTGGTCGAGGCCGGGCATGTGCGGCACATCGGCCTCTCCGAGGTGGGCGCGGAGTCCCTGCGCCGGGCCGCTGCCGTCGCCCCGATCTCCGACCTCCAGATCGAGTACTCCCTCATCTCCCGCGGCATCGAGGACGCGATCCTGCCCACCGCCCGCGAGCTGGGCATCGGCATCACCGCATACGGCGTGCTGTCCCGCGGCCTGATCAGCGGCCACTTCGACCGCGACCGCAAGCTCGCCGCGAACGACTTCCGCGGGATGAGCCCGCGCTTCCAGGGCGAGAACCTCTCGCGCAACCTCGATCTGGTGGACGCGCTGCGCAAGATCGCCGAGCAGAAGGGCGTCTCGGTCGCCCAGACCGCCATCGCCTGGGTGCTCTCCCGCGGCGAGGACATCGTCCCGCTGGTCGGCGCCCGCCGCCGCGACCGCCTGACCGAGGCACTCGGCGCCCTCGACGTCGAACTGGACGCCGGGGACCTGGCCGCGATCGAGCAGGCGATACCGGCCGACGCCGCCTCCGGTGAGCGTTACCCGGCCGAGCAGATGGCCCACCTGGACAGCGAGCGCTGACCACCGGGCCGCACGGCGGCCAGGGCCGGGTACCGTCCGTAGGTACCTGGCGCCTGCCGCCCGCCGCTCTCCTCGAAAGGTCCTGCCGACCCATGCCCCCCGAGACGTTGACCCCCGAGCGCATCCTCGAAGCCACCGAGGAGGTGCTGCGCCGCTACGGGCCGGCCAAGGCCACGGTCGTGGACGTGGCGCGCGCCCTGGGCGTCAGCCATGGCAGCGTCTACCGCCACTTCCGCACGAAGGCCGCGCTGCGGGAGGCGGTCACGGAGCGCTGGCTGGACCGTACGAGCCAGGAGCTGTCGGTCATCGTCACGGAAGAGGGCCCGGCCCCCGAGCGTCTGGACCGCTGGCTGACCGCCCTCTTCGAGGCCAAGCGGCACAAGGCCGGCGACGACCCCGAACTGTTCGCCACGTATATGACATTGATCGGCGAGAGCGGCGGGGTGGTCGACCGCCACATCACCGACCTGGAGGCACAGCTCACCACCATCATCGAGGCCGGCGTCAGCCAGGGCGCCTTCCAGACCCCCTCCCCCGCCATCGCCGCCCGCGCCGTGTTCGACGCCACCGGCCGCTTCCACGACCCGTGCTACGCCCCCGAGTGGTCCCGCCCGGAGATCACCGCCGACTTCGAGGCCGTCCGCGACCTGGTCCTGCGCGGCCTGCGCAGCTGAGACACCCGAGCCGGGCGCCGCGCCTGCCGCGGACGGCAGTTATGCCGCGCCCGCCGTGCCGTGCGGTTACGCCGCGCCCGCCGTGCCGTGCAGAACGAGTGCCCAGGCGAGGAGGGCGAAGGCGGCGGTGTGGGCGAGGGCCCGGACGGTGTTCCAGGTGACCCAGCGGCTCTCGAAGGCGGTCCTGGCGGCCCGGAGCGGCTCGCGCGACGAGGGCGACGAGGGCGACGAGGGCGACGAGGGCAGCGAAACCGGCGAGGGCACCTCATCCGCTCCGCCGGGGGCGCTGGCGTCGTCACCGCCGTCCGCTGCGGTGCCGTCCGGGGTGTCCTTGAGTGCGCTGTCGAGCGCGTTGTTGAGCGGAACGTTGATGCCGCCGGTGATGAGGAAGCCCGCCAGATACAGCGCCAGCGCGGAGAGGATCCAGGGCAGCGCCACCCGGCCCGGCCCGTTCCAGGCCAGGACCGTGGCCAGGACGAGCAGCGGGACCGGCAGCAGGAAGGGGAGCAGGAACCAGCCATTGACGATGGCCCGGTTGATGTTCTGCATGGCCTGGACGAAGGTACGGTCGCTCGTCCGGGCGAGGCCGGGCATGACCGCGTAGGCGAAGGCGGTGAACAGTCCGGCCATCAGCCCGGCGCCGAGCGTCGCCAGCAGCAGCGTCGCGGTCTGCAGTGCTCTCATGACTCCTCCAGACGTGATTCCCGCAGACGCGGTTCCGGCAGACGCGGTTCCTGCAACGTGTTTCCCGCAGTCGTCGCTTCCTGCAGACGCGGATCCTGCAGCGTGTTTCCCGCAGACGCGCTTCCCGCAGCCACGGTTGCTGCGGCCCTGTTCCCGCAGGCGAAGGGGCCTGCCCGCGACCCTGCGATCGCGAACAGGCCCCGTGTCCGGCCCGGTTGGGCCCGGTCCGGTTCAGTCCGGTTCGGCCCGGTCCGGGCCGGTCCGGACCGAGCAGCCGGCCGGCCGGCTCAGTCGGGCTCGTCTGGGAACCCGACCGGGCTACTTCTTGAAGGCGTAGTCCATCAGCTTCTTCGCGTCCGCCGTGCGGTTGGCGACCGACGAGGAGGCGAGGACCGTGCCGATGACGGTCTTGCCGTTCCGGGTGGCGGCGAAGACCAGGCAGTACTTGGCCTCCGGGCCCGAGCCGGTCTTGACGCCGATGGTGCCGGAGTAGCTGCCCAGCAGGTTGTTGGTGTTGGTCCACTCCATGTAGCGGTAGCCACCGCTCTTCGTGGTGACCTTCTGCTTCGTCGACTTCGTCTTCACGACCGTACGGAACGTGGAGTACTTCATCGCGCTGCTGGCGAGCTTGGTCAGATCGCGCGGCGTCGAGTAGTTCGCGCCGTGCCCGATGCCGTCGAACGAGTCGAAGTGCGTGTTCGTCAGCCCGAGGCTCCTGGCGGTGGAGTTCATCTTGCCGATGAACGACTTCACCCGCTCGTCCCGCGTGGACCCGCTGCCGAACTTGTCCGCCAGCGCGTACGCCGCGTCGCAGCCCGACGGCAGCATCAGCCCGTACAGCAGCTGACGGACCGTGACCTTGTCGCCGACGATCAGCCGGGCCGACGAGGCCCAGTTGTTGTTGACGATGTAGTCGCTGTACGCCTTCTGGACCGTGACCTTGGAATCCAGGTTGAGATTCGGCTGTGCGAGCACCACCCGGGCGGTCATGATCTTGGTGGTGGAGCCGGTGGAGCGACGGGTGTCCGCGGCCTTGGTGAACAGGGACTTACCCGTGCCGTTGTTCATCACGAAACCGCCGTTGGCGGTGATCGTGGGCGTCGGGAGCGTGGCGGCCTGCGCCGGGGCGGCGAGCGCCCCTGCCGTCAGGACAGCTCCAGCGGTGATGACGACCGCAGAGACGCGACGAATGGCCTTGATGCCGGTTTTCAAATTGAATACTCCAAATACCCCTGGTACCCCTGCAGTGCGGCCCATATGAGAAAGCCGCTCGCTCGTGAGACGCATGAGAGAGACCAATGGATGCGCACCGGCGACGGCAATCTACTCCGTTTCGCGCAGCGGAACCCCGACACGCCACACGGCGGATCAGCCGCCCACCCCCAGGAAGCGCAGCACAGCCAGCACCCGGCGGTGATCGGCGTCGGCCTTCGGCAGGTCGAGCTTGGCGAGAATGTTGTTGATGTGCTTGGCGACCGCGCTCTCGCTCACCACCAACTGGGCGGCGATCCCCGCGTTGGACCGGCCCTCGGCCATCGAGGCGAGCACCTCCCGCTCACGGGCCGTCAGCCGCTCCAGCGGATCGCTCGCCCGCCGCACCAGCAGCTGGGCGACGACCTGCGGGTCGAGCGCGGTGCCGCCGTCCGCCACCCTCCGCAGCGCCTCGATGAACTCCTCGACATCCGCGACCCGTTGCTTGAGCAGATAGCCCACCCCGCTGGTGTTCGTGGCGAGTAGATCGGCCGCGTACCGCTCCTCGACGTACTGGGAGAGCATCAAGACCGCCGTCGCGGGCCACCTCTGACGGATCGCGAGCGCCGCCCGCACCCCCTCGTCGGTGAAGCCGGGCGGCATCCGTACGTCCACCACCGCGAGGTCCGGCCGGTGCTCCTCGACCGCGGCCAGGAGCCCCTGCGCGTCCCCGGACTCCGCTGCCACCTCGAACCCGGCCATCTCCACCACCTTGACCAGCCCGATCCGCAGCAGCACGGAGTCCTCGGCGATCACGGCACGTCGCACAGCAGGCCTCACATCAGACCTGGTCTCGGGCCTCACATCGGGCACGGCAGCTCCACGCTCATCATGGTCGGGCCCCCCACGGGGCTGCTCATCCGGAAAGTTCCGTCCACGGACCGCACTCGCTGGACGAGCCCCTTCAGCCCGCTGCCCTTGGACGGATCGGCCCCGCCCATACCGTCGTCGGCGATCACCACCCGTAGTATCCCGCCGAGCCTGGTGACCGTCACGTCCGCCCGGGTCGCCTCCCGCGCATGCTTGGCGATGTTGGTCAGCGCCTCGGAGACGACGAAGTACGCGACCGCCTCGACGGCCGCCGCCGCCCGCCGCGGCGGATCCGCCGGCTCGGGCGGCTCGGGCGGCAGATCCACCCGCAGCCGTACGGGCAGCGGGGCGCGGGCCGCGAGCCCGGAGAGCGCCGCATCCAGCCCCAGCTCGTCGAGTACGGC
Organism: Streptomyces sp. NPDC002446; assembly: GCF_053595675.1. Lineage (NCBI taxonomy): Bacteria > Bacillati > Actinomycetota > Actinomycetes > Kitasatosporales > Streptomycetaceae > Streptomyces > Streptomyces sp. NPDC002446. The sequence goes on along the minus strand of NZ_JBSFYC010000001.1, from coordinate 254,833 downwards.
GGGGTGCAGCCCGCGCACGAGGGTGCTCAGCTCCTCGATCGCGTCCTTCGCCTCGCGGTGCGCCGCCTCGATGACCTCCCGCGCCTCCGGCGGCAGATCCGTCAGCGTGGCCTTGGCCAGGCCCAGGTTCAGCGCCAGCGACACCAGCCGCTGCTGCGCCCCGTCGTGCAGATCGCGTTCGATGCGCCGCCGTTCGGCGTGCGCGGCGTCGATGGCCCCGGCGCGGCTCTCGGTGAGGTCCGCCACCCGCTGCGCCAGGTCCGCACTCGGGTCGGGCCCCAGCAGATCAGGGCCGAGGCGCGCCTCCAGGCGTACCAGGACAGCAGCGAGGGCGGGAACCGCGGCGAGCGCGGCAAGGCCGGCGAGCGTGACGTAGAACGCCTGGGTGGTGTAGCCGGGGTGGTCGATCCGCCACTGGAAGGGCACCGCCCATACCCACACGTACACCGTGGCGGCGGCCAGGCCCGTCAGCAGCAGGGCCAGCAGCAGCACTTCGAGGCAGCCGAGCAGCGCCCCGACCACGCAGTGGTAGCCGAACTGCCGCCCCGACCGCCGCCACCCCGGGCGGGGGATGTCGATCCCGAGCAGTTGCCGGAAGCGCCAGCGATGGGCGGCGGTCAGCGCCGGTACGCACGCCACCGTCAGCACCACCGCGACGCCCAGGACCACCGGCACACTGGCGTCCCGCCCCTCGACGATGATCTCCCATACGAGACCGAAGATCATGAACAGCAGGAACCCGGTGAGCAGGTGCAGCGGCGCCCCCAGAGCGAGGAAGGACGTATCGCGGGTCAGGCGGGTGAGCACGCGCCGCAGCCGGGGCGGGATTTTCATGATCCAACCCTAGGTGCCGGGGGCCGCGGGCCGCCATGAAGCCCGTTGCCGTATGGGGGGTGTAGCTAGTGCCACCCCAGGTCGGACAGCCGCGTTACTGACTGCGACCGCCGCGAACCGGAGTCTTGATCAGGAGCCCGACGGCCGGGTTCATCACACTGGAAGAGACCTCCGCCATGGCCCTGATCGCCTTCAACTCCCCCGTAAACGACGGAAGTTACGCGACGCCTTCCGAGGTCTGCCACGGACCCGTACGGGTCGGCACCGCCCGCCGCTGGCAGGGCCGCATCCTGGCGGGCGCCGGGCTCGCGCTGCTCCCCTGGCTCGGCTACCTCGCCGGTACGCTCCCGCCCGCCGAGGCGGCCGCCTGGGTCGCCCTCGACGCCCTGGAGGCCGCCGCCCTCCTCACCGCCGGTACCCGCCTGCTGCGCGCCGTCCCCCGCCACCGCGCCCCCGCGGCCGCCGCGGCCGTACTCCTCCTCGCCGACGCCTGCATCGACCTCGCCACCGCCGCCCCGGGCGCGGAACTGGCCACCGCGATAGCCATGGCCGTCGCGGCCGAACTTCCGCTGGCCGCCCTGTGCGCGTACCTGGCGTCGCGGCCGACGCGGGGCGCGTAGCCGGGCGGGCGGGCGGCACCTAGGGGGTGGCCGAACGCATCCCGTAGGGGACGCGAGGGCCCCCTGCGGGGCCACAACGCGGCCGCACCCGGCGGCATTCCCGCGGCCCAGCCCCCGCCACGGCGCCCCACGGCACCCCACGCCGCGCCCCACCCCACGCCACGCCCCACGCAAAAGCGCCGGCCGGGCCCGGATTCTCCGAGCCCGACCGGCGCTTGAGGCCAATCACCGAGACCGCCCCACGAGGGAGCCGAGGCCACCCCGCAAGGACCGCCAAAGCCACCCCACAAGGAGCTCCAGCGCCACCCCGCGCGGGACTAGCAGCCCAGCGCCACCCGCGCGGGACGAGCAGCCCAGCGCCGCCCCCGCGCGGACTAGCAGCCCAGCAGTCGCCCGCCCAAGTACGACTGGATCTGGTCCAGGGAGACCCGCTCCTGCTTCATCGTGTCGCGCTCGCGCACCGTGACGGCGTTGTCGTCGAGGGTGTCGAAGTCGACCGTGACGCAGAACGGCGTGCCGATCTCGTCCTGGCGGCGGTAGCGGCGGCCGATGGCGCCCGCGTCGTCGAACTCGATGTTCCAGTTCTTGCGCAGGTCGGCGGCGAGGCCCTTGGCCTTCGGCGACAGCTGCGGGTTGCGCGACAGCGGCAGGACCGCGACCTTGACCGGCGCCAGGCGCGGGTCGAGCTGCATGACCGTGCGCTTCTCCATCTTGCCCTTGGCGTTGGGCGCCTCGTCCTCGACGTACGCGTCGAGCATGAAGGCGAGCATCGCGCGGTTCACACCGGCCGCCGGCTCGATGACGTACGGAGTCCAGCGCTCGCCGGCCTCCTGGTCGAAGTAGGAGAGGTCCTGGCCGGACGCCTTGGAGTGCGCCGACAGGTCGTAGTCGGTGCGGTTGGCCACGCCCTCCAGCTCGGAGAACTCGGTGCCGCCGAAGTTGAAGCGGTACTCGATGTCAGCGGTGCGCTTGGAGTAGTGCGAGAGCTTCTCGGCCGGGTGCTCGAACCAGCGGATGTTCTCCTCGCGGATACCGAGGTCGACGTACCAGTTCCAGCGCTGCTCCATCCAGTATTCCTGCCACTGCTCGTCCTCGCCCGGCTTGACGAAGAACTCCATCTCCATCTGCTCGAACTCGCGGGTGCGGAAGATGAAGTTGCCCGGAGTGATCTCGTTCCGGAAGGACTTGCCCATCTGCGCGATGCCGAACGGCGGCTTCTTGCGCGAGGTCTGCTGGACCTGGGCGAAGTTGGTGAAGATGCCCTGCGCGGTCTCGGGGCGCAGGTAGGCGACCGAGGCGGTGTCCTGCGACGGGCCGAGGTGGGTGGAGAGCAGACCGGAGAACTGCTTGGGCTCGGTGAAGCCGCCCTTGTTGCCGCAGTGCGGGCAGTTGATGTCGGCGAGGCCGTTCTCGGGGAGTTTGCCGTGCTTGGCCTCGTACGCCTCCTCCAGGTGGTCGGCGCGGAAGCGCTTGTGGCAGGAGGTGCACTCGGTGAGCGGGTCGGTGAAGGTGGCGACGTGGCCGGACGCCTGCCACACCTCGGGGGCCAGGATCACCGACGAGTCGAGACCGACGACGTCGTCGCGCGAGGTGACCATGGAGCGCCACCACTGACGCTTGATGTTCTCCTTGAGCTCGACGCCCAGCGGACCATAGTCCCAGGCAGCGCGGGAGCCGCCGTAGATCTCACTGCAGGGATAGACGAAGCCACGGCGCTTGCTCAGGCTGACGATGGTATCGATCTTGTCGGCGGCCACGGTGCTCTCTTCATTACGACGACGAACGATGGATGGGCGGCGCCCTAGCGCCTCGATGCTGGGCGAATAGTTCAGGGTACCGGCGGGCGCACCCCCCGGACCAAATCGGTTCCGGCCTGCTGTCGCCCCGCTCACACCGCCCCGGCGTTTGTTGACAATCGTTTCCATGTTTGTTGAAAATGACTGTCATGAACATACGCCGTCACATATCCACCGCCGCCGTTGCCGGAGTCTCGGTGCTCGGCCTCCTGGCCCTCTCCGCATGCTCCGCGAACAGCGGCGGCGTGCGTACGGATGACGGCAAGCTGAAGGTGACAGCGTCTTTCTACCCCATGGAATTCCTCGCCGAGCAGATCGGCGGGAAGCACGTCGAGGTCACCGGCCTCACCAAGCCGGGCGTCGAGCCGCACGACCTGGAGCTCACCCCGAAGCAGACCGCCCAGCTCAGCGGCTCCGGCGCGATCGTCTACCTCAAGGGCCTGCAGCCCGCCGTGGACGAGGCGATCGAGCAGTCCGGCGTCGAGAACCTCGCCGACGCGGCCTCCCTGACCTCCCTCGAAGCGCACGGCACCGAGGTCGGCGGGCATCAGCACGCCGACGGCGACCACCACGCGGAGTCCGAGGCCGAGCACTCCGGGCACGCGCACGAGTCCGAGGGCGGCAAGGACCCCCACATCTGGCTCGACCCGGTGAAGTACGCCGAGGTCGCCAAGGGCGTCGGCAAGACCCTCGCCAAGGCCGACCCGGGCCACAAGGCCGACTTCCAGAAGAACACCGACGCACTGGTGAAGAAGCTGGAGGGGCTGGACAAGGAGTTCAAGGACGGGCTGAAGAAGCGGGCGTCGGACACCTTCATCTCCACCCACGCCGCCTTCGGCTACCTCGCCGAGCGCTACGGCCTGACCGAGGAGGCCATCAGCGGTCTCGACCCCGAGTCCGAGCCCAGCGCCAACCGCATCAACGCCCTGCACACCCTCGCCGAGGAGCACCACGTCTCCACGGTCTTCTTCGAGACGATCGCCAACCCGGCCACCGCCAAGACCCTGGCCGGCGATCTGCACCTGAAGACCGATGTGCTCGACCCGCTGGAGGGCATCACCGCCAAGTCCCGCGGCAAGGACTACTTCGCCGTGCAGCGCGCCAACCTCGCCGCCCTGCAGAAGGCCCTCGGCAGCAAGTGACCAAAGCCGCCCCGCCGTCCCGGCCCGTTATGGAGGACACCGTGAACCAGCCGCATCCCCAGCCGGTCATCGACCTGCGCGGCGCCACCGCCTCCCTGGGCGCCCGCCCCGTGCTGCGCGGCGTCGACCTCACCGTCCGCTCCGGTGAAGTCGTCGCGCTGCTGGGCGCCAACGGGTCGGGCAAGTCCACCGCCGTGCGCTCGGTGATCGGCCAGGTCCCGCTCACCGGCGGTGGACTCTCCCTCTTCGGTACGGAGTTCCGCCGCTTCAAGGACTGGGCCCGCATCGGATACGTCCCGCAGCGCACCACCGCGGCCGGCGGGGTCCCCGCCACCGTCCGCGAGGTCGTCACCGCCGGCCGGCTGGCCCGTACGAAGCTGGGCATCCTGCGCAAGGCCGACCGGGAGGCCGTGCACCGGGCCCTGGAGCTGGTCGGGATGGCCGACCGCGCCAAGGACTCGGTCAACGCGCTCTCCGGAGGACAGCACCAGCGCGTGCTGATAGCCAGGGCGCTGGCCGGCGAACCGGAACTGCTGATCATGGACGAGCCGATGGCCGGCGTCGACCTGGCCAGCCAGGAAGTGCTCGCCACCGCCCTGCGCGAGCAGGTCGCCCGCGGCACCACCGTGCTGCTGGTCCTGCACGAGCTGGGCCCGCTGGAGCCGCTGATCGACCGCGCGGTGGTGCTGCGCGACGGCTGCGTCGTCCACGACGGTCCCCCGCCCAAGGCCGTGGGCCAGCACGCCCTGCCGGGCCACGACCACGTCCACCCGCACGCCGACGCCGCCGCGGAGCCGCTCCGCACCGGCCTGCTGAGCTAGGGGCTGCCGCCAATGGAGATCCTCACCTACCCGTTCATGCAGCGGGCCCTGATCGCCGCCCTGATCGTCGGCGTCACCGCCCCCGCCATCGGCATCTACCTCGTCCAGCGCCGCCAGGCCCTGATGGGCGACGGCATCGGCCATGTCGCGCTCACCGGCGTCGGCCTGGGCTTCCTGCTCAACCAGAGCCCCGTCTGGATGGCCACCGCCGTCGCCGTCGCCGGCTCCGTCGTCATGGAGCTGATCCGCTGGTACGGCAGGACCCGCGGCGATCTCGCGCTGGCCATGCTGTTCTACGGCGGTATGGCGGGCGGTGTGCTGCTGATGAACCTCTCCGACGCCGGCTCCAACGCCAACCTCGGTACGTACCTCTTCGGTTCGATCACCACCGTCTCGCCGCAGGACATGACGACGATCTGCGTACTGGCCGCGCTGGTGCTGGCGATCACGGTCGGGCTGCGCCGCCAGTTGTTCGCGGTCTGCCAGGACGAGGAGTTCGCCCGGGTGACCGGCCTGCCGGTGCGGGTGCTGAACCTCCTGATCGCCGTCACCGCCGCGGTCACCGTCACCGTCGCCATGCGCGTCGTCGGGCTGCTGCTGGTCAGCGCCCTGATGGTGATCCCGGTCGCGGCCGCCCAGCAGATCAGCCGCAGCTTCGCGGTCACCTTCGTGGTGGCCGTGGCGATCGGTGTGGCGGTCACTCTTACGGGCACCACCACCTCGTACTACGTGGACGTGCCGTCCGGCGCGACGATCGTGCTGCTCGCCATCGGCCTGTTCGTGATCTTCACGGCGCTGGCCGCTCCGCTGGCGAAAAAGCGCGCCAGGTATGCCGCCGGGACCGGGCAGGGGTGCACTCTGGAGGTACCCGGCAGCCGCACCACCGCCGACGAGGTGAAGGTGGGCGAACAGCCGTAAACGGGTAAGCGTCCCACCCGTGGGCCGGTCATCACCTGGCACAATGGCGGGACGTATGTGCCAGGGAGAAGTCCCTGACGTCCTAGGGAGGCAACGGTGGCGACGAGCGCGGGATCTCCGGTACGCGGCCGGTCGACGCGGCAGCGGACCGCGGTGTCCGCCGCACTCGACGAGGTGGACGAGTTCCGCAGTGCGCAGGAGCTGCACGACATGCTCAAGCACCGCGGCGACTCGGTCGGACTGACCACCGTCTACCGGACGCTGCAGTCGCTCGCCGACGCCGGCGAGGTCGATGTGCTGCGCACCAGCGACGGCGAGGCCGTCTACCGCCGGTGCAGCACCGACGATCACCACCACCACCTCGTCTGCCGGTCCTGCGGCAAGGCCGTCGAGGTCGAGGGCCCGGCGGTGGAGAAGTGGGCCGACCAGATCGCCGCGGAGCACGGCTTCCAGGACGTCGCGCACACGATCGAGATCTTCGGGACCTGCGGCGACTGCGCGGAGCGGGCCGCGCAGAAGAAGTAGCCGCGGAAGAAGCAGCCGCGGAAGAAGCAGCCGCGGAAGAAACGCAGTAACGCGCGCGACGCCACGAGAGCGGGCCGCCCCCTGGTGGGAGGCGGCCCGCTTCGTCGTCTGCGCGTCTGCGCGTCTGCGCGTCTGTGCGCGCCTTACGTGGCCGGCTGGCCGTCCGCCTCCGGCGCCGCTCCGAACCGGCGGTCGCGCTTCGCGTACTGCAGGCACGCGTCCCACAGGTTCCGGCGGTCGAAGTCCGGCCACAGAATGTCCTGGAACACCATCTCGGCGTACGCGCTCTGCCAGATCAGGTAGTTCGAGGTCCGCTGCTCGCCCGACGGCCGCACGAAGAGATCCACATCCGGCATGTCCGGGTAGTACATGTACTTCGCGACGGTCTTCTCATTGACCTTCGACGGGTCCAGCTTTCCGGCCCGTACGTCGGCGGCGATCGCCGCCGCCGCGTCCGCGATCTCCGCGCGACCGCCGTAATTCACGCAGAAATACAGCGTCATCGCGTCATTGTTCGTGGTCTGCTCCTGGGCGATCTGGAGCTCCTGCACCACGGACTTCCACAGCTTCGGCATCCGCCCGACCCAGCGGATACGGATACCCAGCGCGTCCATCTCGTCACGCCGCCGCCGGATCACATCCCGATTGAAGTTCATCAGGAATTTGACTTCCTCGGGCGACCGCTTCCAGTTCTCCGTCGAGAACGCGTACAGCGAGAGGTTCTTCACGCCCATCTCGATGCAGCCCTTGAGGACGTCCATGACGACGCCCTCGCCGACCTTGTGGCCCTCGGTGCGCGGCAGCCCGCGCTCCTTGGCCCACCGGCCGTTGCCGTCCATGACGACGGCCACATGGTTCGGGACGAGCTCACCGGGGATCTTCGGCGGCCGCGCACCGGAAGGGTGCGGCTCGGGCGTCTCGTACTCGCGCCGATTACGGCCCAGAATCCCGCGTCGTGCCATGCGGCCCACGTCTCCTATGTGTCGCTTCGGGGGTCTTCTCTAGGTCTTCTACTGCTCTACGTACCGGAGGGAACGCAGGCCCCGCTCCAGATGCCAGTGCAGATACGCCGTGACCAGCCCGCTGCCCTCGCGGGCGTGGCGGGCCTCGCAGGCGTCCGCGGTCTCCCAGTCGCCGGTCAGCAGCGCGCTCAGGAGCCCGATGGCCTCTGAGGAGGGTACGACGCTTCCGGGCACCCGGCAGTCGCCGCAGATCACCCCGCCCGAAGCGACCGAAAAGAACCGGTTGGGACCGGGCAGCCCGCAGCGCGCACAGCTGTCGAAGCTCGGCGCGTAGCCGTTGACGGCGAGCGAGCGCAGCAGGAAGGCGTCCAGGACGAGGTGCGGTGCGTGCTCGCCGCGCGAGAGGGTCCGCAGACCGCCGACCAGCAGCAGATACTGCTGCACGGCCGGCTCGCCCTCATGATCGGTGAACCGCTCCGCGGTCTCCAGCATGGCCGTGCCGGCCGTGTAGCGCGCGTAGTCCGTGACGATCCCGCCACCGTACGCGGCGATCGTCTCGCTCTGCGTACACAGCGGCAGCCCGCGCCCGACGAGCTCGCTGCCGCGGGCGTAGAACTGCACGTCGACGTGCGAGAACGGCTCCAGCCGCGCCCCGAACTTCGACTTCGTACGCCGCACACCGCGCGCCACGGCCCGCACCCGGCCGTGCCCCCGGGTCAGCAGCGTGATGATCCGGTCCGCCTCACCCAGCTTCTGGGTGCGCAGCACGATGCCGTCGTCGCGGAACAGACTCATGGCGCCCATTCTCGCGCATGCGCGCCGCGCCCCGGGGCCGGGTGCCGGGGTCGGGTGCCGCTACGGCCGCTCCCCTCGTGATCGTTCCCCCAGCGCCACGGTCAGCTGCCGGGCGACCTCCATCGAGCAGCGTCCCAATTCGACGAGCGGCGGCATATAGCGGTGCGCGATCGAGACGGGGTCGGGGCGGAGCGACGGCAGGACGACGCCCGCGCGGGCGAGGGCCTCGCGCAATTCCGTCGTGACGGTTTCCACTTCCTTGATCTGCTGCATGATCGTCCGCGCCTTCCGTGAGGGGTTTTCACTGATTGCATGCAGAGCGTGACGGTGCGGAACTACGCTGCGCAATGGAATCGGCACGGGATCGGCACTACAACTGCCGTGCACACACAGGGAGTTAGCCATGGCCAATGGCTCGCGAATGGCGGCATGGGAACACTGGGGAGCGGAGCTCAAGTACCGGCGCGAACTCGCCGGGTTAACGCAGGACGCACTGGGACGGCGGGTGTTCGTCTCCGGCGGCTACATCGGCCAGTTCGAGCAGGCGATCCGCAAGCCGCAGCTGGATGTGGCGATCCGGATCGACGAGGTGCTACAAACCGACGGCTTTTTCGAGCGGGCGTGGCGGAAGCTGATTGACGATGCGCGTTACCCGCATTACTTCGCGGCAGTGGCCGACCTGGAGCGGTTAGCGACGAAGATCTGCGAGTTCGAGCCAATGATCGTGCCGGGGCTGCTGCAGACACCGTCGTACGCACAAGCGCTCCTGCTCGCAGGCAACCCGCTCGCGACGGACGAATACATCGACGACAAGGTCCGCGGCCGCCTGGACCGGGCTGTCATCCTCATGGACGCTTCACGGCCCGTCTACTGGGCCGTGCTACACGAGGCCGCCCTGCGGGTACCGGCAGGCGGTTCAAGCGTCATGGCTGAGCAACTGGAGCACATCTCGCAGCTCGCACGCGAGCGAAAGATCCTGCTGCAGGTTCTCCCGTTCGCGGCCGGGGCGCATCCGGTGATCGGCAAATCTCTGCGGCTCATGGAGTTCGGAGATGCCCCGCCAACCGCCTATACAGAAGGCCTGTATTCGGGGAATTTGCTGGACGATCCGGCCGTAGTGAAGCGCGTACAGCAGGACTACGATCTGCTCAGGGCCGCCGCACTGTCGCCGGAGGCGTCCCGGCCCCTGATCGAATCGGCGGCGGAGGACTTCAGACGATGCGTGAGCACGACCTGAGCGCCGCTCAGTGGCGTAAGAGCAGCTACAGCGACACCAATGGTGGCAACTGCATAGAGGTCGCTCACGACTTCCCTGGCGCCGCTCGGTGGCGCAAGAGCAGCTACAGCGACGACAAGGGCGGCGAGTGCATCGAGGTCTGCGACGGTCACCCCGGCCTCGTCCCCGTTCGCGACAGCAAGCGTCCGAACGGGCCCGCGATCGCCTTCCAGGCGCCCGCCTGGTCCGCTTTCGTAGACGCCGTCAAGAACGCCAGGTTCCGGGCCTCCTGACCGGTCTTCACCGGACGCGCACACCGAGTACATGTGGCCCCGACATCCCCCGGATGACGGGGCCACATCACGTCTGCGACCGGTCATCGCGGGCGGAACGTGACCTTCCGCACTTCTCAGTCAGGGCCTCAGATCGGCCCTCACGGCTCGTCAACTCCCCGGTAGCATCGCGTGATGATCGGCACCACGTAGCCGTGATGTCCGGCCGCCCCCTCAGTCCCCTTATAGAGGATCTCGATGACATCCATACCGGAGGCGCTGTTGTGGTGCCTCAGCGCAGGTACGGCCGCCGCCGTGGTCCTGGCGGCGATCTCGATCCGGGTACGCGGACAGCGCGATTCCCTGAGAGCGCGCCTGACCGCCGCTGAGGAACAGAACAGCGCCACGCTCCACAGCAATACGGAGCTGTCGGCCCGGCTGCGCGCCACCGAGGCCGAGATCCGGCACCTGGCCGGGACCCGGCTCCCCGACCTCACGATGGCGCTGGCCCACCCGCATGTGCCGGTGCGCGGGCTGCTGGACGCCCGGTTCGCCGGGTCGGAGACCGACCAGGCGCTCAGCGCCGTACTGGAGCAGGTCGGCGAGGCCATCACCAAGGAGCGCACGCGGGTCGACGCGGCCGCGCAGGCCACGCTCCGCGGCGCGACCACGACCATCCAGGCGCTGCTCTACCGGCTCCAGACGGCGCTTCAGGAGATGCAGCACCGCTACGACGACCCGAACGTCGCCCAGGACCTGCTGAACGCCGACTTCCTCAACGAGCAGGCGCTGCGGCGCATCCAGGCAACGGGTGTGGTGTGCGGAGCCTGGCCGGGGCTGACCCGGGAGGACTCCTACCTCGCCGAGCTGGTCGTCGGGGCCACGTCCCGGCTGCGCGGCTATGAGCGCGTCCAGGTCAGCAACCAGCTGCGCGACCCGGTCGCGGTGGTCGCGCGGGCCGTCGAGCCGATCGCGATCACGGTCACCGAGCTGCTGGCGAACGCGCTGCACCACTCGCACCGGGAACTGCCCGTCACCGTCACCCTGCAGCAGGGCAACCGCGGTGCGTCGGTCATCGTCGACGACTACGGCGTCGGGATGCACGACGACGAGATCAAGGCGGCGATGGAGCTGCTCTCGGGCGACGGAGACCTGCTGCTGACCCAGCTCGGTGACCCGCCGCGGTCCGGGTTCGCGGCGGCCGGCCAGCTCGTGCGCCAGTACGGCTTCGGGGTGCATGTCGAGCCGTCGCCCTACGGCGGGGTGCGCGCGGTCGTGTACATCCCGGGTGACCCCCTCCTCACCGTCCTCGACGAGAGCGCCCAGCCCATGTCCGTGATGGCTCCGATGCCCCGCCGTTCCGCGTCGCCGGAACGTTCCGCCTCCGTGCTGCCGACCGGTGCGAACACCTCCGCGCCCTCACACGCCGCGCCGTCGCACGCCGCACCGGCCGCGCCCGCGCCGTCGTACGGCACCCCCTCGCACGCCGAGGCCGCTCCGGCGCCGTACCAGGCCGACCCGGCCGGCGCCGCGCAGGCCGCCGCGCCCGCCGCCCCGTCCGAGGGTGAACTCCCGCGCCGGCGCCGCCGCAAGCCCGTGTCCGAAGCCGACGAGAGCGCTTCGCGTACCGAACCCCTCGCCCCGCGCTCCCCGGAGGAGACCGGATCCCGCTGGGCCGCGCTCCAGCGCGGTACCGAGTCCGGCCGGGCAGCCGTTCAGTCAGATCCCCCTCGCAGCCCCGAAGGGAACGCCCAGTCATGAACAGCCCCACCCGCCGCCGCGTCGCCGAGGACAAGTCCTGGGTGCTGGCGCCCCTCCTGGAGTTGCCGCATGTTATCCACGCAGCCGTGATCTCCGGCGACGGCTTCATCGAGGGCGCCTCGCCGGGTCTGACGCGGGACGCCTCCGAGGGCGTCGCCGCGATGATGTCCGCGCTGCAGGGCGCCGGACGCGCCGTCACCGCGGCGTTCGCCGGGAAGGACGACACCAGGCTGCGGCAGACCGTCATCGAGTCGGACGAGGGCTTCGTCTTCGCGATACCCGCCGGCGAGAACACCTGCCTGGCCGTCTTCGCCGGCCCGGAGGTGAACATGGGCGTCGTCGCGCACCACATGCAGATCCAGGTCTCGACCCTGGGCAGCAAGGTCATGAACAGCCCGGCTCGGGACCTCGGTACCCCGGCATGACGCCGCGCCAGAGCAGCGGACGGCGCCTCGTACCGGCCTATCTGGCGACCGGCGGACGCGCCCAGCCCAGCCGTAACACGTTGGACCGGCTCACCCTGCTGCACAGCGCGGGGATGCCGATCACCAGTGAGGTACGCCCGGAAGAGCACCGCATCCTGGAGCTGCTGCAGCCCGGGGCGCTGTCTCTGGCGGAGGTCGCCGCCCACCTTCACCTGCCCGTCAGCGTGGTGAAGGTGCTGGTGGCCGACCTCGTCGATGCCGGGCGGCTGCACGCCCGTGTCCCCATCCCCGAAGCCGAGCAATTCGACCGGCAGATCCTGGAGAGGGTTCTCGATGGACTCCGCTCTCTCAAGTCCTAGCACCGGTGGCACAACCGGCACCATGTACCTCTCCGGCGAGGACCAGACGCTGGTCAAGCTGCTGGTGGCGGGGCCGTTCGGGGTCGGCAAGACCACGCTCATCCGGGCGCTGTCCGAGACCCCGCCGCTGCACACCGAAGAGGTCATGACCCAGACCGGCGCGTTCGTCGACGATCTCGCCGGGGTCCGGGAGAAGACCACCACCACCGTCGCCATCGACTTCGGGCGGCTGACCCTGCCCGGGGACCTGGTGCTCTACCTGTTCGGCACGCCCGGGCAGAAGCGCTTCCGTCCCCTGTGGCAGGACATCGCCCGGGGCGCGCTGGGCGCCCTCGTCCTCGCGGACACCCGCCGGCTGGCGGACTCCTTCGAGGTGATGGACATCGTCGAGGAGGCCGGGCTGCGCTACGCGGTGGCCGTCAACACCTTCCCCGACGCGCCCCAGTACTCCGTCGACAAGCTCCGCGAGGCACTCGACCTGCACCCCGAGACGCCGCTGGTGCTGTGCGACGCACGCGACCGGGAGCAGTCCGTCGATGCGCTGATCGCGCTCGTCGGGCACGTTCTGGCCCACACCCCCGAGGAGAACCCGAACCCGTGACTTCCCCGCATCAGCCGGGAGCCGCCGTACCCCCGCCGGGCTGCCCGGCGCACGCCGCCCCGCCGCAGCATGCCATGGCCCACCACCCGCAGACGCCGGTGAAGCTCTACGGGCCGGAGTTCGCCACCGACCCGCGCCGCGTCTACGCCCAGCTGCGGCAGTACGGTGCGCTGGCGCCCGTGGAGATCGCTCCGGACGTGACCGCGATGCTGGTCACCGACTACCGCGCGGCGCTCGACCTGCTGCACGACGACAGCACCTGGTCGAAGGACTCCCGGGAGTGGATGACGACCGTCCCGGCGGACTCGCCGGTCATGCCGATGCTGATGTGGCGCCCCAACGTCTTCTTCAGCGACGGCCCGGCGCACGTCCGCTACCGGGACGTCATCGTCGACAGCTTCAAGCTGGTCGAGCCGCATGAGCTGCGCGCCCGCGTCCACCACGCCGCGGACACCCTGATCCAGCGCTTCGGCGCCACGGGCCAGGTCGACCTGATCGCCGAGTACGCGCGGCTGATCCCGCTGCTGATGTTCAACAACCTCTTCGGGCTGCCCGACTCCTACGGCGAGCGGCTGATCACGGCCCTCGCGGGGATGCTGGAGGGCAACTCCCCCGAGGAGGCGGCCGCCGCCAACGAGGCGTACACCAGCTACATCATGGAGCTGGTCGGCTCGAAGAAGGCCCAGCGGGGTCCCGACCTGACCTCCTGGTACATGGACCATCCCAACGGGCTGACGGACGAGGAACTGGTCCACCAGATCATCCTGACGATGGGCGCCGGCAACGAGCCGCTGGCCAATCTCATCGGCAACGCGCTCTCGCGGATGCTGTCCGACGACCGTTACTACAACACCCTCTCCGGCGGCGCGCTGACCGCGCACGACGCGATCAACGAGGTGCTGTGGAACGACCCGCCGCTGACCAACTACTCCGCGCACTACCCGGTCCGTGACGTCTTCTTCCACGGCACCTGGGTGCGCAAGGGCCAGCTGGTGATGGTGTCGTACGCGGCCGCCAACAGCCAGTTCGACACCGACTCGCTGGACGCGCCGGGCTCGGGCGGCGGCTCGCACCTGTCGTGGGCGGCCGGGCCGCACGCCTGCCCCGTCAAGCGGCATGCGCTGCTGATCGCCACCACCGCGATCGAACGCCTCACCGCCTGGCTGTCCGACATCGAACTCGCCGTGGGGGCCTCGGAGTTGCAGTGGCGCCACGGGGCGTTCCACCGCGCCCTCGTCGCCCTCCCGGCCCGCTTCACCCCCATCACCCCCGACCAGGCAGGAGCCACTCCATGGCACAACAGGGACAACAGCCCTACGTCATCGACGCGGTCGGAACCGACATCCACGGAGAGGCAGCCCGCCTCCGCGCACTAGGTCCGGCGGCGCTGGTCGAACTCCCCGGCGGCTTCGAGGCCTGGGCGATCACCAGCCACACCCTCCTCAAGGAACTGCTGACCGACGACCGGGTCTCCAAGAACCCCCGGGACCACTGGCCGGCCTGGCAGCGCGAGGACGTCCGCAGCAGCTGGCTGCAGACGTGGGTCGGCGTCACCAATATGTTCACCGCGTACGGGCCCGACCACCGCCGGCTGCGCAAGCTGATCGCCCCGGCGTTCACGGCCCGCCGTACGGACGCGATGCTCCCGCGCGTGGAGCGCATCACCCACGACCTGCTGGACGGGCTGGCCCGGCGCCCCGCGGGCTCGGTGGTGGACCTGCGCGCGGAGTTCACCCACCCCCTGCCCATGCAGGTCATCTGTGAGCTCTTCGGCGTCCCGGAGGGCGAGCCGCGCACCGAGCTGGCCCGCCTGATGGACGCGATCATGGACACCACGGCCACCCCGGAGCAGACGGCCGCGACGGGGGCGGGGGTGCACGCCCTGCTGTCCGGACTCGTCGCCGACAAGCGCGCGCAGCCCGCCGACGACCTCACCAGCCTCCTGGTCGCCGCCCGCGACGACGAGGGCCAGCAGATGACCGAGCAGGAGCTGCTCGACACCCTGCTGCTCGTCCTCGGTGCCGGCCACGAGACCACCGTCGACCTCATCGGCAACGCCGTGCACGCCCTGCTCACCCACCCCGAGCAGCTGAAGCTGGTGCTGTCGGGCCAGGTCCACTGGAACGACGTCATCGAGGAGACCCTGCGCTGGGCCCCCAGCATCGCCAGCCTCCCGCTGCGTTTCGCCGTGGACGACATCGACCTCCCGGGCGGTGCGACCATCCGCAAGGGCGAGGCGATCCTGCCGTCGTACGCGGCGGCCGGCCGCGACCCGGAGTTCCACGGCGAGGCCGCCGGCGACTTCGACATCCAGAGCACCGTCCAGGAGCACCTCGCCTTCGGCCACGGTGTCCACCGCTGCCTCGGTGCGCCCCTGGCCCGTCTGGAGGCCAGGATCGCCCTTCCGGCGCTCTTCGAGCGCTTCCCCGAGCTCGAACTGGGCGTGTCTGTCGAGGAGTTGGCGCCGACCAGCGGCTTCATATCGAGCGGTCTGCGGGCCCTGCCGATCCGTCTGGCGCCTGCCGCGTCCTGACCCCGTTCCGCAGCGCGCACGCCGGCGCCCCGCCACCTTCCGGGTGGCGGGGCGCCGGGCCGTATGGGGCGCGATCGTGCCTCAGGAGGGCGTACGGGCCGCCGCGAGCAGACGGTTGGTGTCGGCCGGGCGGAGCATCAGCGCGGCCCCGACCGTGGTGAGCGCCTCGCGTTCGGCGGGGGTGTAGGAGCCGTCGGCGAGGGCGATCCGGGCGCCCTGCAGGAGCAGCGATTCGCGGCCGGCGCGGGCGAGGTGCGGTGCGAGCGGCTCAAGGGACTCATGGAGCTCTATGGCCAGTGCGGTGCCGCAGGGGTCGAGGCCCGGGTGGCCGCAGTGGCCGCCGGTGACCGGGTCGTAGGTGCCGGTGAGGGTGCCGGTGTCGGCGTCCAGGGCGGCGAGGAGGGTGAGCAGCTGGTCCTCGGAGCAGTCCGCGTAGCCGGCCGCGCGGACCGTGTCGACGGCGGTGGTGCGCACCGCGCGGGAGGAGGTGCCGCCGGCGGCCAGCAGGGCGAGGGCGATGGTGTGGACGGCGTCGCGGAGCATCGCGGAGAAGCGGACGGTGGTGGGGTGGTCGAGGGCGTCCAGGCCGAAGTGGCCGTGGCAGGCGGAGCACTCCAGGACGGGGCCGGTGACGCCGCGGGAGAGCAGCGGGACGCCGAGGACGGTGAGGCGGCGCCGGCCGGTCCGGCGCAGGTAGTTGCGGTCCCCGCCGCAGTCCGGGCAGAAGAACTCGCCGTCGGCGACGGTACGCCAGGACGTGCGCACGCCCATCACACACATCTTGTGCATTTCGCGTCAGCCTCCATGCCCCGCTGCGGCCCCGTCGCCTATGGGACGTGATGTTAGCCACATGAGTGATGCGGCGTCAGCACCTCGTATCGGACAACCGGCGGGATGCGGCGGGGCTCCGCCCTTCCGGGGGAGAAGGGGCGGAGCTCCTTGACGTGGCGCGGGGCCGGGGCCGGGGCCGGGGCCGGGTCAGCCTCCCGAGGCCGGCGCCCGCAGCGCCTTGAGTACCTCGCGCGCCTGATTGTCCAGGCCCCGTGCGTTGGGGTGGACGAAGGTGCAGGCCTCACCCCTGCCGGGGACCGCGCGGCACAGGTCCGTCGGCGGGTCGGTCTGCTCACCGTCACCGGTGAGGTCGTCCTTGATCCCGTACATCCACTTCGTGTCGACGCTCTCGCACACGCCGTGGTCCACGCTGGTGCTGTAGGTGTCGACGTAGTCCGTGCCGTGGTCGCGCGCCTGCTTCTCCAGCAGGCCGTTGAGGCGCTGTTCGAGCCCGTCCACCCAGGGCATGTCGCGCTTGGCGATGGTGCCGAGCTGGTTCCAGTGCCCGTACCTGCAGCCGGAGGGGTCCGCGACGACGGCGGGGTAGCCGACGACGGCGATCTTCGCATGCCGCGCGGTCGCGCGGATCCTCGCCATCATCCGGCCGAAGTCGGCGTCGAGCTGGTCGAACCGGTCCTCCAGCCAGGCCGCTCCGGCTCCGTCGCCGGTGTAGTAGTCGGTACAGGGCTGCTGCAGCGGGGCGAAGAGGCCCAGTTTGAGGCACTGGGTCATGATGGGGCCGAAGCCGAGGGAGTTGCCGCCGATGCTGACGGTGACGTAGTCGGTGTCGCGGGACAATGCGTCGATCTGCGGGGCGAGGGCGTCCCAGCCGCCGGGCGGGGGGATCGTCGGCGGGCCGAGGACCTTCTCCGACGGCTGGGGCTCCAGGATCCCGTCGACGACCTCGGCCGCCCCGCAGGTGACGTCCGTCAGGTCGTAGCCGAGCCGCGCGGCGACCTGATGGGGGTAGTTGCGACCGGAGCGGCCGCAGCCGTCGTTGTCGGCATAGGTGTCGTTCCAGGGGCGGACGAACACCCCCGCGCTGTACGAGTCGCCCATCGCGACGTACTGGGGGCGGTCCACCGCCGGGGCCGGGGCCGCGGCCGCCGGCGGGAGCGCGGCGCCCACCACGGCGAGCGCGGCGGCCCCGGCCAGGGTCAGTCGAGCGAAGGCGGGCATGCGAAATCTGCTCATGTGCACGTCCTTGAGGTCCGCGCCGCGGGGTGTCCGACCGGCGCCCGCCATCGAACGTAACAAGAGAATTACGCAGAGTGACCGGCCGGGGATTTCAAACCCCACCTTCAGGTGGCCGGGGTGCACGACGGCGCCCCCGCGGCCCGGTGTGGGCTGCGGGGGCGCCGGGGAACGGGCTGCGCGTGGGTCAGCGGCCGGCGCGGTTGACCGCGGAGACGACCGCCTTCAGCGAGGCGCGCGTCGTGTTCGCGTCGATGCCGATGCCCCACAGCACCTTGTCGCCGATCGCGCACTCGATGTACGAGGCGGCCTGCGCGGAGGCGCCCTCGCTCATGGTGTGCTCCTGGTAGTCCAGCAGGCGTACGTCGACGCCGATGCCCTGCAGCGCGTCGAAGAACGCGGAGATCGGGCCGTTGCCGGAGCCCGTCAGGACGGTGTCCCGCCCGTCGACGACCGCCTCGACGGTCAGCGCGTCGATGCCGTCCCGGTCCGTCGTGGTCTGGCCGTTCTTGACCTGGATACGGCCCCACGGGTTCTCGGGGTTGGGCAGGTACTCGTCCTGGAAGACGGACCAGATGGCGGCCGGGGTGACCTCGCCGCCCTCGGTGTCGGTCTTCTCCTGGATGATCCGGGAGAACTCGATCTGCATCCGGCGCGGCAGGTCCAGCTTGTGGTCGTTCTTCAGCACGTAGGCGATACCGCCCTTGCCGGACTGCGAGTTGACGCGGATGACGGCCTCGTAGGAGCGGCCGACGTCCTTGGGGTCGATGGGCAGGTACGGGACCGCCCACTCGATCTCGTCCACGGTCTTGCCGGCGGCGGCCGCCTCGGCCTCCATGGCGTCGAAGCCCTTCTTGATGGCGTCCTGGTGGGAGCCGGAGAAGGCGGTGTAGACCAGGTCGCCCGCGTAGGGGTGGCGGGGGTGGATCTCCATCTGGTTGCAGTACTCGGACGTGCGGCGGATCTCGTCGATCTGCGAGAAGTCGATCTGCGGGTCGACGCCCTGGGAGAACAGGTTCATGCCCAGCGTCACCAGGTCGACGTTGCCGGTGCGCTCGCCCTGGCCGAACAGGCAGCCCTCGATGCGGTCGGCGCCGGCCATGATGGCCAGCTCGGCGGCGGCCACGGCCGTGCCGCGGTCGTTGTGCGGGTGCACGGACAGGCAGATGTGCTCGCGGCGGGACAGGTTGCGCGACATCCACTCGAAGCGGTCGGCGTGCGTCGAGGGCGTCGAACGCTCCACGGTGGCGGGCAGGTTGAGGATGATCTCGCGCCCCTCCTCCGGCTGCCAGACGTCCATGACGCCCTCGCAGACCTCCAGCGCGAAGTCCAGTTCGGTGTCGGTGAAGATCTCCGGCGAGTACTGGTACCCGAAGACCGTCTCGTCGCCCAGCAGCTTGTCGGCGTACTCCATCACCAGCCGCGTACCGTCCACCGCGATCTGCTTGACCTGCTCCTTCGAGCCGCGGAAGACGACCCGGCGGAAGGTGGGGGCGGTGGCGTTGTACAGATGGACGGTGGCGCGGTGGGCACCGCGCAGCGACTCGACGGTCCGCTCGATGAGCTCCTCGCGGGCCTGGGTCAGGACGGAGATCGTCACGTCCTCGGGGATCGCGCCCTCTTCGATGATGGAGCGGACGAACGCGAAGTCCGTCTCCCCGGAGGACGGGAAGCCGACCTCGATCTCCTTGTAGCCCATGCGCACCAGCAGGTCGAACATCTCGCGCTTGCGGGCCGGCGACATCGGGTCGATCAGCGCCTGGTTGCCGTCCCGCAGGTCGGTCGACAGCCAGCGGGGCGCGACGGTGATGCGGTTGTCAGGCCAGGTGCGGTCGGGGATGTCGACGGCTTCGTACGGGCCGTATTTGTGGATCGGCATCCCGGAGGGGCGCTGCAGC
Organism: Streptomyces sp. NPDC002446; assembly: GCF_053595675.1. Classification (NCBI taxonomy): domain Bacteria; kingdom Bacillati; phylum Actinomycetota; class Actinomycetes; order Kitasatosporales; family Streptomycetaceae; genus Streptomyces; species Streptomyces sp. NPDC002446. Next base: position 235,330 of record NZ_JBSFYC010000001.1, on the reverse strand, counting down.
CGCGTGGCGTTGGTGACCGGGGTGCGGCGGCCGACGGCGTTGGCTGCGGGGCTCGACGGGTTCGTCATGGTGCGTGGGGCTCCTCGTATGTCCGCTGTGGGGGCACGGCCGACGGGGCGAAAGATCGCAACACCGAACTCCGCGGGGAGGGGGTCGGCCTACGACTACAGGCCCTCGCCGCGGCAGCTAAGGAGAAGCAGCCCGAAACGCATGATGCACAGCACCCTAGCTGAGGTACGCCCTGAGTGGCGGGTGCGTATCAGTATGCGGGACCGTGCCGGACGTTACGGCCTAAATGCGACGAACCACACATATTCAGGAATCTCAACCGCGGGCAGTGACATGTGAACTACACAGTGCCACCGTTTGTTCATGGACTCCAACGAGACGAGCAAAAAGGCCGCCGCCCCCACCCCCGTCTTCTGCACGATCATCCCGCCGCACATCCTCGACAACCTGGCCCAGTCCGACGACCCGGCCCGGCACGAGCCCGCCCGCCGCACCCTGGAGCACGACCACCTGCGCCGCACCCGGCGCCGCGAGATCGCCGCCGAGGGCCCCACCCCCGGTGAGCCCGGCGCCGCCGCCGACAAGCCGAACCGCACCGTCTACGACGCCGAGCACCGCGAGGACCTGCCCGGCACCAAGGTGCACGCCGAGTCCGACGGCCCCTCCACGGACGCCTCCGTCAACCGCGCCCACGCGGGTCTGGGCGCCACCTTCGAGCTCTTCCTCAAGGCCTACGGCCGCAAGTCCATCGACGGCGCCGGCCTGGCGCTCGACGCCACCGTCCACTACGGCGAGAAGTACAACAACGCCTTCTGGGACGGCGAGCGGATGGTCTTCGGCGACGGCGACAACGACCTCTTCGTGGACTTCACCATCCCCGTCGACGTGATCGGCCACGAGCTGACCCACGGCGTCACCCAGTACACCGCCAACCTCGACTACCAGGGCCAGTCCGGCGCCCTCAACGAGTCCGTCTCCGATGTCTTCGGCGCCCTGATCAAGCAGTACGCCCTCGGCCAGACCGCCGACCAGGCCGACTGGCTGATCGGCGCCGACCTGCTCGGCCCGGGCGTCGACAAGGGCACGGCCCTGCGCTCCATGAAGGCGCCCGGGACGGCGTACGACGACGACGTCCTCGGCAAGGACCCGCAGCCCGCCACCATGGAGGGCTATGTCGACACCACCGACGACAACGGCGGTGTACACATCAACTCCGGCATCCCCAACCACGCCTTCTACCTGGTCGCCAGCGCCCTCGGCGGCAAGGCCTGGGAGCGCGCGGGCCAGATCTGGTACGACGTGCTGACCGGCGGCGAGCTCGCCCAAAACGCCGCCTTCGCTGACTTCGCCCGGCTCACCGTCGCGGCCGCCCGCGCCCGCTTCGGCACCGGCAACGAGCTCAAGGCCGTGGAGGAGGCCTGGAACAAGGTCGGCGTCCCCACCACGTAGGACGTAGGAGGCGGACGGGGCGGGGGCGTCCGGCAGGCGCTCCGGCCCCGCCCGCGACTACCGTGGCCACAGGGGGTAGGAGCCCCTTCGCGGGGCGCCCGAAGACGTCGGAGGAGTCCGTTATGCGCATCCACATCCACCGCACCGGCGGCTTCGCGGGCGTCGACCGCCGCGCCGAGATCGACACCGCCGACCTCCCCGACGCCGACGACTGGCGCAGCCTCGCCGAGCGGGCCGTCGCCACCGCCCACACCGAGCCCCCCATCGGCGTCCCCGACGGCTTCAGCTACCAGATCACCGTCGACGGCAACACGGTGTACTGCTCCGATCCCCGCCTCACGGCCGAGCAGCGCACACTGATCACACGGGTGATGAAGGAAGGGGCGTAGTGGCACAGGGCTGCCGGCCGCGCCGCGCCGACCGCGGCCCAACTCCCCCTCTGCGCACCCCCCTTGACACTGTTACCGGCGGTCAAGAAGATCCGGCCATGACTACGGTGCCGGTCTCGCCCGCCTCGCTGCCGCGCTTCCCCCGGGACTTCGTGTGGGGCGTGTCCACATCCGCCGCGCAGATCGAGGGGGCGGTGGACGAGGGCGGGCGGGGGCTCTCCGCCTGGGACGTGTTCGCCGCGCAGGCCGGACGGATCAAGGACGGGTCGGACGCGCGGGTGGCCACCGACCACTACCACCGGTACCGCGAGGACGTCGGTCTGGTCAAAGGGCTCGGGGTCGGGGCCTACCGCTTCTCGGTGGCCTGGCCGCGGGTGGTGCCGGACGGCGGCGGCGCGGTCAACGAGGCCGGGCTGGACTTCTACGACCGGCTGGTGGACGAGCTGCTGGCGGCCGGGGTCGAGCCGGTGCCGACGCTGTTCCACTGGGACACCCCGCAGGCGCTGGAGGAGCGCGGCGGCTGGCTCGTGCGGGAGACCGCCGAGCGCTTCGCGGCGTACGCGGACGTGGTGGCGGCGCGCCTCGGGGACCGGGTGGGACGGTGGATCACCCTCAACGAGCCCGCCGAACTGACGTTGCTGGGGTACGGGCTGGGGCAGCACGCGCCCGGGCGCACGCTGCTGTTCGAGGCGCTGCCGGCGGCACACCATCAGCTGCTGGGGCACGGGCTGGCCGTGGCGGCGCTGCGCGCCCGGGGAGCGGGCGGTATCGGCATCGCCAACTCGCACGGCCCGACCTGGGCGGCCTCGGACGACGAGGCGGACACCTCGGCCGCCGGGCTCTACGACCTGCTGCTCAACCGGCTGTTCGCGGAACCGCTGCTGCTGGGGCGGTACCCGGGCGGGGAGCTGGAGCTCGCGGAGCTGCTGCCGGGGGCCGTCGCCGAGGATCTGAAGGTCATCGCGCAGCCGCTGGACTGGTACGGGATCAACTACTACCAGCCGACGCTGGTGGGGGCTCCCGGAGAAGCGGGCGGCGGCGGTCCCGCCGAGTTCGGGGGGATCGAGATCCCGGCCGGGCTGCCCTTCGCGCCCCGGGAGATCGAGGGCTACCCGCGGACCGACTTCGGGTGGCCGGTGGTGCCGCAGGCGCTGACCGAGCTGCTGGTGTCGTTCCACGAACGGTACGGGGACCGGCTGCCGCCCCTGGTCATCACCGAGAACGGGTGCGCGTACGAAGGGGTGGAGGACGGGGAGCGGATCGCGTTCCTGGACGGGCACCTGAGGGCCCTGCACGCGGCCATGGCGGCCGGGGTGGACGTCCGGGGCTACTTCGTGTGGTCCCTGCTGGACAACTTCGAGTGGGCGGAGGGCTACGCGCGGCGGTTCGGGCTGGTGCGCGTGGACTACGACACGCTGGCGCGCACGCCGAAGGCGTCGTACCACTGGCTGCGGGACGTCCTGCGGGAGCAGGCCGGCGGATGAGCGGACCGGCGGTTCCGGGCGCGCTCGCGGAGCCGTCGGAGCGGGTGGGGCGCGGCTGGATCGCCGCGTTGTCGCTGGCGAACGGTGCGCTCTGCGTCGGGTGGTACGGGCCGCTGCAGATCCTGCTCGCGTCCCAGGCCGCGGAGCTGACGCCGGCCGGCACGGCCAAGGAGTCGGTGCTGGCGTGGGTGACGGGGGCGGGGGCCGCCGTCTCGGTGATCGCCAACCCGCTGTTCGGGGCGCTGTCGGACCGTACGACCTCGCGGTTCGGGCGGCGGACGCCCTGGACGGTCGCCGGGATCGCCGGCGGGGCCGCGGCCCTGGTGCTGCTGGCGGGGGCGCGCACGGTGCCGGTGATGGCGCTGGGGTGGTGTCTGGTGCAGCTCACCCTCAACGCGGCGTTCGCGGCGGTCACGGCATCGGTCCCCGACCGGGTGCCGCAGCGGCAGCGGGGAGCGGTGGGCGGCTGGCTGGGCGCCGCGCAGATCCTGGGGGTGGTGGCCGGGGCGGGGCTGGCGACGGCCGGGGGCGGGGTGGCCGGCGGATATCTGGCCTGCGCCGCGTTCGCCGTGCTGGGGGCCCTGCCGTATGTGCTGGTGCACCGGGATCCGGTGCTGCCCGCGGCGCGGCGGCCGGCGCTGAGCCGGCGGGACTTCCTCGGCGGGTTCTGGATCAGCCCGCGCCGCCATCCCGACCTGGGCTGGGCCTGGCTGACCCGGTTCCTGATCAACCTGGGCAACGCGCTGGCGCTGCTGTACCTGCTGTACTACCTGCGGGATGTGCTGCGGCGGCCGGACCCGGACGGCGGGGTGCTGGTGCTGACCGCCGTCAACGGCGCCACCTTGCTGGCCACGGTCGTCGTGGGCGGGATCTGGTCGGACCGGACCGGGCGGCGGCAGCCGTTCGTGCTGTGGGCCGGGGTGATCATGACGGTGGCCACCGGGCTGCTCGCCGTATGGCAGACCTGGACGGGGGCACTGTGCGCCGCGGCGCTGCTCGGCGTCGGGTTCGGGGTGTTCACCTCGGTCGACTTCGCGCTGATGGCGGATGTGCTGCCGGCCGCCGCGCACCGCGGCAAGGACCTCGGCCTGATCAACATCGCCAACTCGCTGCCGCAGGTCGCCGCCCCGGCCCTGGCCGCGCCGATCGTCGGCTACCTCGGCGGCTACCGGGTGCTCTACGGCGTCGCGGCGGCCACCGGGCTGGTCGGGGCGCTGCTGGTGCGGCGGATCCGCGGTGTGCCGTAACGGCGCGCGGACCGGCCGGGCTCAGCGCTGAGCGGCCCGCCTCAGAAGCCCAGCTTCCGCAGCTGCTTCGGGTCGCGCTGCCAGTCCTTCGCCACCTTGACGTGCAGATCGAGGAAGACCGGCGTGCCCAGCAGCGCCTCGATGTGCTTGCGCGACTTGGTGCCGACCTCCTTCAGGCGCTTGCCCTTGGGGCCGATGATGATGCCCTTCTGGCTGGGGCGCTCGATGTAGACATTGGCGTGGATGTCGAGCAGCGGCTTGTCGGCGGGGCGGTCCTCGCGCGGCAGCATCTCCTCGACGACCACCGCGATCGAGTGCGGCAGCTCGTCGCGTACGCCCTCCAGCGCGGCCTCGCGGATCAGCTCGGCGACCATGACCTGCTCGGGCTCGTCGGTGAGGTCGCCCTCCGGGTAGAGCGCCGGGCCCTCCGGGAGGAGCGGGACGAGGAGGTCGGCCAGGAGCGAGACCTGGGCGTCGCCCACCGCCGAGACCGGGATGATCTCGGCCCACTCGATGCCCAGCTCCTTGCCGAGCTGGTCGATGGCGATCAGCTGGGCGGCCAGCGCCTTGGAGTCGACCAGGTCGGTCTTGGTGACGATGGCGACCTTGGGGGTCTTCTTGATGTCGGCCAGCTCACCGGCGATATAGCGGTCGCCGGGGCCGATCTTCTGGTCGGCGGGCAGACAGAAGCCGATGACGTCGACCTCGGACCAGGTGGTCCGTACGACGTCGTTCAGCCGCTCACCGAGCAGCGTGCGGGGCTTGTGCAGACCCGGGGTGTCGACGAGGACCAGCTGGGCCTCGGGGCGGTGCACGATGCCGCGCACCGTGTGGCGGGTGGTCTGCGGCCGGTTCGAGGTGATCGCGACCTTCGTCCCGACGAGAGCGTTCGTCAGGGTGGACTTGCCCGCGTTGGGGCGGCCGACGAAGCAGGCGAAGCCGGCGCGGTGCGGGACGGAGGAGTCTGTACGAACGCTCATGGCGCCCATTCTCCCCGATCCGGGGCACCGCTCCGACCACGCCGTGCTGCGTGCTACGCGTCGCCCGCCGGGACCGTGGCGCGCAGGGTGCCGTCCGGGCCGGCGACCAGTACGGGCGTCGCGGACCCGCCGAGGTCGCGTACGGCCGCGCGGTCCGCGGCGGAGGCGTGCTCGGCGTCGGTGACCACGGCCGCGGCCTCCAGGGACGTGGCGCCGCTGGCGACGGCCATCGCCACGGCCGTCTGGAGCGCGCTGAGCTGCAGCGAGTCCAGGGCGACGGTGCCGGCGACATAGGTGCGGCCGGTCTCGTCGCGTACGGCGGCGCCCTCGGGCACGCCGTTGCGCGCCCGCGCCGAGCGCGCCAGCGTGATGATCTTGCGGTCTTCGGGGTCCAGCGAAGCGGCTTCGGTCATACGGGCGAGCATATCGACGCCCTGTGGATCACCCCGTCACCGAGTACATCCCCCCGCGCCTGCCCTCCGGTGAGGTGAGCCACTCCAGCTTCGCGACGGTGTCCGTCTCCGCACGCGCGTTGTGCAGCACGATGTTCAGGTCGGGACGCACCGGGACCTGCAGTTTGGTGCTCTCGAAGAGCAGGGGGCCGACGAGCGGATGGTCCAGTTCCTTGTGGATCGTTCCGGAGTCCTCCACGTCGCCGCGCGCCCACAGCGCGGCGAACTCCTCGCTGCGGGCGGCGGCCTCGCGGATGATCTCGTCGAAGCCCTCGTCGCCGGGGCGCGCCGAGCACGCGCCCCGGTACTGCGCGACCACCAGCGGCGCGTTCGCCTCCCAACTGGCCGCCCGCGCACGGTAGACGGGGTCGGTGAAGAACGCGACCAGGCAGTTGGACGAGACGCCGGGGCGGCCGTGGCCGAGGACCACACGTGCCGCGTCGTTGTAGGCGATGTTGTTCCAGTACGGGTCCATGATGTGCGCCGGCAACGGCATCCACGCGTCGATCAGCCGCTGCAGCCCCGCGCACATGTCGTTCGCGCCCAGCTCCTCGGCGTCCTGCCGCAGCGGCGGGTTCAGCCCGGCCAGTACGTACAGATGCCGCCGCTCGGCGCCGCTGAGCCGCAGCACCCGGGCGACCGAGTCCAGGACCTGCGGTGAGACGGTGATGTCGCGGCCCTGCTCCAGCCACTGGTACCAGGACGCGCCGACGCCGGCCAGGACGGCGACCTCCTCGCGGCGCAGCCCCGGCGTACGGCGGCGGCCGCCGTCGGGCAGGCCCGCGTCGGCCGGGCTGACCCGGGCCCGGCGGCTCATCAGGAAGTCGCGCAGCTCCTGGCGTCGACGCGATGTGTCATGGGTGGCGGCGTTCGAAGCCACGTTTCTCCCCCTGTCGGCGTGGCTGGTGGTGCGGACACCACGATAAGTTCCCGCTCCCCACCGCGTATTCCGGGGCCGCAGGCTCTTCACATGCCGATAACCGACACCTCCCTTGGTCCCGATACCCGGACGGCGAAAGCGCCGGCCGCCCCTGCCCCCGCCCCTGCCCCGGCTCCCGCCGCCGCGCGGATGACCGGGCGCGACAGGCTCGTCCTGCTTGTGCTGTGCGCCGCGCAGTTCATCGTCGCGCTGGACTTCTCCATCCTGAACGTGGCGCTGCCCGTGCTCGGCAGGGACCTGGGCATGGACCAGGCCGATCTGCAGTGGGCGGTCACCGCGTTCGCACTGCCGTCGGGCGGCTTTCTGCTGCTGTTCGGCCGGATCGCCGACCTGGTCGGGCGGCGCAGGCTGTTCCTGACCGGGCTCGCGGTGTTCACCGCCGCCTCGGTGCTGGCCGCGCTGGCGTGGTCCCCGGCGGTCTTCCTGGCCGGGCGGGCGCTGCAGGGCCTGGGCGCGGCGATCATCGTGCCCACCGGAATGTCGCTGCTGACCACCACCTTCGCCGAGGGGCCGCAGCGCGAACGCGCGCTGGGCATCAGCGGCACGCTGATGTCGATGGGCTTCACCATCGGCATGGTGCTGGGCGGGCTGATGACGGACGTACTCGGCTGGCGCTCCACGATGGGCCTGCTGTCCGCGGCCGGGGTGGCCGTACTGGCCGCGGCCCCGGCGCTGCTGAGCGAATCCCGGCATCCCGAGCGGCCGCACATCGACGTACCCGGCGCGGTCACCGTCACCGGCGGACTGCTGTCGCTGATCTACGCCCTGTCCACCGCCGCCGAGCGGGGCTTCGGCCACCCGGACGTGATCGTGACGCTGGTCGCCGGGCTGGTGCTGCTGGCCGCCTTCGTGGTGGTGGAGTCCCGGGCCGCGCAGCCGCTGGTGTCGCTGCCGATGCTGCGGCGCCCTGCGGTCGCCTGGGGCAATCTGGCGGGTCTGACGACCTTCTCGATGATGAGCACCGTCATCTTCCTGCTGACCCTCTACCTCCAGGACGTGCTGCACCTGTCCGCCTTCCAGACCGGCCTGGTCTTCGGTGTGCAGGGCGTGGTCTCGGCGGTCGCCGGCATCGTCGCGCCCCGGGTCATCGGCCGGCTCGGCGCCCGCCGCACCCTGCTGACCGGGCTGCTGCTGCAGGCCGGTTTCACCGCCGCGCTGCTGGGTCTGGGCACCGGCAGCGGTATGTGGCTGGCCCTGACCGGGGTGACCCTCGCCAGCCTCGGCCATCTGTGGGCGATCATCTCCTACGGCGTGACCGCCACCTCCGGCGTCGCGGACACCGAGCAGGGCCTGGCGACCGGCCTGGTCACCAGCTCCCAGCAACTGGGGCTGACCGTCGGCATTCCGCTGCTGAGCGCGGTCGCCTCGGCCCATATCGCCGCGCTGCGGTCGGCGGGCAGCGGCCTGGCGGACGCCACCCTCGGCGGCATCAAGGTGGGTCTGGGCCTGGACGCGGCGCTGGTCGCCGTGGTCGCGCTGCTGGTCGCGGCCGGGCTGCGGACGGCCCGTACGGCGCGCCGCGGCTGAGGAGGAAGGTGGTTGCCCCGGTCCCCCGTGGCCGGGGCAGCCTGCGCTGCAAGATTTCTCTGACGATTTCTCTCACGCATGGCGTCCGCATTTCCGGCGGCCGCCCGAAGATCCTTCCACGGGGCACACAGGAGAATCCAGCCCCACCGGAAATGGCTTGCAGAACATTTCTGCTGCACTGGAGATAAGTAGCGGGAAAAGCAGCGACAAGAGCAGCGGTCGCGTACGCATTCCCGTTTTCGGCGGAGATTATCCGGAGAGCTCTCCGGACTCGCTCACATCCTCCGTGGGGACCGGCTCGCAGAGCACCGTGATGATCTTGTTGCGCCGGCCGCCCGGTGATTCGGCGGTCAGCCGCAGCGCCTTCAGACCGGGGTCGGCGGCGGTGTCGGAGAGGTCCACCTCGGCGGTGGCGCCGGCGATCGGAACCCGGCCGAGGAGCTTGGCGAGCAGCCCGCCGACCGTCTCCACGTCCTCGTCGTCCAGCTCGACCAGGCCGTACAGCTCACCGAGATCGCCGATGTCCAGACGGGCGGTGACGCGATAGCGCCCGTCACCGAGGTCCTCCACGGGCGGCAATTCACGGTCGTATTCGTCGGTGATCTCGCCGACGATCTCCTCGAGGATGTCCTCGATGGTCACGATTCCGGCGGTGCCGCCGTATTCGTCGATGACCACCGCGACATGATTGCGGTCCTGCTGCATTTCGCGCAGCAGATCACCGGCGTTCTTGGTGTCGGGGACGAAGACGGCGGGGCGCATGGCCGTGGAGACCAGCTCGTTCTCGGCGTCGCGGCTGATGTGGACCTTACGGGCGAGGTCCTTGAGGTAGACCACGCCGACGATGTCGTCCTCGTTCTCGCCGGTCACCGGGATCCGGGAGAAGCCCGAGCGCAGCGCGAGGGTCAGCGCCTGGCGGATGGTCTTGAAGCGCTCGACCGCGACCAGGTCCGTGCGCGGCACCATCACCTCGCGGACGAGGGTGTCGCCGAGCTGGAAGACGGAGTGCACCATCCGGCGCTCCTCGTCCTCGATCAGCGACTCCTTCTCCGCGAGGTCGACCAGCGAGCGCAGCTCCGCCTCGGAGGCGAACGGGCCCTTGCGGAAGCCCTTGCCGGGGGTGAGGGCGTTGCCGATGAGGATCAGCAGCTGCGGGATGGGGCCCATGATGCGGGCCAGCGGCAGCAGGACGTAGGCGGCGGCCGTGGCGGTGTTCAGCGGGTGCTGGCGGCCGATCGTGCGCGGCGAGACGCCGACGGCGACATAGGAGACCAGCACCATCACGCCGATGGCGACGGTCAGCGCCTGCCAGGTCTCCTCGAAGGAGCGCAGACAGGCGTAGGTGACCAGGACGCCGGCGGCCATCTCGCAGCCGACCCGCACCAGCAGGGCGACATTGAGGTAGCGGGTGGGGTCGGCGGCCACCGCGGCGAGCCTGGCGCTGCCGCGGCGGCCGGAGCGGACCGCCTCCTCGGCGCGGAAGCTGGTCGTACGGGCCAGGCCCGCCTCCGCGCAGGCGGCGAGCCAGGCGATCACGACGAGCAGGACCGCGACGGCGATCAGCTGGGTGGTCATCGCGGGCGCCGTCAGGTGACGGTGGGGGCGGGCGAGGGGCCGGTCAGACCGCGCTCGGCGCGCCAGCCGTCGATGATCGCCGCCTGCAGGCCGAACATCTCGGCCTTCTCGTCCGGCTCTTCGTGGTCGTAGCCGAGGAGGTGGAGCACGCCGTGGACGGTCAGCAGCTGGAGCTCCTCGTCCATGCTGTGCCCGGTCGGCGCCTCCTCGCCCTGCTTCTTGGCGACCTCCGGGCACAGCACGATGTCACCGAGCAGGCCCTGCGGCGGCTCCTCGTCGTCCTTGGCCGGCGGACGCAGCTCGTCCATCGGGAAGGACATGACATCGGTCGGTCCCGGCAGGTCCATCCACTGGAGGTGGAGCTGCTCCATGGCCTCGGCGTCCACGACGATCACGGACAGTTCGGAGAGCGGGTGGATACGCATCCTGGCGACGGCGTAGCGGGCGACGTCCAGGATGGCCTGCTCGTCGATGTCCGTGCCGGACTCGTTGTTGACGTCGATGGACATGGGGGCGTTGCTTCTCACTTCTCGATCGCGCGGTGCGTCCGGCTCACTGGCCGTTGCGGCTGTCGTACTTCTCGTAGGCGTCGACAATACGGCCGACCAGCTTGTGACGGACCACATCCTGGCTGGTGAGCAGGGAGAAGTGCACATCCTCGACGCCGTCCAGGATCTCCCGGACCTGGCGCAGCCCGCTCTTCGTCCCGCCCGGAAGGTCGACCTGGGTGACATCGCCGGTGATGACGATCTTGGAGTCGAAGCCGAGGCGGGTGAGGAACATCTTCATCTGCTCAGGGTTCGTGTTCTGCGCCTCGTCCAGGATGATGAAGGCGTCGTTGAGCGTCCGGCCGCGCATGTACGCCAGCGGCGCCACCTCGATCGTGCCCGCGGCCATCAGGCGCGGGATGGAGTCGGGGTCGAGCATGTCGTGCAGCGCGTCGTAGAGCGGGCGCAGATACGGGTCGATCTTCTCGTAGAGGGTGCCGGGCAGGAAGCCCAGCCGCTCGCCGGCCTCGACCGCGGGGCGGGTCAGGATGATGCGGTTGACCTGCTTGGCCTGCAGCGCCTGGACGGCCTTGGCCATGGCCAGATACGTCTTGCCGGTACCGGCCGGGCCGATGCCGAAGACGACGGTGTGCTTGTCGATGGCGTCGACATAGCGCTTCTGGTTGAGGGTCTTGGGCCGGATCGTGCGCCCGCGGTTGGACAGGATGTTCTGGGTGAGCACCTCGGCGGGCGTCTCGCTCGCCGCGCCCTCGCCGTTCTCCGCCGCGCGCAGCATGGCGATCGAGCGTTCCACCGCGTCCTCCGTCATCGGTTGTCCGGTGCGGAGCACCAGCATCATCTCGTCGAAAAGGCGCTGGACGAGGGCGACTTCCCGGGCGTCACCGACAGCGCTGACTTCGTTGCCCCGGACGTGGATGTCGGTCGCCGGGAAGGCTTTTTCGATCACGCGCAGTAGCGAGTCACCAGAACCCAGGACCGTGACCATCGGGTGCTTGGCCGGGACGGTGAACTGGGCGCTCGACTGCGGTTGCGTGGGTGTCTGAGTCATAGGGCGGCCCGGTGGCCTGCTCAACCCCCATCCTTTGCTCATCGGAGGTGCCTGCCTGCGGCACTCGGCTCCTTGCGATACCAGAGTACGACGGGGCACTGACAAGCCCGAGGGCTTTTCCCGCGGGCGGGCAGCAAGGCGGCAGCGGCGGGGCCCGGCCGGGCCGCTCAGGCCGGGCGGCGGAAGCCGATCGTCGGGACGGCCCGGGCCAGCGGGGCGGGCCGGTAGGCCGCGGGCAGCACCTCGTCCAGGAAGGCGTACTGGCGGCGCAGCGCGCCCGCGGCCGCCGGGCCGGTCTCGTAGCCCCGCACCTGCCGCCACCAGGCCGCGATCTCCGACCAGCCCGGCGCGGAGAGCGAGCCGCCGAACTCCTGCACGGACAGTGCGGCGCTCAGCCCCGCGAAGGCCAGCCGGTCGGCGAGCGGCCAGTCGGCCAGCGTGCCCGTGACGAAACCCGCGACGAAGACATCGCCGGCGCCGGTCGGATCCAGCTCCTCCACGGCGATCGCGGGCACCTCGGCGCTCTCGCCGGTCCGCCCGTCCACCGCGTACGCCCCCTCCGACCCCAGCGTGACGACCGCGAGCGGGACCAGGTCGGCGAGCTTGCGGGCGGCCGCGCGCGGGCAGTCCGTGCGGGTGTAGCGCATCGCCTCCTCGGCGTTGGGCAGGAACGCCTCGCAGTGTTCGAGGTCGGCGAGGTCGGCCGGGTCCCAGCGGCCGCTGTCGTCCCAGCCCACGTCCGCGAAGATGCGGCTGCCGCGGCCGGCCGCGCAGCCCAGCCAGCCCTCCCGGCGGCCCGGCACCAGCGAGGCGACGCAGGCCCGGGACGCCGGCGGGCAGCCCGGCGCGTGCTCCCCGTCGAAGGCGAAGTCGGGCGGCGGGGCCTCGTGGCCGTGCGAGACCATCGTGCGCTCGCCCTCGTACGCCATGGAGACGGTGACCGGGGAGTGCCAGCCGGGGACCGTGCGGGACAGCGCCAGGTCGATGCCCTCGCCCTGTTCGAGCGCCTCCCAGCAGTACTCGCCGTACTTGTCGTCGCCGAAGGCCGCGGCGAGCGAGGTGCGCAGCCCGAGCCGGGCCAGCGCGGTGGCCATGTTGGCGACGCCGCCGGGGCTGGAGCCCATCCCGCGGGCCCAGGACTCGGTGCCGCGGACCGGCGCGGAGTCCAGGCCGGTGAAGATGATGTCCAGGAAGACCGTGCCGGTGAGGTAGACGTCGGTGGGCGGATCGCCGGCGGCGCGCACCTCCGCCAGCGGATCGAGGGCCGGTGGCACTTCCGCCGGGCCCGCGGGCGGATCGACATCGCTTCGGCTGCTCACCGTGCACGCCCCTCTCATATCGGCACGTGCCGCCAGTGTGCCTGATGCTGCGGTACGTTCCGCCCCATGAGGCTCACGATTCTCGGCGGCGGCGGTTTCCGGGTCCCGCTGGTCTACCGCGCGCTGCTGGACGACCCCACGGAATCCGTCTCCGAGGTGGTGCTGCACGACACCGATCCGCGCCGGGTGGCGGTGATCGCCGAGGTGTTGACGCGGCTCGCGCAGGGCCGTCGGGCGCCGGTGCCCGTACGGGTCGCCGAGCGCCTGGACGACGCCCTGGCCGGCGCCGACTTCGTGTTCTCGGCGATACGGGTGGGCGGTACGGCCGGCCGGATCCGCGACGAGCGGATCCCGCTCGCCGAGGGGGTGCTCGGCCAGGAGACGGTCGGCGCGGGCGGTGTCCTGTACGGCCTGCGGACGATCCCGGTGGCGCTGCACATCGCCGAGCGGGTCGCGGCGCTCGCCCCGGCCGCCTGGGTCATCAACTTCACCAACCCCGCGGGCATGGTCACCGAGGCGATGTCCCAGGTGCTCGGCGACCGCGTCATCGGGATCTGCGATTCACCCGTGGGGCTGGTGCGCCGGGCGGCGCGGGCGGCCGGCGCGGACCCGGCGGCCTTCGAGAGCGGCCGGGTCGGCTACGACTACGTGGGGCTCAACCACCTCGGCTGGCTGCGGTCGTTGACGCTGGAGGGCACCGAGCTGCTGCCGGGGCTGCTCGCCGACGACGGCGCGCTGGGCTCCTTCGAGGAGGGCCGGCTCTTCGGCGCGGACTGGCTGCGCACCCTGGGCGCCCTGCCCAACGAGTATCTGCACTACTACTACTTCCGCCGCGAGACCCTCGCCTCCGTACGGGACACCCCCCAGACCCGCGGCGAGTTCCTCGACGAACAGCAGGGCGGCTTCTTCGCACGGGCGGCGGCGGCCGGCGGCCCCGACGCGGCGTACGACCTGTGGGAGCGGACCCGGCTGGAGCGCGAGGAGACGTATATGGCGCACAGCCGGGAGGCCAGCGGCGGCTGGCTGCGCGACAGCCACGACCTGGAAGGCGGTGGCTACGACCGGGTGGCGCTGGCCCTGATGCACGCCATCGTGGGCGACAGCGGGACCCGCCTGATCCTCAACGTCCGCAACGGCACGACGGTGCCGCAGCTGGCGCCCGACGCGATCGTGGAGACGGTGTGCGAGGTGACCGCCCGCGGCGCCCGGCCGCTGCCCTGCGCACCGCTGCGCGAGGACCAGTTGGGGCTGATGCTCCAGGTCAAGGCGGTGGAGCGGGCAGCGGTGGAGGCCGCGGTGTTCAAGGACCGCAGCGCGGCGCTACGGGCACTGGCGCTGCACCCGCTGGTGGACTCCCCCGCGGTGGCCGCCCGCATCCTGCAGCGGGCGGCCACGGAGGCGTGACCACCGGGAATACCCCCCCGGCCGGGAATACCCCCCACCCCCGCCGCGTTGAGGCCCCGCAGGGGGCGCTCGCAGCCCCTACGGGATGTGTTCGCCCGTCCCCTAGTGGCCCCGCTTGATCCACTCGTCCAGGTGGGGGGCCTCGTCCCCGATCGTCGTCGACTCACCGTGCCCGGTCAGCACCCGCGTCCCCGCCGGCAGCGTCAGCAACCGCTCCCGGATCGACGCGACGATCGTCGGGAAGTCCGAGAAGGACCGCCCGGTGGCCCCGGGGCCGCCCTGGAAGAGCGTGTCCCCGGTGAAGACCGTGCGCAGGTCGGGCGCATACAGGCAGACCGCCCCGGGCGCATGGCCGGGCGTGTGCAGCACCCGCAGATCCGTACCGGCGATGGTCAGGACCTGACCGTCCGCCAGCTCCGCGTCCGGCGCCGTGTCCGGGTGGGTCTGCTGCCACAGCGGCAGATCGGCGGGGTGCAGATGGATCCGGGCGCCCGTACGGTTCGCCAGTGCGGGCGCGGCGTCGATGTGGTCGTTGTGCGCGTGGGTGCAGATGATCGCGCGCAGCGTCCGGCCGTCGAGGGCCTTCAGGATGGCGTCGGCGTCATGGGCGGCGTCGATGACGATCGCCTCGTCGTCGTTGCCGACGATCCAGACGTTGTTGTCGACGTCCCAGGTGCCGCCGTCGAGCGAGAAGGTTCCGGAGGTGACCAGGTGGTCGACGCGGGCCGTCATCACAGCGTCACCACCGAACGCAGTACGTCGCCGGCGTGCATCCGCTCGAAGGCCTGCTCGATCCCGTCGATGCCGATGGTCTCGGTGACGAAGGCGGCGAGGTCGATCCGGCCCTGCTGGTGCAGATCGATCAGCATCGGGAAGTCGCGGGAGGGCAGACAGTCGCCGTACCAGGAGGACTTGAGGGCGCCGCCGCGGCCGAAGACGTCCAGCAGGGGAAGTTCCAGAGTCATCTCCGGGGTGGGCACGCCCACCAGGACAACGGTGCCGGCCAGGTCGCGGGCGTAGAACGCCTGCCGGTACGTCTCCGGCCGGCCGACCGCGTCGATGACGACATCCGCGCCGAAGCCGCCGGTGAGCTCCCGGATCGCCTCGACGGGGTCGGTGGTGCGGGAGTTGACGGTGTGTGTGGCACCCATGGTGCGTGCGGTCGTCAGCTTGCGGTCGTCGATGTCCACCGCGATGATCCGGGCCGCGCCGGCCAGCCGCGCGCCGACCACGGCCGCGTCGCCCACCCCGCCGCAGCCGATGACCGCGACCGAGTCGCCGCGCCCGACGCCGCCGGTGTTGATGGCGGCGCCGATGCCCGCCATCACCCCGCAGCCCAGCAGACCGGCCACCGCGGGCGACACCTCCGGGTCGACCTTGGTGCACTGTCCGGCGGCGACCAGCGTCTTGTCGGCGAAGGCGCCGATGCCGAGCGCGGGGCTCAGCGCGGTCCCGTCCTTCAGCGTCATCTTCTGCCGGGCGTTGTGGGTGTCGAAGCAGTACTGGGGGCGGCCGCGCAGACAGGCCCGGCACCGTCCGCACACCGCACGCCAGTTGAGGACGACGAAGTCGCCCGGCGCGACGTCCGTGACATCCGGTCCGACCGACTCCACCACGCCGGCCGCCTCGTGCCCGAGCAGAAACGGGAACTCGTCGTTGATGCCGCCCTGCTTGTAGTGCAGATCGGTGTGGCACACCCCGCACGCCTGGATCTTCACCACGGCCTCGCCGGGACCCGGATCCGGCACCAGGATCGTCTCCAGCCGGACCGGTTCGTTCTTCCCCGGCGCAATCACGCCGCGCACTTCCTGTGCCATCGGAACAGCCCCTTTCAAAGATCACGTACGGGACCACTGTGGCGCACTGCCACTGAGCCGTGCCTCACCGTACGCGTGCGGGGCTACCGAGCGCAGGACCACGGCCGGGCAGGTGATCTTCACCGCGGTCCCGGGGTTCAGCGGTCCCGGGGTTCACCAGCGCGGGACGGCGGGGGTGTGCCAGTCCGGGTCGGCCAGCCGCATGGCGGCGGCGTCGTCGCGGTCGCGCAGGCCGCCGTCGTCGGTGAGCCAGCGGCGGTGCAGCGCGGCGAGCCGGTCGCGGTCGAGCTCGACGCCGAGGCCGGGGGCGTCGCCGACGTCCACCCGGCCGTCGCGGAAGGTGATCCGCCGGGTGAGGACGTCCTCGGTCTGCCAGGGGTAGTGGGTGTCGCAGGCGTGGTCGAGACCCGGCAGGACCGCCGCGACCTGGGTCATCGCGGCGAGGCTGATGCCCAGGTGGGTGTTGGAGTGCATGGACAGGCCGACGCCGAAGGTGCGGCAGACGGCGGCCAGTTCGCGGGTGGCGCGCAGCCCGCCCCAGTAGTGGTGGTCGCAGAGCACGATCCGGACGGCGCCCCGGGTGAACGCCTCGGCGATCTCGTCGAAGGCCGTCACGCACATGTTCGTGGCCAGCGGGACGTCCGTGCCGGCCGCCACCTCCGCCATACAGGCCGTGCCGCTCGCCGGGTCCTCCAGGTACTCCAGGACGTCCCGCAGCTCCTCGGCGACGTTGAGCGAGGTCGCCACGCTCCAGGCGCCGTTGGGGTCGAGCCGCAGCGGCCGCCCGGGGAACGCGGCGGCCAGCGCCCGGACCGCCGCGACCTCCTGCGCGGGTGCGAAGACCCCGCCCTTGAGCTTGAAGGACGTGAAGCCGTAGGTGCCGGCCAGCCGGCGGGCCTGCGCGACGACGCCGTCCGGGTCGAGCGCCGCACCCCAGTCGTCGCGCTCCCCACGGCCGCCCGGATGCTCTGCCCACCGGTAGAAGAGGTACGCGCTGTACTCCACGCGGTCGCGGACCCTGCCGCCGAGCAGGGCGTGGACGGGCAGGCCGGCGGCCCTGCCCCAGGCGTCGAGGCAGGCGACCTCGAAGCCGGAGACGACCGAGAGCCGCAGCTTGGCGGCGGTCCGGGCGCCGCGCAGCCCGCCGGCGTCGACCGCATCGGCGCCGGTCGCGGACGGCGGGTCTGCGCACACCTCGGCGGCGAGCGCGGGCAGATCGTTCAGGTCCGTGACCGACCGGCCCGTCAGTGCGCTCGCCAGCGGCCGGGCCAGACCGAGGTACGCGGCGTCTCCGTAGGTCTCCCCGAGACCGGTGACGCCGCCTTCCGTGGTCACCTCGATGATCAGCCGGGGTGTGTAGGGCTGGTGCACACCCTGGGTGTTCAGCAGCGGCGGATCGGCCACCAGGATCGGGGTGAGCCGGACCTCGGCGATGGTGAGGGCGTTCCTGGCGTCGGTCATCCGGGGCTCCTGCGGTCGGGGGCGGCGCGACAGGGCTCCTACGGTCGGGGGCGGCGCGACCGGCCCGCCCGCCGCCTCCCCCTGCCGTTCTCATATGCGGATGATGTCCATGAATGGAGCAGGAGGCCAGGGACCGGCACCACGGCCGTCAATACCCCTGACGGCGCCTCCCCATGGGCGCGACAGGCCACCACCCGCCAGCCTTTACCAATCATTGAATCTTCGCGCGTAGATAGGGATTTACGGCTCTGTTAGACCTACCGGTGACCATGTCACGCCACCTGAAAGAGCCGCGCATGCGCCGTTCCGACCGCTTCCGCCCCGCCCTTGCCCGTCGTGCCCGCATCGGCGCCACGACGGTCGCCGCCCTCGTCGCCGGCACCGCCGTCTTCGGCATCGGCCAGGCCACCGCCGAACACTCCGTGCCGCGCACCGACAAGGAGATCCCGAACCTCACGCAGGTCCAGGACAAGATCAAGGCGTACTACGGCGACACGGTGACGGCCGACGGCGAGCACTACGCCTCCCCGGACAGCAACTACGCCCGCCAGGTCCGCGGCATAGAGGCCAAGGCCCGCGCCCACCTGACCAAGGCCCTCGCCAAGCACGCCCGCGGCAAGGGCCGGGCCAAGCCCGCCATCGTCCTCGACATGGACGACACCACCCTGCTCACGTACAACTACGAGCTCAAGGTGGGCTTCCACTTCACCCCGGAGAGCCAGGACGAGTACCTGAAGAACACCGACATGGACCCGGTCTTCGGCATGGACCGGCTGGTCAACTGGGCGCACGACAAGGGCGCCGAGGTCTTCTTCATCACCGGCCGCAAGGAGGCGCAGCGCGACTGGAGCGTCCGCAACCTCAAGAACGTCGGCTACGACGTGGCGCTGGACCGCACCCACGTCTACCTCAAGGACAAGGAGCACCCGCCGGCCTACCTGCCCTGCGGCTCCACCTGCACCACCGTCGAGTACAAGTCGGGCACCCGCAAGCACATCGAGTCCCTCGGCTACGACATCGTCGCCAACTTCGGGGACCAGTACAGCGACCTGGAGGGCGGCGCGAGCGACCGGACCTTCAAGCTGCCGAACCCGATGTACTACCTGCCGTGAGGCGGGGCGCCCGGTGGCCCGTTCCGTACGCGGCGGCCACCGGGCGCGCGTTCAGCGCCGCTTGGGCAGCGGCACCCGCATCAGGTCCCTGGCGATGGTCAGCTCGCCGGTGTAGCCGGCCGCACGGGCCTGCCGCTCGAACTCCGCCGGGTCGGCGTAGCGCTGCGAGAAGTGCGTCAGCACGAGGTGCCGGACGCCCGCCTCGGCGGCCACCGCGGCGGCCTGCCCGGCGGTCAGGTGGCCGTGGTCCACGGCCAGTTGGACGTCCTCGTCCAGGAACGTCGACTCGATGACGAGCATGTCCACGCCCTCCGCGAGCGCATGGACCCCGGGGCACAGCCGGGTGTCCATCACGAACGCGAACCGCTGGCCGGGGCGGACCTCGCTCACCTCGTCGAGGGTGACGCCGTTCAGCTCGCCCAGCCGCTGGAGCCGCCCGACGTCCGGTCCGGCGATGCCGTGCGCCGCCAGCCGCTCCGGCAGCATCCGCCGGGAGTCCGGCTCCACCAGGCGGTAGCCGTACGACTCGACGGGGTGCGAGAGCTTGCGCGCTTCCAGCAGATACGACTTCGAGCGGTCCAGCTCACCGTCCTCGGCGACCGGCCGCTGGACCAGCCGGACCGTCTCGCGGTAGGCGGTGGCGTAGCGCAGCCGGTCGAAGAAGCGCTCCCCGCTGGCCGGATAGTGGGCGGTGATCGGGTGCGGCACCCGGTCCAGATTGATCCGCTGGATCACCCCGGCCAGGCCCAGCGAGTGGTCGCCGTGGAAGTGCGTGACGCAGATCCGGTTCAGGTCGTGGGCGGCGACCCCGGCACGCAGCATCTGGCGCTGCGTCCCCTCGCCGGGGTCGAAGAGCAGCCCCTGGCCGTCCCAGCGCAGGAGGTAGCCGTTGTGATTGCGGTGCCGCGTGGGGACCTGACTCGCGGTGCCGAGGACGACCAGTTCACGTACGGACACGGTCCGCTATCCGGGGGGCCACTGGAGGCCGCGGCCGCCGAGCACGTGCAGATGTGCGTGGAAGACGGTCTGGCCCGCGCCGGCGCCGGTGTTGAAGATGACCCGGTAGCCCCTGTCCTCGACCTTGTCCTCGGCGGCGACCTCGCGGGACTCACGCAGTATGTCGGCGATCACCTGCGGTTCGGCGGCCGCGAGGGACGCGGCGTCCGGGTAGTGCACCTTGGGGATCACCAGGACGTGCGTCGGGGCCTGGGGGTTGATGTCGCGGAACGCGACGGTGGTCTCGGTCTCCCGGACGATGGTCGCCGGTACCTCCCCCGCCACGATCTTGCAGAACAGGCAGTCGGCCTGCGGTTCTCCCGCCACCGGTGACTCCTCCCAGCTCATCCCTCATGCGCACGGTACGCACGGCTTGGGATGCTACCGGGCGGTCGTCGGGGCCGGGGCACGGGCGCGCCCCCGCACCAGGCGTCACGGCCCCGGTGCCGGTCCCGGCAGGCCCTAAGCTGACCAGTGATCGCTTTCGCCCACAACCGGGAGTTATGCACCATGGCAACCACTCGCACCGCCCAGACCCACTGGGAAGGCAACCTCCTGGAGGGGAAGGGCACCGTCGCCCTGGAGTCCTCCAACATCGGTACGTACGACGTGAACTGGCCCGCCCGCGCGGAGCAGCCGAACGGCGTCACCAGCCCCGAGGAGCTGATCGCGGCGGCCCACTCCTCCTGCTACTCCATGGCCTTCTCGCACGGCCTGGCGGGCAAGGGCTACACCGTGGCGTCCCTGGACACCCGCGCCGATGTCACCTTCCAGCCCGGCGAGGGCATCACCGCCATCGCCCTGACCGTCAAGGCCAGCGTCCCCGGCCTGTCCGAGGCGGACTTCCAGGCGGCGGCCGAGGACGCCAAGAAGAACTGCCCGGTGAGCCAGGCCCTGGCGGGCGTCAAGAACATCACGCTCTCGGCCGAGCTGATCTGACGCACCGGTCGGCCCGCTCGGGTCGGTCCCGGTGAACGGCGGTGCGCCGACGGGCCCTTAGGGGCCGGTCGGCGCACCGCCGCGTTGTCAGCGGGGCATGCCGGGATCTGGCCGTGGGCCCGGCCCCGGCCCATCGGGCAGGCCCTAGCTCCAGCGCCCCGTACGCCCCAGCAACAGCGCCGTCGCCGCGGTGCCCGCGGTGGAGGTGCGCAGCACGGTCGTGCCCAGGCGGTACGGCTTGGCACCGGCCTCGGCGAAGGCGGTGAGCTCCTCCGGGGAGACACCGCCCTCGGGCCCGACGACGAGCACGATACGGCCGGTGGCGGGCAGTTCGGCGGTGGCGAGCGGGGTGCTGCCCTCCTCGTGGAGGACGGCCGCGAAGTCGGCGTCCGCGAGCAGGGCGGCGACCTGCTTCGTCGTCAGCGGGTCGGCGACCTCCGGGAAGGTCAGCCGCCGGGACTGCTTGCCCGCCTCGCGGGCCGTGGCGCGCCACTTGCCCAGCGACTTGGCGGCCCGCTCGCCCTTCCACTGGGTGACGCAACGGGCCGCCGTCCAGGGCACGATGGCGTCCACTCCGGTCTCGGTCATCGTCTCGACGGCCAGCTCGCCGCGGTCGCCCTTGGGCAGGGCCTGGACGACGGTGATGGTCGGGTCCGGCGCGTCCTCACTGCGCAGCCCGGCGACCGCGACGGTGAGCCTGTCCTTGCCCTCGACGGCGGCGACCGTGCCGTAGGCGCCGGCCCCGTGGCCGTCCGTCAGCACGACCTCCTCGCCGACCCGCAGCCGCCGCACCGACACCGCGTGCCGCCCCTCGGGACCGTCCAGCATCAGCGTGCCGCCGGCCCGTACGTGCGCGAGCGAGTCGACGAGGAAGACCGGCGCGGTCATGCGGCACCGCCGCCGGGGAGCGCCAACCCGGCCCGTGCCGCGTCGAGTTCGGCCGCCAGGACCTCGACGAGCCGCGCCGCGGGCAGTTCCCTGGCCAGCCGGTGCCCCTGCCCCGCCCACAGGCTCATGGCCTGCGCGTCGCCGGCCTTGGCGGCGGCCTTGCGCACGGTGGAGGTGAGGTAGTGGAGGGCGGGGTAGGCGGCGGGGGCGTACGGGCCGTGCTCGCGCAGGAAGCGGTTCACCAGCCCGCGGGCCGGCCGCCCGGAGAACGCGCGGGTCAACTCCGTATGTGTGAACAGGGGGTTGGTCAGCGCCTGCTTGTGCAGCGGGTTGGCGCCCGACTCGGGGGTGGCGAGGAAGGCCGTCCCCAGCTGCGCCATCGTCGCCCCGGCGGCCAGTACGGCGGCGATCTGCGCCCCGCGCATCAGCCCGCCCGCGGCGATCACCGGGATCTGCACGGCCTCGCGGACCTGGCCGAGCAGCGCCAGCAGCCCCAGGCCCGCGCCGGTCCCGTCCGCGTGCGGGTCGTCCCGGTGGGTGGCCTGGTGGCCGCCGGCCTCCACGCCCTGGACGCACACCGCGTCCGCGCCCGACCACTGCGCGGCCTGCGCCTCGGCCGCCGTGGTGGCCGTCACGACGGTGTACGTACCGACCCTGGCGAAGGCGTCGAGGACGGCGCGCGAGGGGCACCCGAAGGTGAAGGACACCAGCGGAACCGGGTCCTCCCGCAGGATCGCCAGCTTGGCCTCGTAGCCGTCGTCGCTGGGCTCGTCGGTGTCGCCGAGCTCGGTCTCGTACCAGGCGGCCTCGCCCGCGAGCTGCTCGCGGTAGACGTCCACGGCGGAGGTGTCGGCCAGGGAGGGCTGCGGCATGAAGAGGTTGACGCCGAAGGGCCGGTCGGTCAGCGACCGCAGCTGTTTGATCTCCTGATACATGCCGTCGGCGGTTTTGTAGCCGGCGGCGAGGAAGCCGAGACCGCCGGCACCGCAGACGGCGGCGGCCAGCTCGGGTCCCGAGCCGCCTCCCGCCATCGGGGCCTGCACGATGGGATAGCGGCAGAGATCGGTCAGTGCGCTGGGCATGAGCACATCGTGTCACGCGAAACGCCGAGCCCCCGCATCAGGGGCTCGGCGCAGGTACGCACCTGGGAACGCGCGGCCACGGGCCCGGGTAGGCGGCCGCGGGCCCGGGGCGGGCGGCCTTAGGGGGCGGCCGAACACATCCCGTAGGGGACGCGAGGCCCCCCTGCGGGGCCACAACGGGGCGGGGGCCGGGCGGTATTCCCGCAGCTCCGGCTCCCGCCTGCCGCCTACCGCCCGTTGAACGCGTCCTTCAACCGCGAGAACAGTCCCTGCTGCCCCGGCTGAAACTGCCCCGTGGGCCGTTCCTCGCCGCGCAGCTTGGCGAGCCGCCGCAGCAGCTCCTCCTGCTCGGGGTCGAGCTTGGTCGGGGTCTGGACCTCGACGTGGACGATCAGATCGCCGCGGCCGTTGCCGCGCAGATGTGTGACACCGCGCTGGTGCAGCGGGATCGACTGCCCGGACTGGGTGCCGGGCCGGACGTCGATCTCCTCCACCCCGTCCAGCGTCTCCAGCGGGCACTTCGTGCCCAGCGCCGCCGCCGTCATCGGGATGGTGACCGTGCAGTGCAGATCGTCGCCGCGCCGCTGGAAGACCGGGTGCGGCAGCTCGTGGATCTCGACGTAGAGATCACCGGCGGGGCCGCCGCCGGGGCCGACCTCGCCCTCGCCCGCGAGCTGGATGCGGGTGCCGTTGTCGACACCGGCCGGGATCTTGACGGTCAGCGTGCGGCGGGAGCGGATCCGCCCGTCGCCCGCGCACTCGGGGCACGGCGTCGGCACGACCGTGCCGAAGCCCTGGCACTGCGGGCACGGCCGGGACGTCATGACCTGGCCCAGGAAGGACCGGGTGACCTGCGAGACCTCACCGCGGCCGCGGCACATGTCGCAGGTCTGCGCCGAGGTGCCCGGCGCCGCGCCCTCACCGGTGCAGGTCGTACAGACCACAGCGGTGTCGACCTGGAGGTCCTTGGTCGTACCGAAGGCCGCCTCGTTCAGCTCGACATCGAGCCGGATCATGGCGTCCTGGCCGCGGCGGGTGCGCGAGCGCGGCCCGCGCTGGGAGGCGGTGCCGAAGAACGCGTCCATGATGTCGGAGAAGTTGCCGAAGCCCGCGCCGAAGCCGCCCGCGCCGCCACCGGCGCCGCCCGACTGGGAGAGCGGGTCGCCGCCGAGGTCGTAGACCTGCTTCTTCTGCGGATCCGACAGGACCTCGTAAGCGGCGTTGATCTCCTTGAACCGCTCCTGGGTCTTGGGATCCGGGTTCACGTCCGGGTGCAGCTCGCGTGCCAGCCGCCGGAAAGCCTTCTTGATCTCGTCCTGCGAGGCATCGCGCCGTACGCCCAGGACCGCGTAGTAATCCGTGGCCACTTACGACTCCGCCAGGATCTGTCCGACGTAACGTGCCACTGCGCGTACCGCTCCCATCGTTCCGGGGTAGTCCATGCGGGTCGGTCCGACCACGCCGAGTTTGGCGACTGCCTCGTCGCCCGAACCGTAACCGACCGCGACGACCGATGTGGACGTCAGGCCTTCGTGGGCATTCTCATGCCCGATGCGTACGGTCATGCCCGAGTCCTTGGCCTCGCCGAGCAGCTTGAGCAGCACCACATGCTCCTCAAGGGCCTCCAGCACCGGACGGATAGTCAGGGGGAAATCATGACCGAAACGCGTCAGATTGGCGGTGCCGCCGATCATCAGCCGCTCTTCGGTCTCCTCCACCAGAGTTTCCAGCAACACCGACAGCACTGTCGAGACCGTGCCGCGGTCGTCCTGCTCGAAGGACTCCGGGAGATCCTGCACCAATTGGGGCACATCCGCGAACCGGCGCCCCACGACCCGGCTGTTGAGCCGCGCCCTCAGGTCCGCCAGGGAGGTCTCGGCGAACGGCGTCTGGCAGTCGATCAGCCGCTGCTCGACCCGACCGGTGTCGGTGATCAGTACGAGCATCAGCCGGGCCGGGGCCAGCGCCAGCAGCTCCACGTGCCGCACCGTCGACCGCGTCAGGGACGGGTACTGCACGACCGCGACCTGCCGGGTCAGCTGCGCCAGCAGCCGGACCGTGCGCCCCACCACGTCGTCGAGGTCGACGGCGCCGTCCAGGAAGTTCTGGATCGCCCGCCGCTCGGGGCTGGACAGCGGCTTGACGCCGGCCAGCTTGTCGACGAAGAGGCGATAGCCCTTGTCGGTCGGGATCCGCCCGGCGCTGGTGTGCGGCTGGGCGATGAACCCCTCGTCCTCCAGGGCTGCCATGTCGTTGCGGATGGTGGCCGGGGAGACCCCGAGCTGATGCCGCTCCGTGAGCGCCTTGGAGCCGACCGGCTCCTCCGTCCCGACATAGTCCTGGACGATGGCGCGCAGTACTTCGAGCCTGCGTTCACTGAGCATCCCGCGCACCTCCAGTCCGGCCCGTCCGCCGTTTCGTTACTCCTGGCACTCACACGGGCCGAGTGCCAGACCCGGAGCCAGTGTACGGCCGGGTAGCACGACCACGGCAAGGGCGACCTCCCGCAGCCCCCGTCCGATGACCGTGTTCGGCCGATCTGCCGGGCAACGCTATCGCGATGGAGCTAGCGTCTCGGTATGGGCACTGCTTGGGAAGAGGCCGGGTGGGAACAGCTCGGTGACGGTGTCGCCAGACGCCGTATGCCGGGCTGGGACGAGACGATCGGCGTGATCGCCGGATCGGCCGGTGTCATGATCGTCGACACCGGCGCGAGCATTCGCGACGGCGCGGATCTGCGCCGGGCGATCCGTGGCGTACTCGGCCGGGAAGTGACGCATGTCGCGCTCACCCACCCGCATTTCGATCATGTACTGGGCACCGCGGCCTTCGCCGGCGTGGAGGTGTTCGGCGCGGCCGGACTGGGCGACCTGCTCCGCCGCAGCAAGGACGAGCTGCGGCACGACGCGATGCGCCACGGCGTCGGACGGGACGCCGCCGCCGAGGCCACCGATCTGCTGGTCACCCCGCACCACCACGTGCACGGCGAGCTGACGGTCGGCCTCGGCGACCGCCAGGTCCTGCTCGCCAATGTGGGGCCCGGCCACACCGCCCATGACCTGGCGGTCCTGGTGCCCGGCCGGCACGGCGCGCCGGAGATCGTCTTCTGCGGCGACCTGGTCGAGGAGTCCGGCGAACCGCAGGCGGGCCCGGACGCGCTGCCCCAGCAGTGGCCGGCGGCGCTGGACCGCCTGCTGGCCCTGGGCGGCGAGGACGCGGTGTACGTCCCCGGCCATGGCTCCGTGGTGGATGCCGCCTTCGTCCGCGCCCAGCGCGACGACCTGGCCGCCCTCTTCGGCGTCCCTCCGCCATCCTGATCAGCCATCCTGCAGCGTTCGCCTTCTCCGGCGACCGCCGGATGCCCCGCTGTGACAGAGACCGAACAGACCGAACAGACAGAACAGGCCCCATGCAGAGCAAGCGCTACAGTCCCGACCTCACCCCGCCCTGGAAGAAGCAGCGCCCCGCCCCCGAGGTGCCGGCCGACGCCGATCTGGTCGTCGAGGAGGTCACCACGGGCTTCTGCGGTGCGGTGATCCGCTGCGAGAAGTCCGCCGAGGGCCCGACGGTGACCCTGGAGGACCGCTTCGGCAAGCACCGGGTCTTCCCGATGGCTCCGCGCGGCTTCCTTCTGGAGGGCAGGGTCGTCACGCTCGTCCGCCCGCAGAACCGGCCGGCGCCGAGCGGCCCCGCCCGTACGGCCTCCGGATCACTGGCCGTGCCCGGCGCCCGCGCCCGGGTCGCACGCGCCGGGCGCATCTACGTGGAGGGCCGGCACGACGCCGAACTGGTCGAGCGGGTCTGGGGCGACGATCTGCGCATCGAGGGCGTCGTCGTGGAGTACCTGGAGGGCGTCGACGACCTTCCGGCGATCGTCCGCAGCTTCGCCCCCGGGCCCGATGCCCGGTTGGGGGTGCTGGTGGATCACCTCGTACCGGGCTCCAAGGAATCGCGGATCGCGGCTGAGGTGACCGGCGAGCACGCGCTGGTCGTGGGCCACCCGTACATCGACGTGTGGGAGGCGGTGAAGCCGTCGTCGGTGGGGATCGCGGCGTGGCCGAGCGTGCCGCGCGGCCAGGACTGGAAGACGGGGGTGTGCCGGGCGCTGGGCTGGCCGGAGAACACGGGGGCCGCCTGGCAGCGGATCCTGTCGTGCGTGCGGTCCTACAAGGATCTGGAGCCGCAACTGCTGGGGCGGGTGGAGGAGTTGATCGACTTCGTTACGGTCGGCGGTGCGGCCTGACGTTGGGGAGGGTGCTGAACTCGGTGGTGTCCAGGTCGAGGTCGAGCATCCCCAGGGGCACAGGTTCGCCGAATTTGCCGATGCGCTGGCAACGGTAGTCAGCCTCGTCGCCGCTACCGACAGGCTCGGTGAGCAGGACGCACTGGGCCATGATGGGGTCGATGATGAGGTAGGCGGGGACCCCTCCCGCCGCGTAGATCGAGCGCTTGACACCGTAGTCACGGTCAACGCTGTTCTTGGAGACGACCTCGACCAGCATCGTGATCACCTGGGCCGGCAGTAGTCGGCCCGATTCCGGCCCCGCGTCGCGTTCCAGCACCACGAGGTCCGGCTGAGGCTCACTCGTTTCGCTCAGCAAATCGATGTCCTGCGTCTGGAGGCAGTCCCACTTCTGGTCGGGGATCTGCCGCAGCACCCTCAGCACGATCCGGTTGTGGACCAGGTCCGGCCCGGCCATCATCACGATTTCCCCCCGCAGGAGCTCTGCCTTAAAGCCATCGGGAACCTCAAGGTCCTCGAAGAACTTGACGATGTGCGTGATCGGCCGGTCATCCACCGCAGTCATCTCCGTGGCCCTCCGCTTCCGCCATCGCCCTGGAACGGTGGCAGCCTAAGGACAGCTCAGGCAGGCGCACAGCGCACCCGCGTCGGTTCACTCGTTCGAGAATCAGTCCACCAGATCCCGCACCACCGCGTCAGCCAGCAGCCGCCCCCGGAGTGTCAGCACGGCCCGTCCGGCCTCGTACGGCCCCGCCTCCAGCAGCCCGTCCGCCAGCGCCTGCGCCGCCGCCTTGGCCCCGGCGGGGGCGAGGATCTCCAGTGGGCAGCCGTCCGACAGGCGCAGCTCCAGCAGGATGCGTTCGACCCGGCGGTCCTCGTCGGCGAGCAGCTCGCGGCCCGCGCCCGGGGAGCGGCCCTCGCCCAGCGCCTGGGCGTAGGCGCCCGGATGCTTCACGTTCCACCAGCGGACGCCGCCCACGTGGCTGTGGGCGCCCGGGCCGGCGCCCCACCAGTCGGCGCCGGTCCAGTACAGCTCGTTGTGGCGGCAGCGGGCGGCCTCGGTGGTGGCCCAGTTGGAGACCTCGTACCAGGTGAAGCCGGCGGCACAGAGGCGTTCCTCGGCTATCAGATAGCGGTCGGCGTGGACGTCGTCGTCGGTCATCGGGACCTCGCCGCGGCGGATCCGGCGGGCGAGCTGGGTGCCCTCCTCGACGATCAGGGCGTAGGCGGAGATGTGGTCGGGGCCGGCGCCGAGGGCGGCGTCGAGGGACGCCCGCCAGTCGTCGTCCGTCTCGCCCGGGGTGCCGTAGATCAGGTCGAGGTTGACGTGGTCGAAGCCGGCGGCGCGGGCCTCGCCCACGCAGGCCTCGGGGCGGCCGGGGGTGTGCGTACGGTCGAGGATCTTCAGCACGTGCTGACGCGCGCTCTGCATGCCGAAGGAGAGCCGGTTGAAGCCGCCGGAGCGGAGTTCCTCCAGGTAGCGCGGGTCGACGGACTCCGGGTTGGCCTCCGTGGTGATCTCCGCGTCCGGTGCGAGGCCGAATTCGTCGCGGACGGCGGCGAGCATGCGGGACAGGTCGGCCGCGGGGAGCAGGGTCGGGGTGCCGCCGCCCACGAAGACCGTCTCGACCGGGCGCGGGTCGTCGCCCAGCACCTTGCGGGCCAGGCGGATCTCCTCGACGACGGTGTCGGCGTAGTTGTCGCGGGAGGCCAGGGCGCCGCCGGAGCCGCGCAGCTCGCTCGCGGTGTAGGTGTTGAAGTCGCAGTAGCCGCAGCGGGTCGCGCAGTACGGCACATGCAGATAGAAGCCGAGGGGCCGCCCGGCCGCCCCCGCCAGCGCATGGCGGGGCAGCGCCCCGTCCTCGGGCATCGGCTCACCATCAGGCAGTGCGGAAGGCATGGGATCCATTGTCCGTCATCCCGCCGACAACGCGGTTCGCCGGCTAGGGCGGCCCGTCCGCCGCCTGGAGGACCAGCAGCGCCAGGTCGTCGTCGGGCGGGGTCGGGTCGAAGGCGTGGACGGTGTTGCGGAGGTGCTCGGCGAGGGCGCTGGCGCCCAGGCCGGCGCCGGCGGCGAGGGCGGCGGCCAGGCCGTCCTCGTCGTCGAAGAGCCGGCGTCCGGAGCGGCGCTCGGTGACCCCGTCGGTGACGCACAGCAGCGTCTCTCCGGGGCGCAGGTCAAACGATTCGCTGACGTATGCGGCGTCCTCGACCACCCCGAGCAGCATCTGCGGGGCCGCGACGACCCGGACCGTGCCGTCCGCGCCGAGCACCAGCGGCAGCGGGTGGCCGGCGCTTGCGAGGGTGCAGCGGGCGCCTCCGGAGCCGCCGGGGTACGGGACGATCTCGCCGTAGAGGAGGGAGAGGAAGCGGGCCTGTTCGCCCTCCTCGCGGATCTCCACCGGCGCCTCCGCCCCGGCGCCGGCCGCCGCCACCGCCGCCGCGACCGCCGCGACGGAGTCCGCGGCCTCGCGGGCCATGGTCTTGTTGAGCCGGTCGAGCACCGCCGCCACGCCGAAGCCGTCGCGGGCCAGCAGCCGCAGCACCGGCCGGGCCAGCCCGGTCACCGCGGCCGCCTCGGGCCCGCTGCCGCAGACGTCGCCGAGCGCGAAGCACCAGCGGCCGTCCCCGGCGTCGAAGAGGTCCCAGAAGTCGCCGCCCGCCCAGGCGCCCTCGCGCGGCTCGTAGACCACCGCCGACTCCACCCCGGGCACCTGCGCCCGCCCCCGGGGCAGCAGCCGGCGCTGCAGGACCTGGCTGATGCGCTCCTGGCGGCTGTACGCGCGTGCGGTGGCCACCGCGCGCGCGACCCGCCGTCCCAGGTCCTCGATCAGGCCGACCACCTCGTCGGGGATGCGCAGCAGCCCGCCCCGGCCGAGGAGCAGCGTGCCGAGGCGGCGGCCGCCGGCGACCAGGGGGCAGGCCAGCGCCGCGCCGCCCGCCTCCTGGCCGTCCCCTTCGTGCGGCCAGGGCCAGGGGACCGCGGTGGGCGCGCTGCCGGGCGAGGCGGGGCCCGGCACGTCCGGCGGCTGCTTCTCCAGTGCCGTACGCAGCGCGTCGATCCGGCTCTCGCTGCTGTGCCAGACCCGGGCGAGCCGCTGTTCCTCGCCGCTCGCCGCGATGCCCCGGCCGGGCGCGCCGCCGTCGCCGTCGTGGAGCCATACGGCGCACCAGTCGGCGAGCCGCGGCACGATCAGCTGGGCGGCGAGCGCGGCGACCTGATCGGCGTCGAGCTGGCCGGAGAGCAGGTCGGAGGCCTCGGCGAGGAAGGAGAGGGCGCCGGTCTCGACCCGTTCGGCGTCGAGTTCCGGGCGGGCGGCCCGGCGGGGTGCGGGGGCGAGGAGTTCGGCGGCCCGCAGTTCGAGCTGGAGCAGCTGCTCGGCGTAGGCGATCTCCGGCTCGGGCCGGGCGACGGCGTCCGGCGCGTCCACGGGGAGCCGGAACCACACGGTCTTCATCGCTCGCCGGTAGGTGATGCCCCAGGCTTCGGCGACCGCGCTGATCAGCTGCAGTCCGTGGCCGCCGCTTTCGGAGGCGGCGAGGTCGGACGCGGGGCCGTCGGACGCCGGGCCGCCGGGCGCGGTGCCCTGCGCGCGGGCGCGGATCGGCTGCGCCGGGTGGCGGTCGGAGACCTCGATGACGACGCCGGGGAGCGGGGCCGGGTCGGTCTCGTCGGCGCGCTCCCCCGCCGGGTCGAGCCGGCAGCGCAGCTCGACGGTGGTGCCGGCGTGCACCACCGCGTTCGTGACCAACTCGCTGACCAGCAGCACCGCTTCGTCCGCGAGCCGGTCGCCGATGCCCTCCGCGCCGGGCAGCCGCTGGGCGGCCCAGTCGGCGAAGGCGGCCCGGACGAACTGCCGGGCGGCGGCCGCGGCCTGCGGGTCCCCGGGCAGGCTGGTGCGCCGGGAGCGGCCGGCGGCGGGTCCGGTCGCGGGTCCGCCGCCGGCCCCGTCCGTCATCGTCGTGTGCGTCGCCGTGACGTCGTCGTCCCGTGGAGACGAGGTGGTCGTCGTCATTGAGCAACTCCCGAGCAGCTCCCCTGCAGCGCCGGATGCGCCAACGACAGAGTGACAGAACGGGCGCAGCCATAAGCACGGAGTCACGGAAGTAGGTGGTCACGGCCGTCAATTCGGCTGACGCGCCGGGGGAGTTGGCCGAGGCGCCGGGGGCGGGCCGGGAAGGCCCGCCCCGTACCGCCCGCCGCTGCGGGCCGGGGGTGGTCCGGAAGGCGTGGGCTACGCCTCCCGCGCCCCCGCGTACATCTCCTCCAGCAGGTCCTTGAACGCCCGCTCCACCACCGGCCGCTTGATCTTGAGGCTGGGGGTCACCTCGCCGTGCTCGATGTCCAGGTCGCGCGGCAGCAGCCGGAAATTGCGGATCTGCTGCCAGCGCTGGAGGCCTTCGTTGACCCGCTCGACATAGCCGTCGATCAGTTCGCGGACCTGGCTGGTGGCGACGACCTCGGAGTATGTCGTCGCGGTCAGGCCGCGCTCCTTGGCCCAGCCCATGATCGTCGGCTCGTCGAGGGCGATCAGCGCGGTGCAGAAGTTCCGGTTGGCGCCGTGCACCAGCACATTGGAGACGAACGGGCAGACCGCCTTGAACTGCCCCTCCACCTCGGCCGGTGCGATGTACTTGCCGCCCGAGGTCTTGATCAGGTCCTTCTTGCGGTCGGTGATCCGCAGATAGCCGTCGGGCGACAGCTCGCCGATGTCGCCGGTGTGGAACCAGCCGTCCTCCTCCAGGACCTCGGCGGTCTTGTCCGGCAGGCCGTGGTAGCCCTCCATGATGCCGGGGCCGCGCAGCAGGATCTCGCCGTCCTCGGCGATCCTGACCTCGGTGCCGGGCAGCGGCTTGCCGACCGTGCCGGTGCGGTAGGCCTCGCCGGGGTTGACGAAGCTGGCGGCGCTGGACTCCGTCAGGCCGTAGCCCTCCAGGATGTGGATGCCGGCGCCGGAGAAGAAGTAGCCGATCTCGGGGGAGAGCGCGGCGGAGCCGGAGACCGCGGCGCGCAGCCGGCCGCCGAAGGCGTCGCGCAGCTTGGCGTAGACGAGGGCGTCGGCGATCTTGTGCTTGGCGCCGAGTGCGAACGGCACCGAGGCGTTGCCGGTGCGCTTGAAGTTGTCCTGCGAGGCCTTGGCGTACTCGCGGGCCACCCCGGCCGCCCACTGGAAGATCTTGTACTTGGCGCCGCCGCCCGCCCGGGCCTTGGCCGCGACACCGTTGTAGACCTTCTCGAAGATCCGGGGTACGGCCGCCATGTACGTCGGTCGCACCACCGGCAGATTCTCGATGATCTTGTCGACCCGGCCGTCGACGGCGATCACATGGCCGGTGGCGATCTGTCCGGCGGTCAGCACCTTCCCGAAGACATGCGCCAGCGGCAGCCAGAGGTACTGCACATCGTCCTCGGTGACCAGCCCGGTCGCCTGGATCGCGCGCGCCATGTACGACCAGCAGTCGTGCGGCAGCCGGACGCCCTTGGGCCGGCCGGTGGTCCCGGAGGTGTAGATCAGCGTCGCGAGCTGGTCGGCGCGCAGCTCGGCGACCCGCTCCTTGACGCACTCCGGGTGCTTCTCCAGATGGGCGGCGCCGCGCTTCTCCAGCTCGGCGAGGGTGAGCACCCAGCCCTCGGGGTCGTCGTCGGCGGGCTCCGCGCCCTTCTCGTCGATGACGATGACATGCGCCAGCTCAGGCAGCTCCGCGCGCCGCTCGCGCGCCTTGGCGAGCTGTCCGGCGTCCTCCGCGATCAGCACCCGGCTGCCGGAGTCGGCGAGGATGTACGCGGTCTCCTCGGCGTTGGTGCTCGGGTAGACCGTGGTGGTCGCGGCGCCGGAGCAGAGCACGCCGAGGTCGGCGAGGATCCATTCGACGCGGGTGTTGGCGGCCAGCGCCACCCGCTCCTCGGGCCGTACGCCCAGGGCGATCAGCCCGGCGGCCACGGCGTAGACCCGGTCGGCGGCCTCGGCCCAGCTGATCGCCTTCCAGTCGTCCGGGCCCTGGCCGGAGCCCGGGGGGACCGGATAGCGATAGGCCTCGATATCGGGCGTGGCCGCGACCCGCTCCAGGAAGAGGTTCGCCACCGAAGGCGGCCGGTTTTCGATCAGCGTGTAGGTGTCCGTCACGGCATCCTCCGGGGCCCGCTTCATTGCTGGTGACTCGCGAGTAACCTTGAGCGTGATCAGAGTAGAGCGCCTTGCGCCGACGCGTAAGGGGCTGCGGCCGACCGGTTCACGATGTGACCAGTGCGATAGCTGTACGTAGCACACGCATCGCCCGATATGCCGGGCGGCGCCGATCACCCTCACCAGACCACAGCCGGACCCGCTGGTCGAGCCACTACGGAACGGCACGCTCCGCATTCATTCCGATGTACGCCCCCGCAACGACGGCAGGGCGCCGGGTCCCCGTACGGGATCCCGGCGCCCTGCCGCGGCGGCCTGCTCCGGCCGTCCTGCTACTTCTTCTTGTCGCCGTCGGAGTCCGAGGACAGCACCGCGATGAAGGCCTCCTGCGGGACCTCCACGCTGCCGACCATCTTCATCCGCTTCTTGCCTTCCTTCTGCTTCTCCAGCAGCTTCCGCTTACGGGAGATGTCACCGCCGTAGCACTTGGCGAGGACGTCCTTGCGGATGGCGCGGACCGTCTCACGGGCGATCACCCGGCTGCCGATGGCGGCCTGGATCGGCACCTCGAAGCTCTGCCGCGGGATCAGCTCACGCAGCTTGGCGACCAGCCGGACGCCGTAGGCGTACGCCTTGTCCTTGTGGGTGATCGCGGAGAACGCGTCGACCTTGTCGCCGTGCAGCAGGATGTCGACCTTGACCAGGTCGGCGACCTGCTCGCCGGTGGGCTCGTAGTCCAGCGAGGCGTAGCCGCGGGTCTTGGACTTGAGCTGGTCGAAGAAGTCGAAGACGACCTCGGCGAGCGGGAGCGTGTAGCGGATCTCGACGCGGTCCTCGGAGAGGTAGTCCATGCCGAGCAGGTTGCCGCGGCGGGTCTGGCACAGCTCCATGATCGCGCCGATGAACTCGCTCGGCGCCAGGATCGTGGCCCGGACGACCGGCTCGTGCACCTTGTCGATCTTGCCGGTCGGGAACTCGCTCGGGTTGGTGACCTCGTGCTCCGCGCCGTCCTCCATGTCCACGCGGTAGATCACGTTGGGCGCGGTGGCGATCAGATCGAGGCCGAACTCGCGCTCCAGACGCTCACGGATGACCTCCAGGTGCAGCAGCCCCAGGAAGCCGACGCGGAAGCCGAAGCCGAGCGCCGCGGAGGTCTCCGGCTCGTAGACCAGCGCGGCGTCGTTGAGCTGGAGCTTGTCCAGGGCGTCGCGCAGCTCCGGGTAGTCGGAGCCGTCCAGCGGATACAGGCCCGAGAACACCATCGGCTTGGGGTCCTTGTAGCCGCCGAGCGGCTCGGTCGCCCCCTTGGAGAGCTGGGTGATCGTGTCACCCACCTTGGACTGGCGGACGTCCTTCACCCCGGTGATGAGGTAGCCCACCTCACCGACGGACAGACCGTCGGCGGGCTTCATCTCGGGAGAGTTGGTGCCGATCTCCAGCAGCTCGTGCGCCGCGCCGGTGGACATCATCTTGATGCGCTCGCGCTTGCCGAGCGTGCCGTCGACGACCTTCACATACGTCACGACACCGCGGTACGCGTCGTAGACCGAGTCGAAGATCATCGCGCGGGCGGGGGCGTCCTTGACGCCGACCGGGGCCGGCACCTCACGGACGACCTTGTCCAGCAGCTCGGGCACGCCGACGCCGGTCTTGGCCGAGACCTTCAGCACGTCCTCGGGGTCGCAGCCGACCAGATTGGCCAGCTCGGCGGCGAACTTCTCGGGCTGCGCGGCCGGCAGGTCGATCTTGTTGAGGACCGGGATGATCGTGAGGTCGTTCTCCATCGCCAGGTAGAGGTTGGCGAGGGTCTGGGCCTCGATGCCCTGAGCAGCGTCGACGAGGAGGATGCAGCCTTCGCACGCGGCGAGCGAGCGGGAGACCTCGTAGGTGAAGTCGACGTGGCCCGGGGTGTCGATCATGTTGAGGATGTGGGTCGTCCCACTCCCCTCTTCACCCTCGGAGGGGCTCCAGGGCAGCCGGACCGCCTGGGACTTGATCGTGATGCCGCGCTCGCGCTCGATGTCCATGCGGTCGAGGTACTGCGCGCGCATCTGCCGCTGGTCGACGACACCGGTGAGCTGGAGCATCCGGTCGGCGAGCGTCGACTTGCCGTGGTCGATGTGCGCGATGATGCAGAAGTTACGGAGGAGGGCCGGATCGGTACGGCTCGGCTCCGGCACGTTCGTAGGGGTCGCGGGCACGCAGGGTCCATTCAGTGAACGCGGGTAGGCGGGACTCGGGTATGTGACGTCTCCCCATGGTCCCATGAGCGGCGGGGTCGGTCGGGTTTGGGCGGGGTGCGGGGCTTCCCGGGTCGGTCGCGGGGGGCTTCGGGGGGCTTCGCGGAGGCTTCGGGGGGCTTCGGGGGCTCCGGGGCTGGGGGCGGACGCTTCGGCGGGGGCGCCGGGCGGCGGGGCAGACGCTTCGGATGGGGCTCCCGGCCTTGGCGCGGCCGTGCGCGGTCCGCTCCCGGACGGCTTCGCGGGCGGGGGCGGGCCGCTTCAGGCGTCGCTCCCCCGGCGGCCGCGGCCCGGTTTGGGACGCTGTAGACCCTGCTGGTAACCTGGTCCACTGCGCTTCGTGCCCTCTCTCGTGCGCGGCGCAACTCGAAACTCCAACGAACCTGAAAAGGCTCTTTCGTGGCGAACATCAAGTCCCAGATGAAGCGGATCAAGACCAACGAGAAGGCTCGTCAGCGCAACAAGGCTGTCAAGTCGTCTCTGAAGACCGCGATCCGTCGCACCCGCGAGGCCATCGAGGCCGGCGACCTGCAGAAGGCCGCCACCGCCCAGGCCGAGGCTGCCAAGAAGCTCGACAAGGCCGTCAGCAAGGGTGTCATCCACAAGAACGCCGCCGCCAACAAGAAGTCGGCGCTGGCGAAGAAGGTCGAGTCCCTCAAGGGCTGACCCTCCCCCGGAAGAAGACCGCCGGCCCGTCCGGGCCTGATCCGGTCCTCCTCCACCCGCAGCACCAGCTGCCTCGGCAGCACCCCTGCCGACAGGGACCCAGCGGCCCCTCTCTCCGCTCCCTGCTCGGTGCACCACCGCGCCGCACACGGCCTGCGTTCGCCACGCGGGTGCGGCGCAACCCGGCTCACCCGGCGGCCACCACCGCCGACGAAGCCGCAGTCGCTTGATGCGAAGGCCCCGCCACTCCCCTTCCCCGGGGGCGGCGGGGCCTTTTGCATGGGGCCTCTTGTTGGATGGGCCTTCTGCACGGGGGCTTTTACGGGGGGCTTTTGCGGGGGCTGTTTGGGCGGGGCTGTTTGCGTGGGGCTCTGTGCGGGGGGCTCTGCGCTCGGGACTCTGTGCTCCGGGCACGCACCAGGGGCCTCCGCGCCCTCCAGCCGCACGGGCACCCACCCTCCTCGCCCCGGTCGCGTAGGCGATCCGACCACCTCCGTCGTATATCCGGCCGCCCCGGTCGTATCCCGGTCGTATGTGCGGGTCCGCTGTCAGTGGGGTCCGCTACGCTGCGGCCATGTCCATACCGGGGGATCCGAACAATCCCTACGCGCAGCCGCAGCCCAACCCCTACGGCCAGGTTCCGGCGCCGCAGAACCCGCCGCCTCCGCAGCAGAATCCCTACGCGCAGCCGGCACCGCCGACGCAGGCACCACCGACGCAGGCCCCCGGCGGGGGCTACGGCTATCCGGCGGCCGGCGTGCCCGGCGCCCCGGGCGGGATACCCGGCGCTCCGGGCGGGCCGGGGCGTGGCGCGTCCGGCTGGCTCTGGGCGATCGGCGGCGCGGTCGCCGCGTCCGCGATCTGGGGCTCCCTGCTGTTCGCCTCCGGCGGCTTCTCCTCCGAACCCAGCCCCGACCTCGCGGGCTACCGCTACACCAGCGATCTGTGCGCGGTGACCTCGATGACCCCGTTCGAGAACGCCCACTTCAAGATCAAGGAGAACACCGGCTCGGCCTCGAAGGACGCCAACCCGCAGCACAGCGGCGCCCAGCAGAACGCGCTGGACAGCATGTGGTGCAACACCTCGCTGCAGCAGGAGAACGCCGACAGCTCCGGCTACTCCTCCACCTGGATCTACAACACCGCCATCCTGCACAAGAAGACCGACCCGGCACCGGAGTTCGCCGACGGCTACCGCTCGTACGAGAAGCAGGACACCTCGGTCGGCTACAAGGTCGAGTCCGTGGCGGGGCTGGGCGATGAGGCCTATCTGGTGACCCGGAACGAGCAGGGCAGCAGCAGTAGCGGCAGCTCGTACGTGATCCTCGGTGTCCGGGACGGCTGGATGACCTACCAGTCGACATGGTCGAGCTACACCTCGAGCAGCAGCTCCAGCAAGCCGCCCACGTCCGCCGAGGTCGCGACCATGCTGAAGACCAGCGCGCGGGACACCCTCAAGCGCCTGCACTCGGGGTCACGCTGACGGGGCACGCCGCACCCGCTCCAGCCGGGGCACACCGGCAACCGGCACGTACACCGGCAACCGGCACGCACACCGATGGCCGGGGCTCTCGCTGACGGCCGGGCGTACAGGGGCTCTCGCTGACGGCCGGGGCGTACGAGGGCTCTCGCTGACGGCCGGGGCGTACGAGGGGTCCCCGCTGACGGTCGGGCGTACGGGGGCTCGCTCTGCCGAGCACGGGAAGCCCGCGGTGATGCGCCGCTTTCCGCCCGGCCGCTTCCACCCCCGCCCCCGCCCCTACGTCACCGAGACCGCGCCGCCCGGGCAACAGCGACGACGGCCTTCTCCAGGGCGTACCCCGGATCGTCGCCGCCGCCCTTCACCCCCGCGTCGGCGGCGGCCACCGCCCGCAGCGCCGTGGCCACCCCGTCCGCCGACCAGCCGCGCATCTGCTGCCGTACCCGGTCGATCTTCCACGGCGGCATGCCCAGATCACGGGCGAGGTCACCGGGGCGGGCGCCGCGCGGGGCGGAGGCCAGCTTGCCGATGGCCCGGACGCCCTGGGCGAGGGCGCTGGTGATCATGACGGGGGCGACGCCGGTCGCCAGCGACCAGCGCAGCGCCTCCAGCGCCTCCGCGGCCCGCCCCTCAACGGCGCGGTCCGCGACCGTGAAGCTCGATGCCTCCGCCCGGCCCGTGTAGTAACGCCCGACGACGGCCTCGTCGATCGTGCCCTCGACATCGGCCGCCAGCTGCGAACAGGCCGAGGCCAGTTCACGCAGATCGCTGCCGATGGCGTCGACCAGCGACTGACAGGCCTCCGGCGTCGCCGACCGCCCGGCCGTGCGGAACTCGCTCCGCACGAAGGCCAGCCGGTCGGCCGGCTTGGTCATCTTGGGGCAGGCCACCTCGCGCGCGCCCGCCTTACGCGCGGCGTCCAGCAGGCCCTTGCCCTTGGCGCCGCCGGCGTGGAGCAGTACGAGCGTGATCTCCTCGGCGGGCGAGCCGAGGTACGCCTTGACGTCCTTGATGGTGTCCGCGGACAGATCATGGGCGGCTCGCACCACCACGACCTTGCGCTCGGCGAAGAGCGAGGGGCTGGTCAGCTCGGCGAGGGTGCCGGGCTGCAGCTGATCGGGGGTGAGGTCGCGTACGTCGGTGTCCGCGTCGGCCGCACGGGCAGCCGCCACCACCTGCTGCACCGCGCGGTCCAGCAGCAGGTCTTCCTGGCCCACCGCGATCGTGACGGGGGCGAGGGGATCATCGTGAGCTGTCTTCCTGGCCATCGCGATCCAGCATCCCACGCCCCACTGACAACGCCGCCGCGCTGACGGCTCCCGGGCCCACCGCCGCCCCGGGCCGGACCCTGGCCAGACCCTGGCCAGACCCGGGCCGCCGCGCGCCCCGCCCCGCCCCGCCCCGCCCGCCGGAGCCACCGGCCTCCTGCCGGACAATGGCCCGGTGAACGACAACACCCACCGGCCCCAGGCACACCGTGCGCACCGTGCGCACCAGGCACGGCACACCCGCCATGTACTCGTCCTGCCCGACCGCGACGCCGCCGAGGAGGTGGCCGAGGCCCTGACCGACCGCTTCGGCGTCACCGAGGAGCCCCAGCTCGTACGGGACGCCCTGGCCGGTGAGGACGACGCCGAGGACGCCCAGTGGCTGGTGGTGGTCGAGGACCCGGACGCCGCCCACGACCCGGCGCGGCTGGACGAGCTCGCGGCGGAGTACGAGGGCTGGCGCGAGGCCGAGTGACAACGGCGGGCCCCCGGTGTGCCCGAGGGCGCGCGCCACGTCCGCGGGGAAGCGCCCTCAAGGACGCTTCGTACGCCGCCTCGCTACCGGGATCCCGCGCCGGGCCGACGCCCCTCGGCCACCACGGGCTCGCGCTCCAGCACGATCCCGAAGTACTCCCGGTAGGCGGCGAGGACCTCGTCCGCTCCCACCTGGCGCTCCTGCCGCCCGCCGCCCGCCGCGGTGCTCACGAGCGTACGGCCGGAGAGCGTCACCCGGCCGGTCTCCGTCAGTCGTGAGCACACCAGGGACTGCGTGAAGTGCGACTTCGGCGAGGTCTGATGCCACCAGCAGCCCGCCTCGAAGTCCTCGTACGCGCGCGGGCGCTGCTCCAGCCGGTACTGCGGTGAGCCGTCCTTGAGCACATCGAGATCGCCGGCCGCCGTCTCCTCGATCCGGAACACCCCGGCGGGATCGCTCTGCTCGGCACGGCTGTCCCAGCGCAGCGGGAAGTGGCTGTTCCTGCCGAAGCCGACGTCCGCGAGCCACGGCCCGCTCGGTGTTTGGACGCGCAGCGCGAGATGGTCGTACGGGATCCCGGGCCCGTCGGGGCCGAACACCCGGGCCGACAACAGCTCGACCTCGAAGCCGAGGGCCCGCAGCAGCATGGCGAAGGCGCCGTTGAGCTCGTAGCAGAAGCCGCCGCGCCGGGCCCCGACGATCTTGTCCAGCACCGGCCGCTCCGCGAGGACGATCTCCTCACCGAGGTGGATGGAGAGGTTCTCGAAGGGCACCGTCCGCAGATGGCTGAGGTGCAGCGCACGCAGCGCATCGGCATCGGGCGCCTCGGGGCGCGCGGCACCGATGCGCTCCAGGTAGGCGTCGGTGGCAGCGGTGTCCATCAGGTCTGTGTCCTCTCCGTAGCGAACCAGCGGCGGGTACGTTCCACCGCGGAGGCGGGGGTGCCCGCCACGACATCGGCGATGGTCTGCGCCGCCAGCTCGCGCCGCCAGGCCAGCTCGGCCCTGCGCATCGCCGTGGAGATCCCGCACGGCCGGCCGAACTCCCGGTCGGACGCCTCGGCCCCGGCCCCGCGCCGACGGATCTCCTGGCAGCGGAAGGCGTCTTCGGTGCCCTCGATCGCGGCGACCACATCCATGAGCGTGATCCGCTCCGGCGCCCGCGCCAGCCGGAACCCGCCCCGCGCCCCGGGCGTCGACGTCAGGATCCCGGCCCGCACCAGCGCCTGCAGCCGCTTGTTCAGGTAGGCCACCGGCAACTCGAACGAGCCGGCCAACCGAGCGGTGGAAACCGGCCCTTCCCCTTCAAGCCAGGCCAGCGTCACACAACAGTGCAGGCCCCACTCGACGCCTTCACTCATCCTCATAATCTGGAGTTTACAGGTCCTGGTTCGGCCGGGCGGTGGAGCGGATATTCGGCCGGCCCGGCCGGAAGACAGCGGATGAACCTCTGATGACGGGCCGCCGAAGGCCTCTCGGGGTGTCGCGGCGGTCCTTAAAGTTCTGACATCCCGACGCCCGATCATCTGTGCGAGGTTGCCGTGGCTCTGCCGGACACCGAGACCATCCTCACCGCGGCCGGGCTTGTGGCGACGGCGGTGGTCTGGGCCGTGGAGCGGTTTCTGCCGGGCCGTAAGCGAGTCGGCTACCGCGTCCAGATGGACACCGCGATCGGCATGAACCCCCAAGACGCCCACAGCCTCGTGCAGTTGCGGCTGCTGCGGGAGGAGCAGGAGGTCAGCGATGCGACGCTGGCGCTGCTGCGGTTCGAGAACGACGGCGGCAAGGACATCGTCCGGCAGGACTATCAGGAGCCGCTGACCGTCGAGTTCACCGGACGCACCGTCATCGGGGTCGAGGTGCCGGACGCCAACCCGACGGACCTGGTGCGCATGCTGACCCGCAACGGCGGAGGGCTGCGGCACGACGGCGGCCGGCTGTACCTCCCCAAAGTGCCGCTGAACAAGCGGAACCACTTCAAGCTGCTGGTGCTGCTCTCCGGTGCCGACACGGGCCCCGGCGCCGAGGGCGGCCGCGGCGGCGCGGCGGGGAGCGTGACCGTCGGCGGGTTCATCAGCGGCGGACGGATCCGGCGCAACGCGCAGCGTTGGGGGCCGCGCAAGCTCAGCCTCGTACTGGGCGGCACCTTCATCGTCCTGCTGGGGCTGCTGGGCGGACTGCTGCTCAGCGGCC
Organism: Streptomyces sp. NPDC002446; assembly: GCF_053595675.1. NCBI lineage: Bacteria > Bacillati > Actinomycetota > Actinomycetes > Kitasatosporales > Streptomycetaceae > Streptomyces > Streptomyces sp. NPDC002446. The sequence goes on along the minus strand of NZ_JBSFYC010000001.1, from coordinate 194,014 downwards.
GGGTGACGCCGGTGCCCAGCGAATGCGCCGCCGGGCGGCTGACCATCGACGGATCCACCGCGTTCGCACCGCCGATGCGGGAGATCGCCCGGCAGTACGGGGCCCGGTGCGCGGACGCCGAGATCACCGTCCTGGAGAGCGGCAGCCTCTCCGGCCTGGGCAAACTCAACCGGGAGGGCAGACCCGCGCCCGCCGAAGGCCCCGGCTTCCTCGCCGTATCCGATGTGCCGGCACCGTCCCTCTACCGACGGCTGGAAGGCGACCCGGTGGGCGTCATCCTGCTCAGCCTCGTCGCCAACGAGAAGGCCGGAGTCGACGACCTCACCTCGGATCAGATACGGAGGATCTACGACGGGACGTACACCAACTGGCGGCAGCTGGACGGGAATGACCTGCCGATCCGTCTCGTCAGCCGGGACGCCGGGTCGGGCACCCGCCGGGCCTTCGAGACGTCCGTGCTGCGCCGCTCGGAGCCGGGCGTGGTGTCGTCCTACGACTGCGGCGACAAGGACCGCGACGCACGCGCGCGTCTGACGCGCTGCGAGGTGAACAGCACCAAGAGCTTGCTGGACGCGGTGGACCGGGTGCCGGGGGCGATCGGTTACGCGGAGGTCTACGCGGCGGCACAGCGGCAGCACGTGGTCAGCGTGCGGCTGAACGGGAATGAACCGGACATCGAGTGGGGACAGCAACGCGATTACCCCTTCTGGACGGTGGAGTACCTCTACACGTACGGACGGCCCGAGGACGGCTCACTGACCGCGAAGTTCCTGGCATTCATGGACTCCGACACGGCGAAGAACATCATGCGGATGTACAAGCACGTGCCCTGCGCGGACCGGCAGAGCCTGCCGGTCGCCGTCTGCCGGCCGTGAAGGGCTGCAGCCGGGCGGAGGCCAGGCCGTGGCGCGGCGGCGGCCGGGCGGACCGGGCTGTGGCGCGGCGGCCGAGCGGACCGGACCGTGGCGTTCGCCTGCTGAGTACGCCGTCCTCGGCCCAGTGGCCGTTGGCCGTGGCGAAGAGCCCGGCCGGGGTACCCAGGACCGCGATCGCACCATCGATGTCCGTGCGCAGCACCCGGGCGCCCCGGGCACGCAGCGCCGCGATCGTCCGGGGCGCCGGATGGCCGTACGGATTGCCGGCACCGCAGGAGACCAGCGCCAGGCGCGGCGCCAGCCGGCGCAGCAGCGGCGGGTCCTGATAGCCGGAGCCGTGGTGCGCCACCTTCAAGACATCGACGGCGCCCAGCTCCGGATGAGCCGCCAGCATCGCCTGCTGGGCAGGCGGTTCGAGATCACCGAGCAGCAGGAGGGTCAGCCCGCCCGTACGGACGAGCAGGGTGACGCTGGCGTCGTTGGGGTTGCCGGCGATGTCCGTGGGGCGGGGGAATTCAGGGGTGCCGGCGATACCAGGGCTGGCGGGGCCGCGGGATGCGCCGGGGGTGGGCGCAGCCGCCGGGGCGGGAGGCCAGAGGACTTCCCAGGTGAGGGGGCCCAGACGGCGCCGCTCACCCGGTGCGGCGGGGACGACGGGGATGCGAGCGGCCGCGGCCGTGGCGCGTACGAACCTCGCCTGCCCCGGCGGATCCTGAAGTGTCGTGGTCTCGATCGCGCCGACCGAACGGCCGCGGAGCACCCCAGGCAGTCCGTCCACATGATCGGCGTGGAAGTGGGTGAGGACGAGGAGAGGGATACGACGGATGCCCAGGTCAGTGAGGCAGCGGTCGATGGCGCGCGGCTCGGGGCCGGTGTCCACCACCAGCGCCGTGCCGTCCCCGGCTGCCAGCACCAGGCCGTCGCCCTGCCCCACGTCGCAGACCACGACGCGCCATCCGGGAGGCGGCCAGCCGGTGAGGACACGGGTGAACGGGGCGGGCCGGCAGACCGCCAGGATCACGGCCAGCGCGCACAGAACACACAGCCAGGGCCGGCGCAGCACCCGGCGGCCGAGCGGCACCAGGGCCACGATGACGACCGCCAGCGCCAGCCCGCCCACCCAGCCGCCGGACCACCCGAACTCCGCTCCCGGCAGCGCCGCCCCCGTACGGGCGACTCCGGCGACCCACTCGGCGGGCCAGCCCGCGCACCACGCCAGCGCCTGGGCGACCGGCAGCGCGACCGGGGCGACGGCCAGGGCGGCGAAGCCGAGGACCGTGGCGGGGGCCACGGCCAGTTCGGCCAGCAGATTGCAGGGCACGGCGACCAGGCCCACACGGGCGGCGAGCACCGCGACGACCGGTGCGCAGACCGCCTGGGCGGCGGCCGCGGCGGCGATCACTTCGGCCGCCCGGGGCGGCACCCGGCGCCGCTGAAGTGCTGCGCTCCAACGTGGCGCGAGCAGCAGCAGCGCGCCGGTGGCCAGGACAGAGAGCAGGAACCCGTAACTCCGGGCGAGCCAAGGGTCGTAGAGGACCAGCAGCAGCACCGCGGCGGCGAGCGCGGGCAGCAGCGAGCGACGGCGTCCCGTGCCGATCGCCAGCAGCGTGATCAGGCCGCAGGCGGCGGCCCGCAGCACGCTCGGATCCGGGCGGCACACCACGACGAAGGCGAGCGCGAGACCACCGCCGATGACGGCCGTACCGCGGAGCGACAGCCCGACGAGCGGTGCCAGCCCACGCCGCTCGGCACGCGTGGCCAGATGCGGCGGACCGATCAGCAGGGCGAGCACGATCGTCAGATTGCTGCCGGAGACGGCGAGCAGATGCGTCAGGTCGGTCGCACGGAAGGCGTCGTCCAGGTCCGGCGGCACACGCGAGGTGTCGCCCACCACGAGTCCGGGCAACAGCGCACGGGCATCGGGGCGCAGACCGTCGGTGGCGTCCCGGAGGCCCGCGCGCAGCCTTCCCGCCAGCCGCTGAAGCGCGCTGGGAGGGCGGACCGATACCGGCGGCGCGGCTGCGGTGACCCGCAGGACGGCGGCGACCTGATCGTTCGCCGACAGCGGCGGTGCGGCGTGGGCCACGACCCGGATGCGGGTCGACGGCAGCAGTCCGCGCCAGGCCGCGGACAACCCGGGACGCGGCTGGGCACGCTGCGCTGCTCCCGGCTCGCGTGCGCCGGCGGAACCCTGCGGGGCGTCGCCCTCGGGACGCCCCGTCCGGCCGCGCCTGCCGCCGCCGTCGTCGCCTCCCCCTCGCTGCTGTACGACAACCAGGGCCGGGGTACGGACCGCCGTGACCCCGCCGTCCGGAGCCGTGACACGGACGGCGTCGGCGGTGAACACCAGCGCCGGCGGCGTCCGTTGGGATCCCCGCACCTTGGGCCTGGTCAGCCGGGGATCGCCGGTCACCTCCAGCTCCACCGTGACCCGCGCATACTGGCCCGCCAGGGCGGGCAGCGGCCCACGCCGCAGGTCCACGGCGTGCAGCGCCGCGGACACCGCCCCCGCGGCGGCACACAGCAGCACCGCGGCCAGGGCCACATACGTCCCTGCGGACCACCTACGGGGAGGACGGGGGCGGCGCGGCCCCGTTCCACGCGGGGCGGTGTCGGGCTGCGGCTGGTCACACGACGGCGCAGCTCCCCGCGGATCGCCACACGTGGGCTCGCCTCCTCGCCGGTCGCCACACGAGGCTTCATCTCCTCGCGGATCGCCACACGAGGGCCCGTGTCCACGCGACCCGCCACACGACGGATCACTTCCCCGCGACCGACCACACGACAGATCGCCTCCCCACGGCCCGCCACACGACGGATCACCTCGCCGCGGCCCGCCCCCTGGCAGCTCGCCCCGTCGCGCCTCGGCCTCGACCCCGGCTTCGGCTTCGGCTTCGGCTTCGACCTCGGCTTCGACCTCGGCTTCGGCTTCGGCTTCGGCTTCGGCTTCGGCTTCGAGCGCAGCCCCGACCCCTGCCCCTGCCCTGGCCCCTGCCCCGGCCTCCGGCAGGACCCCGGCTGCCCCAGCACCACGCTCCGACCTGCGCCGAACCACGGCCACCCGTAACGCGACCACTGCGAGCGCAACGGCCACCCCGCAGGCCACCGCAACCGCACCGCCGGGCATGCCCAGGGCGATCGCCGCGGCCGCCCAGGCCGCCAGTGCGGGCCCGACCAGGCGCAGATCGGCCGGGCCGTCCTGATGAGGATCCGAGGCGCCGCGCGGAGACGCCGCCGTGGCGTGCACCGTGGGGCGGGGGCTGGTCATGGCTCCACCAGCGGGCGGAGATCGGCGAAGCGGCGATCGCCGATACCGGTCACCTGACGCAGCTGATCCACCGAGGTGAACCCGCCGTGCTGGGCGCGGAACTCGATGATGTGCCGGGCCAGGACGGGCCCCACTCCCGGCAGGGTGTCGAGCTGCTGCTCGGTCGCCGTGCTGAGGCTTACCGGCCCGCCCGGCCCGCCCCCGGCAGCCACCCCGCCAGCCCCGCCGGCCCCCACCGACCCGGAGCCGCCGCCGGCCCCGGGGCCGCCCGCACCGACAACGATCTGTTCGCCGTCGGTCAGCAACCGCGCCCGGTTCAGCCCGCGGGTGCTCACCCCGTGCGGCACACCGCCTGCCGCCCGCAACGCATCGATCACCCGGGACCCCGGCGGCATCCGCTGGATTCCGGGGCGCCGGACCTTGCCGGTGACGTCGACGACCAACTGCCGTCCCCCGCCGCCCGGTGGACCACTCGCAGCGGAGGACGACGAGGACGAGGGCGGCAGCAGCGAGGGCGAGCGCGCGTCGGCACCCGGGCCCGGCATGCCCGCGGACCGCTCGGCCACCGGGGCACGTACCGGCTCGGGGCGCCCGGCCCAGAAATGCCGGACGGCGAAACCCACCGCGATCACGAGCACCAGAACCAGGGCGGCGAGCGCCTTGGGGTCGGTGCCGCACCGTAACTGCACCCAGAGGGGCAGTCGTTCACGCACCGCGAGCCAGGCCCGCTCCCGGCGGCGCGGGCCGGGTGGATCATGCCCAGGAGGCGGTGGTCCGGGCGGCACGGCCGTCCCCACATCGCCGAAGACCGCCGCGACCCGAGCCCGCACGCACTCCCGGTCCCGGTCCCGCTCCCGCTCCCGCTCCCGCCGCGCCGTCGCACCGGAGGGACTCGACGAGCCGAACGGAACGGATGGAGCAGACGGAGCAGACGGAACGGATGGCACGAACGGAACGGACGGCACGGACGCCACCGATGAGCTAGTCGGCGGGAGAGCAGCAGCCGACAAGGCCGGGGAATCCAGCTGCGCGGATCGAATCGAGTTCATACCGATCGACGCTAAGCGCCCCGCGCAGATCTCGCCGATCCGCCTCAAATCCTGTGGACAGCAGCCGAGTTGTGGACAACTTCGTCACCCACAAGGCCCCCGGCCGCCCCTCTCACCGCGGTGAGACCACGACCGCCAGCAGCCCCGGCCCGGTGTGCGCGCCGATCACCGCGCCGACCTCACTCACATGCAGCTCGTGCAGGCCCGGCACCCGCTCCCGGAGTCTCAAGGCCAGCGCGTCCGCCCGCTCGGCCGCGGCGAGATGGTGCACCGCGATATCAACCTGCCCCTCGCCCGCTCGCTCCGCCGCGATCTCCTCGAGCCGAGCGATGGCCTTGGAGGCCGTACGGACCTTCTCCAGCAGTTCGATGCGCCCGTCGGCCAGTTGAAGGAGCGGTTTGACGGCGAGTGCGGAGCCCAGCAGCGCCTGGGCCGCGCCGATGCGGCCGCCCCGCCGCAGATAGTCCAGGGTGTCGACGTAGAAGTAGGCGGAGGTGCCCTCTGCGCGCTTCTCGGCGGCGGCGACGGCTTCGTCCGCGTCCCCGCCCGCCTCCGCCGTCTCCGCCGCTGCGAGGGCGCAGAACCCGAGAGCCATCGCGACCATCCCGGTGTCCACGACGTGTACGGGTACCGGGGCGTCCTTGGCCGCCATCACCGCCGCGTCGTACGTACCGGAGAACTCCGAGGAGAGGTGGAGCGAGACGATGGAGCGCGCGCCGACCGCCGCGACCTGTCGGTAGGTGTCCGCGAACATGGCGGGGCTGGGGCGGGAGGTCGTCACGGGCCGGCGCTTCTGGAGCGCCTGGGCAACGGATCTCGCGGAGATCTCGGTACCCTCTTCCAAGGCCTGGTCCCCCAGGACGACGGTCAGCGGCACGGCCGTGATGTGGAGGCGCTCGATGGCCGTCCGCGGCAAGTAGGCCGTGGAATCGGTGACGATCGCGACATGGCGGGACATGACTGGGAGATTATCCGGGGACGCGGACGCCGCACAGTGCGGGCCCCTCCCCAAGATCTTCCAAGTTTCCCCAAGGCTCTGCCAAATGGCCACCGGCGACACTGCCATCACCGCCGGCGTTTGTCATCGCCCACACCGTGCGTCATCGCCCAGGCCGGACTCTCGGCGCCTGCCAGTACTCCCGGCCTTACCTGGCCGGTGCCCCCAGGACAGCCGTCGCGCCAGGTGTCAGCGGTGTCGGGCATTGCCCGGGATTGTCAGGGCGGGCTCCGCCGGGCCGGTCCTTGCCTCTCCTCCCCGGGCCCCCGCCCCACCCCCACCCCCTCCTCGCTACACGGTCACGTCGTCGTCGTGCCCTCCGTTCGCGGGGTCTTCTGCCACGGGTAGGACGGCTGGGTGCGGGGGTCGCGGGCGGTGAGGGCCTGCGGGGTCTCGGGGGTCGGGCCCCAGGAGGAGCGGGTGTCGGCCGCCTCCGAGGCCGGGCCCTGCTGGGCGGCGGCGTCGGACGGGCCGTCTGCGGGGGACTGTCCCGGCCGGCCCTGCGCCGGCTCCCGCAGCGGATCGATGGTCCGCTCGTCCTGCGTCCAGTGCCGCAGCGCGCCGGACTCCACGTCGATCTGGTCGGTCAGCGCGGCGAGGTCGTCATCGGCGAACTTGCGGGCGCGGTCACGCGCGGCCCAGCGCAGCGACTCCGCGGAGTGCGTGATCCGCTCCGTGCGCTCGCGGAGCTCCGGGAGGCGGGCGGCGATGGTGGCCCGGTCGGGCTCCCGTTCCAGGCGCTTGAGCTCGTCGTCCAGCTCATGGCCGTGGGAGCTCAGACGCTCGAAGAGCCCGATCGCCTCGCTGAGGGAGGCGTCCTCCGCGGCGCCGCCGTACAGCACATCCTGGGTGGCGCGCATGGACGTGCGCAGGGAGAGTCGCAGCTGCGCCAGTTCGCCGACGACGCCGGGCTGGGCGAGCTGCCGGGCCCGGAGGGTGGTGTCCTCGACGGTTCTGCGGGCCTGGGCGACCGTACGGTCCACTCCCCGCTTGGCCGCCTTCACGGCCTTGACGGTGACCCACACCCCGGCCAGCACGAACAGCACGAAGAGCAGTCCGAGGATGGCGGCAGCGGCTTCCATGGGCTCTCCCCAGAGGTGTCGGCGGCGCCGGTCCTCGCCGCGCGCCCTGTGTCTCCACCGTAAACGGCTCGGGCAGGTTGCGGGTTCCTGACGAACCCCCAACCTGCCCGTAGGGGAAATCACCTATGCCGGTCCGCAGGCCGTGTCAGGCCCGCGATACCGCCGCCCTGAGGCCCTGAGCATCCCGGCCGACCTTCCAGAAGCCCCGGCCGGTCCGCGCGGCCGCCGCCCGGCGCCCGGACAGCTCCGGACGCCCGCGGCAGCCGGCGGCCCGCGCCGGGACGCGGCCGCCGGAGGTCCGGCGACGCTACGCCGGGACGATGTTCACCAGCTTGGGCGCCCGGACGATCACCTTCCGGATGCCCGCGCCGTTCAGCGCCGCGACCACCGCGGGCTCGGCCAGCGCGGCCGCCTCCAGGTCCGCCTCGGAGATCGACGGGGCGACCTCCAGACGGGCCTTGACCTTGCCCTTGATCTGAACGACGCAGGTCACGGTCTCGTCCACGACGTACGCCGGGTCGGCGACCGGGAAGTCCGCGTGCACCACGGTTTCGCTGTGGCCCAGCCTGCGCCACAGCTCCTCGGCGATGTGCGGCGCCAGCGGGGCGGCCAGCAGGACCAGCTGCTCCGCGACCGTGCGCGGAACCGCGCCGCCCGCCTTGGTCAGGTGGTTGTTCAGCTCGGTCAGCTTGGCGATGGCGGTGTTGAAGCGCAGGTTCGCCATGTCCTGGGTGACGCCGTCGATGGCCTTGTGCAGGGCGCGCAGCGTGGCCTCGTCGGGCTCCGTGTCGACGACGGTGACCTCGCCGGTGGCCTCGTCCACGACGTTGCGCCACAGACGCTGCAGCAGGCGGTACTGGCCGACCACGGCCCGGGTGTCCCACGGGCGCGACACGTCCAGCGGACCCATCGCCATCTCGTACAGCCGCAGGGTGTCCGCGCCGTACTCGGCGCAGATCTCGTCCGGGGTGACGGCGTTCTTCAGGGACTTGCCCATCTTGCCCAGCAGCCGGGAGACCTTGCCGCCCTCGTAGTAGTACACCCCGCCGTCGTGCTCCTCGACCTCCGCCGCCGGGACGGCGATGCCGCGGGCGTCCCGGTAGACGTACGCCTGGATCATGCCCTGGTTGTACAGCTTGTGGAACGGCTCGGCGGACGAGACGTGTCCCAGGTCGTGCAGCACCTTGGACCAGAAGCGGGCGTACAGCAGGTGCAGTACGGCGTGCTCGGCGCCGCCCACGTACAGGTCGACGCCGCCGTGCGGCTGGCCCTCGCGCGGCCCCATCCAGTACTGCTCGATGTCCGGGTCGACCAGCTTGCCGTGGTTGCCCGGGTCCAGGTAGCGCATCTCGTACCAGCACGAACCCGCCCAGTTGGGCATGGTGTTGGTCTCGCGGCGGTAGCGCTTGACGCCGTCGCCCAGGTCCAGCTCGACGTTGACCCAGTCCTCGTTGCGGGACAGCGGGGTCTCCGGCTGGGTGTCGGCGTCGTCGGGGTCGAAGGTGCGCGGCGAGTAGTCCTCGACCTCGGGCAGCTCCAGCGGCAGCATCGACTCGGGCAGCGCGTGCGCCACACCGTCCTCGTCGTAGACGATCGGGAACGGCTCGCCCCAGTAGCGCTGCCGGCTGAACAGCCAGTCGCGCAGCCGGAAGTTGACCGTGCCCTCGCCGATGCCCCGGGCGGCCAGCCATTCGGTGATCTTCGCCTTGGCCTCCGTGACGCCCAGGCCGTCCAGCGAGATCTCGGCGCCGGCCGAGTTGATGATCTTGGCGTCGTACGAGGCGAAGGCGTCGTCCCAGGTGGCGGGGTCCGTACCGCGGTCGTCGGACGGCTCGACGACACAGCGCATCGGCAGCTCGAAGGCGCGGGCGAAGGCGAAGTCCCGGCCGTCGTGCGCGGGAACGGCCATGATCGCACCGGTGCCGTAGCCCATCAGGACGTAGTCGGCGATGAAGACCGGGACCTGCTCGCCGCTGACCGGGTTGGTGGCGTAGACGCCGGTGAAGACACCGGTCTTGTCCTTGGCCTCGGCCTGCCGCTCGACGTCCGACTTGGCCGCGGCCTGCTTGCGGTACGCGGCGACCGCCTCGGCCGGGGTGGCGTGGCCGCCGGTCCACACCTCGTGGGTGCCCGCGGGCCAGGCGTCCGGGACGATGGAGCCGGTGCCGTCGCCGTTGTCGGAGCCGGCGATCAGCGGGTGCTCGGGGGCCAGCACCATGTACGTCGCGCCGAACAGGGTGTCCTGACGGGTGGTGAAGACGGTGATCTTGTCGTCGCCCACCGGGAAGTCGACCCGGGCGCCCTCGGAGCGGCCGATCCAGTTGCGCTGCTGCAGCTTGATGGCCTCCGGCCAGTCCAGCGCGTCCAGGTCCCTCAGCAGCCGGTCTGCGTAGGCGGTGATGCGCATGTTCCACTGGCGCAGCTTCGCCTTGAAGACGGGGTAGTTGCCGCGCTCGGAGCGGCCCTCGGCGGTGACCTCCTCGTTGGCCAGCACCGTGCCCAGACCGGGGCACCAGTTGACCGGCGCGTCCGAGGCGTACGCCAGGCGGTACTCACCCAGGATGTTGGCGCGCTCGATGGGGCTCAGACCGGCCCAGGGGCGGCCGTCGGGGGTCGGGCGGGTGCCGGCCTCGAACTGGGCGACCAGGGTGTCGATCGGGCGGGCCGCGTCGGCCTCCGGGTCGTACCAGGAGTTGAAGATCTGCAGGAAGATCCACTGGGTCCACTTGTAGTACGCCGGGTCGATCGTCTCGATCGAGCGGCGCTGGTCGTGGCCCAGGCCCAGGCGGCGCAGCTGGCGCCGCATGTTCACGATGTTGGCCTCGGTGGAGACCCGCGGGTGGGTGCCGGTCTGGACCGCGTACTGCTCGGCGGGCAGGCCGAAGGCGTCGAAGCCCAGGGTGTGCAGGACGTTGTGGCCCGTCATGCGCTGGTAGCGGGCGTAGACGTCGGTGGCGATGAACCCCAGGGGGTGGCCGACGTGCAGACCGGCACCCGACGGGTAGGGGAACATGTCCATGATGAACTTCTTGGGGCGGTCCACCAGGGCGGGGTCCCCGGCCAGGTCACCCTTCGGGTTGGGGGCCTCGTAGGTCCCCTCCGCCTCCCAGAAGTCCTGCCAGCGTGCCTCGATGTCGGCGGCCAGCGCGGCCGTATAGCGGTGCGGCGCTGCCACCTCGGCAGCGGTGGTCGTCTCGCTCATCGTCCTCAAAGCTCCATCGATCGTCTCTGCCTGCGGAAACGCGCCTCGTCCCCGGTATCACCGGAAACAAAAAGACCCCTCGCACAGGAGGGGACGCCGCGCCGACTCCGACGGGGTCTGTCATCCGTCGGCACTGATCAGCGCGGCCCGCTAAGCAGAAGGCGTACGGCACGCATGGCGTCAGGGTACCGCAGGGCGTACGAGGCCCGCGCCGGGATCGCGCCCCGGCGCGGGCCGCCCGCCGCCCCGCACTCCTGCCGCCGCTGCACCAGGGCACGGACGGCGCGGGGAGGCGGTGCCGTGCCCTGGTGCCGGTCAGGGGCGGTAGGAGCTCACATAGCCGGCGCCCGGGGTGCCCACGCCGGTCACCTCGTCGTAGCCGACGCCCGCGCGCAGGGAACTGTCCTTGCCCAGGCTGCGCAGCGAGGTCGTGGTGCCCTTGCTGCCGTCGGTGCCGTTGACGTAGTCCACCCGGACGACGGCCAGGTCCCGGCCGGCGCCCAGCGGGTGGTCGGTGACGTCGTGATAGGCGGCGGTGCCGTAGCGCTGGTAGATCGCGGGGTTGGCGAAGCCGATGGCCACCCCGTGCCGGGCCTGCTGTGCCAGCGCCTGGATGCCCGCGATCACCGGCGCGGCCAGAGAGGTGCCGCCGATGCGGTACTCGTCGTAGCCGAGCGAGCCGTCAGGCAGGGTCTGGGTCTGGGTCTGGCCGACCAGGAAACCGGTGTGGGGGTCGGCGACCGCCGCGATGTCCGGGACGGTGCGCATGGCGCCCTTGAGGGCGGCGTCCGAGAGTCCGGCCGGGACGACTCCGCGCTGGTAGAAGGGCTGCGGGACGGTCTTGCTGACGCCGCCGCCGGCGCCCCCGTTGAAGGTGCCGGGGAAGCCCGCCCAACTGCCGCCGTCCGGGGAGAGGACCGCCTTCTGCGTGCCCCAGCCGGTCTCCCACTGGTAGGTGTCGTGCTTGCCGACGGCCAGAGAGGTGCCGCCGACCGCGGTCACCCATGCGGAGTTCGCGGGGGTGTCGACCTGTTTGGTGCCGGTGTTGGCGACCTCGTCACCGTTGTCACCGGAGGAGAAGTAGAAGCCGATGCCCTCTATGGCGCCCTGCTGGAAGATCTGGTCGTAGGCGGCGGCCACGTCCGGTGTCTCGTTCGCCTCGATGTCGCCCCAGGAGTTGGAGACGATGTCCGCGAGGTGCCCGTCGACGATCTTGCCGAGCGAGTCGAGCAGGTCGTCGCCCATGCAGGAGGCGCCGCCGACGTAGACGATGTCGGAGTCGGGGGCGACCGAGTGCACGGCCTCGACGTCGAGGGTCTCCTCGCCGTACCAGCCGGCCGCGCCGCACTCCTCGATGTGCGTGTAATTCCCGGGCAGCACCTGGGAGAGCTGGCCGCTGCGGTAGCGGGGGTCGCCGTTGCGGGCGGCGTACGTGCCGGCGTCGCGGGCGATGGTCGGCGAGGCGTATGCGTCGGTGATCGCGATGGTGACGCCCTTGCCGGTCCACTTCTTCGCCCCGTAGGCGGCACGCAGCTGCTCGCCGGTGTAGCCCTTGATCGCGTACGGCGCCTTGCTCCCGTAGGCGGACGGCAGATTCCTGGCAATCCTGGAGCCGTAGTACGACGAGAACGGGCCGGAGTTGCGGAAGACGCCCTCCGGCGGCGGCAGTTCTCCGGAGTGGTGCCTGGCGAGCCGGGGCGCGCTGTCCAGGCCGGTGACGGTCAGCACCGCGCCGGCCAGCGAGGCGGGCGCGGAGGCCGTGGTGGACGGCGCGTGGTAAGTGCGTCCGCCTTTGCGGTAGTTGTGCAGGTCGGTGGCGAAGGCGCGCTCGGCGGCGGCCGCGTCGCCCTTGACCGTGAGATAGCGGCGGGTGGTTGCGGTGACCGTGAGACCGGACTCTTTCAGCCAGCCGGTCACCTCGGCTATCTGGTCACGCATCGCGCCGTAGCGGGCGCGCACCTGGGCGGGGCTGAGGTACTTCCCGTACGCGGCGGAGTGCGGGTCGGACACGGCCCTGGCGCGGGCCGCGAGGTCCTTGGCGTCACGTCCGGCCAGGTAGACGCGGGCACTGACGGGCGTGGAGGCGGAGGTGGCGCCCTGGTCGGCCTGTCTGGTGGCCCACAGGGGCCTGGTGCCCGTCAGGGCGTGCCGGCCGCCGTCGTGGTCCGCGGCGTGGACGGCGGGCGCACCGAGCGTGAGCGCGCCGGCGATCAGCGGCAGCGTCGCCGCCCAGGTGAGCCGGTCGCGGACGCGCGACGATCTGGTGCGGGTCGGTCTCATACAACCCCCTGTCGTGGCGGTGCGGTGCGCCGCGGGGCGACCGCCCGTGCGGCGGTGCGGCACCTCACGAGCGGTGAATGCGCGGGAGGTGAAACACGCCACGCGATGCGCCACTCTTTCGGTGAACCGTTCATGTCAGGGGAATGCGCTCTCCAAGAAGCGCCCAAGGAACGACATGGACCGGTCAGGGAGGGGGGCGGGGCGGCATTCAACTCGTCACGGCGAACGATTCAACTCGTCACGGCGAACGGGCCGCTGACCGGGAATCAGCGCAACCCGGCGGGAACTCCCCGAACTCTCCGCGGGCCGGCCGCGCGGACCGGTCCCGGCACGCACAACAGAGCAGGCCGTCCGCAATGGACGGCCTGCTCTGTATCTGTGGAGCTAAGGAGAATTGAACTCCTGACCTCCTGCATGCCATGCAGGCGCTCTACCAACTGAGCTATAGCCCCGTATTGTGTTTTCCGCTCCGGTTCCCCGCTGCGGCATCGCCTACATTACACGGACCTCCCCGCCTTCTGCCAAATCGTTCCGGCCGGGGCCCTTCGGCGGGCCGCGCGGTACTGTCGAAATCCGTGCCCGATTCGTCCTGGGGGAGCCGTACGCCGTGACCGCGCTGGAGCTGCAACAGCCCACCGACCCCGGCGGCCCGGCCCCCGGCCGGAACTTCGTCCGACGGAACCCGACCCTCGCCGCGGCCCTCGTCTGCCTGGTCTCCTTCACCGCCTTCTGGATCGCGCAGCGCCTCGCCCACGTGACGATGCTGGACCTGATGGTCTACCGCGCCGAGGGCGAGACCGTCCGCGCCGGCGAGTCCCTCTACGACATGGTGGCGACCTCGGCGCACCTGCCGAACACCTACCCGCCCTTCGCGGCGCTGCTGTTCACCCCGCTCACCCTCCTCGGCGTCCCGGCGATGCGCACCCTGGCCACCGCCGGCAACCTCCTGCTGCTCGTCGGCGTCGTCCACCTCTCGCTGCGCCTGGCCGGCCGGCCCCGGCGCCTCCCGCGCCCCGCCGCGGCCCTGGCGGTCTCCGCGCTGCTGGTGTGGTGCGAGCCGGTGTGGACGACGCTGCGCTACGGCCAGATAAACCTCCTGCTCGCCGTGCTGGTCCTGTGGGACCTGACCCGCAGGGACACCAGCCGCCTCGCCGGCGTCGGCATCGGCATCGCGGCCGGCATCAAACTCACGCCGGCGCTGTTCGCGGTGTTCCTGGCGCTGGCCGGCGCCGCGTGGGCCGTCCGGCAGATCCGCTCCGGCGCGGGCGCCCGTGCCGCCTGGAACCCCTGGCTGCGGCAGGCCGCGGTCGCCACCGCCACGTTCCTCGCCACCGCGCTCCTGTCCGCACTGGTGCTGCCGCGTGACTCGTACCGCTTCTGGACCGAGATCGTCTTCGCCGCCGACCGGGTCGGTGAGGTGGAGATCACAGCCAACCAGTCGCTGCGCGGCGTCGTCGCCCGGCTGCTGCACACCCACGACCCCGGTGCCGTCTGGATGGTGGCCGCGGGCCTGACCGTGCTCCTCGGCCTGGCGCTGGCCGCCGGGTCGCTGCTGCGCGCGGCCGCGGCGCCCGCCGCGGACGGCCCGGGGAGGGCGTGGGCCGCCGCCGGCTGTGCGGCGACCGCCCTCCTGGTCAGCCCGATCTCCTGGTCGCACCACTGGGTGTGGTGCGTACCGACGCTGATCCTGCTCGGCTCCGAGGCGCTGGACCGTACGGGCGCCGCCGCCCGCCGCTGGTGGACGGTGACGGCCACGCTGGGCCTGATGTTCTGCTCGTTCGCCCTGTGGTGGGTACCGCACCGCTGGGACCACCATGAGGAACTGCACCAGAACGGCGTCCAGATGCTGCTCTCCGGTGTCTACCCGATCGCCGGGCTGGCCGTACTGGCGCTGACCGGTGCCCGGTTGCGGCGGCTCGGCGGGCGCGGCGAACGCGGCGGGGCCGGCCCGGCCGGGAGGCCAGCGGCGGGCACCTGAGCCGCTCGCCTGCGGGCCGGAACCGCCGTGCCCTGCGGGGAGTTGAGCGGCGGTCAGTTCGGCCCGGCGGGGCGGTCCGGCCCCGCTCCGGCCGGCCTCGTGTCCGGCGCCGCGCTCACGCCGTCGCGAACGAGTAGAACCGCTTCAGGGTGCAGTGCTCGTCCAGCAGCCGGCCGTAGATCGGCTCCCCGTCGAGCTCCCGGTAGGTCTCGATGGGGTCGCCCTTTATGACCAGGGCGCGGGCGCACTCCTCGCACCAGTACTGGTAATCGGTGTTGACGGGTTCCATGTCGCGGACGATCGGCGTACCGCTGCCGCACCAGTCACACTTCCTGCTGTGGGCGCCCATCCATCAGCTCCAACTGTGGCCGCAGGCCGTACAGACGAAGGAAACGCCGCCGTTGTCGCCCAGCACCTGTGCCACGTGGGGCGAGCCGCACGAAGGGCACTGCAGGGCGGAACCGGTGCGTCCGCCACATACGGACGCCGGACCGTCAACGGGGCAGGTGAAGCGGAGCGCATATTCCGGCAGCCAGTCATAGCCCTGCGCCTCGGCCACTTCGAGCAGGTCATTGACCTCCTCGAGGATGCTCGTGGGCATCGCGATCTCTCCTCCCCTGCCGGCGCCGTCCGATTCTGCCACGGACGGCCGACCGGGTCAGGCCCGCCTTCACACCACGCTAAAGCCGGCAGGGCCGGTATAACGCAGAGATCCCGCCTCCTGATGGAGACGGGATCATCCGGGTTGTGGAGCTAAGGAGAATTGAACTCCTGACCTCCTGCATGCCATGCAGGCGCTCTACCAACTGAGCTATAGCCCCGGGTCTTGTTCCGCCCCTCCGGGTTTCCCCCGGCGGCGCCGCGAACAAGGAGAACTTTAGCCTGCGACCTGCCCAGATGTGAAATCCGGTCGGCCGGGGCCGCCGGCGGGGCTCAGTCGTCGTCGCCGAGGACCGGCTCCGGCAGGGTGCCGGCGTTGTGCTCCAACAGGCGCCAGCCGCGCGCGCCCTCGCCCAGCACGGACCAGCAGCAGTTCGACAGGCCGCCCAGGCCCTCCCAGTGGTGGGCGTCCAGGCCGAGCAGCCGCCCGATGGTGGTGCGGATCGTGCCGCCGTGGCTGACGACGACCAGGGTGCCGTCCTCGGGCAGCTTGGCGGCGTGGTTGAGCACGACGGGGGCGGCCCGGTCGGCGACCTCGGTCTCCAGTTCGCCGCCACCGCGCCGCACCGGCTCACCGCGCTTCCAGGCGGTGTACTGCTCGCCGTACTGCACAAGGATCTCGTCGTGCGTCAGCCCCTGCCAGGAGCCCGCATAGGTCTCCCGCAGGGCGGCGTCGTGCGTCACTTCGAGGCGGGTCAGGGCGGCCAGCTCGTTCGCCGTGGCCGCCGCCCGCTGGAGGTCGGAGGCGATGATGGCGTCCGGAGCGAGCGCGGCGAGCAGCCGGGCCGCACGCCGCGCCTGGGCACGGCCCGTCTCGGTCAGCTCGATGTCCGTCGAACCCTGGAAGCGGCGCTCCAGGTTCCAGGCCGTCTGGCCGTGGCGCCACAGGACGATGCGGCGTCCCGGCGGCCTCCTCGCGCCGTTCAGAGCCGCTCCCCGTCCTGCGGGCCCGTCGTCGCCTCGGCGTGCGCCGCGGCCTTGCCGCGAGTGGCCTTGGCGTCCTCGGGCAGGTCGATCTCGGGGCAGTCCTTCCACAGCCGCTCGAGCGCGTAGAACACGCGCTCCTCGCTGTGCTGGATGTGCACGACGATGTCGACGTAGTCGAGCAGCACCCAGCGGGCCTCGCGGTCGCCCTCGCGGCGGACCGGCTTGGCGCCGAGGTCCTTGCTCAGGCGCTCCTCGATCTCGTCGACGATCGACTTGACCTGGCGGTCGCTGGGTGCCGAGGCCAGCAGGAAGGCGTCGGTGATCGCGAGGACGTCACTGACGTCGTAGGCGATGATGTCGTGCGCGAGCTTGTCGGCGGCAGCCTGGGCGGCGGCGTTGATGAGCTCGATGGAGCGGTCCGTGGCGGTCACAAGCGGCTTTCCGGGTCGAGGGCGGCGTCTCCGGCCGGGCGGGGAGAGCGGGGCGCTCGGCTGGGCCGCGGCGCGGGCCGCAGTCCCCATGGGCAACCGGATCGGCGGTCAGGTACCCCTCAAGGGTCTCACGGACCACCGACAGCCCCGCCAGGGTTTTCGAATGCCCGCGCCAGACGCGGCGTCCGTGCTGGTCAGGGCCGCGGCGTGGGGCACCCGGCCCCGATGCCGGGGCCGGGTGCGCAGGGCTTTTCAGCCCTTGTAGTCCTGACCGAGCAGCACCGTGATGTCGGCGTTCGACGCGCCCTTGCCCTGCCGCACCGCGCTCGCCGGCAGGCCCAGCGTCTTGGCGACCTCCGTGGCCTTCGCCTTCTGGGCGGCGTCGCCGTAGGTGACCTGGGAGGCGGGCCTGGCCACGCTGTCGGTGCCGTCGTCGACGAAGCTGTAGCCGCCGTTGAGCAGCGCGACCTGCGCCTTGCCGGTGGCGGCCTTGGTGCCGGTGGCGTTGCGGACCGCCACCCGGGCGGTCGCGTCGGGGGCGGTCTTCTTGACCGTGCCGCCGAGCACGTCCTTGACCACGCTCGCCGCGGTGGTCGGGCTGACCGTGCCGTCGGCCTGTACGGGCAGCAGGGTCGTGCGGTACGCGCCGGTCTTGGCCAGCTCCGCCCGCTGGGCCAGCGAGCTGCCCAGCTGGGGCTCGGTGAGCGGCGGGTCGAGCACCTGCAGCAGCGCCTTCACGGTGGCGGTGGCGCCGTCCGCGTCGCTGGAGACCTTCTTCAGGGTCGCCTGCATGACCTGCCCGAACCGCTGCAGCTGCCGGGTCTGGGGCTCGCCCGGCGCCTGGTAGGTGGCGTAGGCGACGGCCGCCTGGCCGTTGAGGTCCTGGGCGCTGCCCTGCTTGACCACCGGGGAGGCGCCCTTCTTGGCGCCGGGCACGGTGGCGTCGGTGTCGAGGGTGATCCCGCCGACCGTCTCGACGAGGTTCTCCAGGTAGGGGGTGTCCAGCCGCCAGGTGGCCTTCAGGTCGGCGCCCAGGAGGCTGCCCAGGGAGTCCCGGGTCGGCTCGGCGCCGTCGTCCTTGACGGACTTGCCCAGCGTCGTGGCCGTGCCGTCGTCCTTGGGGACGACGAGGCTGTTGGGCAGCAGGACGGTGGTGCCCTTGTGGGTGGTCTCGTTGTCCACCAGCAGGGCCGTGGAGCTGTTCCCGCTCTTGGTGTCCCGCAGGTGCACGACGAGGACGTCGCGCTTCTGTCCACCGGCCTCGGCCGCCTTGCCGGCATCCGGGCCGGCCAGGCCCGGCAGCTTGCCCGCCCACCACAGATAGCCGACGCCGCCGGCGACCAGCAGGACCAGCACGACGGACAGCGCCACGATCCGGCTGCGGCCGCGCCGCTTGGCCTCCTCGCGCCGCTCGGTGCGGCTCTCGGTGAACTTCAGCCAGTCGATGACGTCTTCGGAGTCCTCGTCCGGCTCCTCGATGAACGAGAACTGCTCGGTGCGGTAGTCCGGATCCGCCGGGGAACCTCCCCCGGAGGCGCTCGCCACCGGGTCCGTCAGCTCCTCCGACGGGGCGCGGCGCTGCGCCGGCGGCCGCGGCGGCTCGTCGTAGGAGACCTGCTCGTACGGCGACTGCTGGGCCTGCTGCGGGATCCACTCCTGCTGCTGTTGCTGCTGGGGCTGCCCGTAGGGGTCGTACGGCTGGGGATGGCCGGGCTGGGCCTGCACCTGCCGGGGGCCGTAGGGGTCGTAGCCGTACTCGGACCGGGCCGCGGGGTTCGTCTGCTCCTGGTACGACTGCTGGCCCTGGTGCCCCTGTTGCGCGCCGTACGGGTCGTAGCCCTCATAGGCGGACGGAGCGGCGGCCTGCTGCCCGTACGGGTCGTAGTGCGGCTCGTACGACGGCTGTGCGGCGTCGCGGTAGACCGGCTGCCCGTAGGCGTCGTAGGTGTAGCCCGGCTGCCCCTGCTGCTCCTGGGCATACGGGTCGTGGGCGTACGGGTCCTGCGGCCCGTACGGATCCTGTCGGTCGCTCACCGGTGCCCCTTTCCGTCAGCCCCGTCAGCGGTCGTTGCGGTACAGCTGTTTTTTGTCGATGTAGCGCACCACACCGTCCGGCACCAGGTACCAGACCGGATCCCCCTGGGCGACGCGCGCCCGGCAGTCGGTCGAGGAGATCGCCAGCGCGGGCACCTCGACCAAGGACACCGCTCCCTCGGGCAGCCCGGGGTCCGCGAGGACGTGGCCGGGCCTGGTCACCCCGATGAAGTGGGCGAGTGAGACCAGCTCCGCGGCATCGTGCCAGGTGAGGATCTGGCTGAGCGCGTCGGCGCCGGTGATGAAGAACAGATCCGCGTCACGGTGCTCGGCGCGCAGATCACGCAGCGTGTCTATCGTGTACGTCTTGCCGCCGCGGTCGATGTCGATGCGGCTGACGGAGAACTGCGGGTTCGAGGCGGTCGCGATGACCGTCATCAGATACCGGTCCTCGGCCGGGGACACCTTCTTGTGGCTCTTCTGCCACGGCTGTCCCGTGGGCACGAAGATGACCTCGTCGAGGTGGAACTGGCTGGCCACCTCGCTCGCGGCGACCAGGTGTCCGTGATGGATCGGGTCGAACGTGCCGCCCATCACTCCGAGTCGCCGCTTCACGGGCCCTGTGTGCTCTCCCATGCGTGCAGACCCTACTGGTCGGCGCGCGCTGCCGGGGGCCGGGTGCCGGGTGGCTCAGCGGTCCCGGTTGAAGCGGGTGGTGATCCAGAGCAGGAGAAGCAGGATGACCAGGGCCCCGCCGCCGGTCAGGTAGGGGCTGAGGCTGGCGTGACCGCCACCGGCGTGCTCGCCTTCGGCGAGGGCGACCAGGGACTGTGCGGTGGTGTGCAGGCTCATCGTCGGCAGGACCAATCCGGGCTGGTGTCGGGCAGAGACTTCCACCACATCGTAAGCGGCGGCTCACTGCGGGCTCACGGCGACTCCGCCCGGACGCGCCCGAAGGTGTCCGGGCGCACCCGGAGCGGCCCGGCGGGGGTCAGTCCTGGCCGTAGCCGCGCAGCAGGAACCAGCCGAGCAGGACGACCCCGATGACCCCGACGATGATCACGGTGCGCAGGATCCAGCCGGGGCCGACGTCGCGGGCGGACTCCTGGGCGGCGGCGAGCAGCACGCTCGGATACGGCATGACGGTGCGCTCCCTTGGGTACCGGCCCGTGCGGTCGGGTACGGGCCTGTTCGGTCAGTGGTGCGATCGCCAGCGTACGCCCGAGCATCCAATCGCCTGTCAGTGGCGTCCTCTAGGCTGAAGCACACGCAGTCGAACAGGGGGAGGCCCCAATGACGGAGAGCCCAGGCGGCAGCGCGAACGTACCGAGCCGGGACCGGCGGCGATTCCCCGGAATCTCCTCGCGGTCGTACGAGCACCCGGCGGACCGCTCGGCGCTGGTCGCGCTGCGCAAGCTGAGCGGGTTCGACACCGTCTTCAAGACGCTCAGCGGCCTGCTGCCGGAGCGCAGCCTGCGGCTGCTGTTCCTGTCGGACTCGGTGCGGGTCGGCGACCAGCAGTTCGCGCACCTCAACGACATGCTGCGCGACGCCTGCTACATCCTGGACCTGGAGAAGGTCCCGCCGATGTACGTCAATCAGGACCCGCAGCCCAACGCCATGTGCATCGGTCTCGACGAGCCGATCATCGTGGTGACGACCGGCCTGGTCGAGCTGCTCGACGAGGAGGAGATGCGGGCGGTCATCGGCCACGAGGTCGGCCATGCGCTGTCCGGGCACGCCGTCTACCGCACGATCCTGCTGTTCCTGACGAACCTGGCCATGAAGGTCGCCTGGATCCCGCTGGGCAATGTCGCGATCATGGCGATCGTGACGGCGCTGCGCGAGTGGTTCCGCAAGTCGGAGCTGTCCGCGGACCGCGCCGGGCTGCTGGTCGGGCAGGATCTGCAGGCCTCGATGCGCGGCCTGATGAAGCTGGCCGGCGGCAATCACCTGCACGAGATGAACGTCGACGCCTTCCTCAAGCAGGCCGACGAGTACGAGTCCGGCGGCGATCTGCGCGACTCCGTGCTGAAGATCCTCAACCTGCTGCCGCGCAGCCACCCGTTCACGACCGTGCGGGCGGCCGAGCTCAAGAAGTGGGCGGCCAGCCGCGACTACCAGCGGATCATGGACGGCCACTACCCGCGCCGGGACGAGGACAAGGACACCTCGGTGTCCGACTCGTTCCGCGACTCGGCGGCGCACTACGCCGACTCGGTGCGCAACAGCAAGGACCCGCTGATGGGCCTGGTCCGCGACATCGCGGGCGGTGCGGGCGACTTGGGCGGCAAGCTGCGGGACACGGTCTTCCGCGGCGGCTCGCGGCCCGGCACCTCGGGCGGCGAGGGCGGTGCCAACGGCTCCGGCGGCGCGGACGGCTCGGACCGCTCCTGACGGCACCCGGCCGACGGCCCCCGCGCCCGGCCCGGCCCTCGGTTCGTCCCACGGACCGGCCGGCCAAGGGGCCGGCTACCGGATGGGACGGCTCGGCTTGGGCTCGGCGGAGGGCGACAGCTCACCACAGAGCGCGGGGTTGGCCCGGTCCCTGGCGTAGGGGTCGGTGCCGGCCGGCCGGTCATCGCCGGCGTGCTGTCCCGCGAACAGCGGGCGCAGCACGTCGGCCGGCTGCGAGGAGCAGGTCAGCGGCCCGGCCTGCAGGCTGCTCTGCAGCACCTCCAGGCGGTGGTCGCCGAGGTCGTCGCGTCCGACCCGGAAGCGCATCTCCCGCCGTACGGTGACGAGCGAGGCGGCGCCCGGGGTGGCCTTGCCGACCTGCGCTCCCGCCGGCTTCTGCGGCGCGCCGGGGGCGGGCCGTACGGCGTAGACGAAGGTGTAGTCGGCGGTGATGTCGAGCGCGTCCGGGCTCAACTCCGAGACGGCCAGCGTGCCGTTGACCCGCACGTCCCGGTCGGCGAGCCGGGTCTCCTTGGGGTCGAAGCGGACCAGCCAACCGGTCGCGGCATAGCGGCCGTTGTCGTCGGGGTGCGTCAGGCTCCGGTCGAACTGGTCGAGTTGACCGGTGTCGAGCAGCAGCCGCACCGGGCGGACGGAGCCGCCGGTGAGGGTGGCCGGGTCCATCGAGGAGTGGACGATGTAGTCCTTGGCGATGGTCAGCGCCGCGACGATCTGGCCTTCGGAGAAGTGCTCGGTGCGGACGACGGGGGGCAGGTTCACGCCCGCGGCACCGATCCGGTAGTCGGCCGCGGGGCTGTGCGCGAAGAGGTCCCCGGGCGTCGCGCCCGGTACCTCCCCGGCCGGCGCGAGCGGCACGACGCTGGACCGCAGCGGCTGCGCCCGGACCTGCTCCGGGGTCTTGTAGGGGTGCCGTATGCCCATGTAGACGGCCGTGCCGAAGGCCAGAATGATCAGCAGCACCAGGAGAACGGCCTGCCGCGAGCCGCCCAGCCGCATCCAGGCATGCCGGGTCTTCACGGCCGGTGAATGATGCTCACCCAGCCGCTCGTCCGCCGAGAACTCCTGCAGTCGCGCAGCCCGCACGAACGATTCGTCGAAGACAACGGATCGGTATTCGTCCTCACCGCCTCCCGGGGCGCCGTTGGGCGTCCCTTCGGGAGGGTCACCAGGCCCGGTCATACAACAAGGGTAGGTCTGCCGGGGCGAAGGTAAACGCCGGGGCGCCGGGCAACTTCAGTACACGGTTCCGTTTCGGGCACCCGTATCGGGGGAAGACCAGGCCGTCACTGCGGCCGGGGCACCGCGGAGAACGAGGGCCGCACCGGCCCGGCGGACGGCAGCGCCGGCAGGCCGGGCCGGGCCGTACGGACGCTGTCCGCGCCCCCCGTGGTCGGGGCGTCCACCCCGCTTCTCGTCGTGGGCGCCGGCGCCGGGCTCTGGTTGCGTCCGGAGGCGCCCCGGTAGACGGCGCTGAAGGCCAGCGCGACCAGCCCGATGCCCATCACGACGGCCAGCACCCAGGCGACCGGCCGGTGCCAGCGGGTGGCGCCGCGGTAGGGCCGCAGCGAGCCGCCGTAGGGGCCGTACGGGTCGTAGGGCCGGTACTCGCCGTAATCGCCGGTGTCCTCGTAGTCCTCGTCGCCGTACGGGTCGTAGTCGTCGGCTCCCGGGCCGCGGCGGCCCCGGCGGCCGCGCGCCGCGGCCTCGTCCGGATCGTCGCCGTCAGGGCCGAAGGCGTGCCCCGCACGGGCCGCCTCGGCCTCGGCGCGCGCCTCGGCGGCGGCCAGCATGCGCTCGACCGCGGAGGGCTCATGGATCCGTGCGGACCGGACGAATTCCTCGTCGAAGACCACGGAAGCGAATTCCTCGTCCGCTTTTCCGTGGCTCCCGTGGTGGTGCTCGTCGGGCTCTTCGCCGTCCGGGAACGGCTTGCCCCCCACGTCGTCCGGCACCCGTCCAGATTAGCCCCGGGCCGTCAATTTGGGCAGGGAGATGGCGGGAGAGAGAACGGGAATCCCGCGGTGCCTCAACGGGTGTGGCCGTCACCCGTGACGATGTATTTCGTGGACGTGAGCTCCGGCAGCCCCATGGGCCCGCGCGCGTGCAGCTTCTGGGTCGAGATGCCGATCTCCGCGCCGAAGCCGAACTGGCCGCCGTCGGTGAACCGGGTGGAGGCATTGACCGCGACGGTGGTGGAGTCCACCAACTGGGTGAACCGGCGGGCGGCGGCCTGCGAACCGGTGACGATGGCCTCGGTGTGCCCGGAGGTCCAGCGCCGGATGTGCGCCACCGCCGCGTCCAGGTCGGGCACCACGGCGGCCGCGATGTCGTAGGAGAGGTACTCCGTCGCCCAGTCCTCGTCCGTGGCGGGGGCGACCAGGCCGGGGCCCGCCTGCTGCCAGGCGGCGTCGCCGTGCACGATCACGCCGGCCGCGGTGAGCGCCTCCAGGGCGCGCGGCAGGAACTTCTCGGCGATCCCGGCGTGCACCAGCACCGTCTCGGCGGCGTTGCAGACGCTGGGCCGCTGGGCCTTGGAGTTGATCAGGATGTCGATCGCCATGTCGAGGTCGGCGGCCTCGTCGACGTAGACGTGGCAGTTGCCGGTGCCGGTCTCGATCACCGGAACGGTGGACTCCTCGACGACCGTACGGATCAGCGAGGCGCCGCCGCGCGGGATCAGCACATCGACCAGGCCGCGGGCGCGCATCAGCTCACGCACCGAGTCACGGCTCTCTCCGGGCACCAGCTGCACCGCGTCGGCGGGCAGCCCGGCGCTCTGCACGGCGTCGCGCAGCACGTCCACCAGGGCGCTGTTGGAGGCGTACGCGGAGGACGAGCCGCGCAGCAGCACGGCGTTGCCGGACTTCAGGCACAGCGCGGCGGCGTCCACCGTCACATTGGGCCGGGCCTCGTAGATGATCCCGATCACGCCGAGCGGCACCCGGACCTGGCGCAGGTCGAGACCGTTGGGCAGGGTCGAGCCGCGCACCACCTCGCCGACCGGGTCGGGCAGCGCGACGACCTGGCGGACGTCCGCGGCGATCGCCGCGATCCGCTCCGGAGTGAGGGTGAGCCGGTCCACGATCGACTCGGCGGTGCCGGCCTGACGCGCCTTGGCGATGTCCTCGGCGTTGGCGGCGACGATCGCGTCGGTCCGCTCCACCAGGGCGTCGGCGATGGCGAGCAGCGCGCCGTCACGGGCCGTCCGCGGCAGCGGCGCCAGGACGGCGGCCGCCTCCCGCGCGCGGCGGGCGGTGTCGAGGACGGGTGAGGACTGCGATGCGCTGCTGGTCATGGCCGCAGCCTAGCGGGCGGGCCGGGTGCGGCGGCACTCGCCGGCGGGCCGTCTCACAGCGCGGAACGCCCCGCCCGCCGACCGGGACACCAGAAGGCCCCGCCCGCCGGCCGGGACGTCAGAAGGGGTGCACGCCGACCGGTGAGGCCGGCGGCAGGCCGTACCCCTCGGCGATGCGCTGGTGGTAGGTCTCGCGGTCGATGACCTCCAGGCCGACGATCTCCCACGGCGGCAGCTTGGCCGTCGAGCGGTGCTCGCCCCACAGGCGCAGCGCGACCGCCGCGGCGTCGTGCAGATCCCGCGCCTCCTCCCAGTAGCGGATCTCGGCGTGGTCGTTGGCGTAGCGGCTGGTCAGCAGGAAGGGGTGGTCGTGGGCGAGCTGTTCCAGTGCCCGGCGGACCTCCTTCAGCGGGGCCTCGGCGCCCGAGACGCTGAGGGTGATGTGCCACAGCCGGGACGCCTCCCGGCGCTCGCCCTCCGGTGCGGGCCGCGCCGTACGGCCTTGCTCCGCGCGCTCGTCGTCGTCCGGCAGGCCGCCGGCCTCGCCGGTACCGACGCTGGTCAGCGTCCGCTCCGCCGTCCCTCGGGGCAGTGCCCCCGGGCGCCCTCGTCTCACCGGCGGCCTCCTGTGGTGCGCATCGCTCCGCCCTCGGGGGTACGGAGCCGAATTGGTGCGGTCGTACTACGGCGTGTGCGCTTGCACTCTGCGGGCGCCGTACTCCTACGGCGCCCCCGCAACAAAGTTGACCAGCCCGCGGGCCGTCGCGGGGCCGTTTTTGCGAAGGTCTCCGTGGAAAGGCTGGTCCTCGCTCCGCATCGGCGCGGTCTGTGCGCTCCGTACCGGCCGCCGGACGGGCGGGGCGGCCTCAGTGGTGCAGCAGCACCAGATCGTCGCGGTGCACGACCTCCCGCTCGTAGGCGGGGCCCAGCTCACGGGCGAGATCGCGGGTCGAACGTCCCATCAATCGAGGGATTTCCCGGGCATCGAAATTGACGAGCCCGCGGGCGACCGCCCGGCCGTCGCCGTCCCGCAGCTCGACCGGGTCGCCGGCCGAGAACTCGCCCTCGACCGACGCGATACCGGCCGGCAGCAGCGAGGAGCGCCGCTCGACGACCGCCCGCACCGCCCCGTCGTCCAGGACGAGCGCACCCTGCGGGGTGGAGGCGTGCGCCAGCCACAGCAGCCGGCCGGCGGAGCGCCGGCCGGTGCGCAGGAAGTGGGTGCCGGTCGGGCCGCCGGCCAGCGCGTCCGCGGCGTGCACGGCGGAGGTCAGGACGACGGGGATACCGGCCGCGGCCGCGATCCGGGCCGCCTCGACCTTGGTGACCATGCCGCCGGTGCCGACGCCGGCCTTGCCCGCGCTGCCGATGGAGACGCCCTCCAGGTCCTTGGGCCCGCGCACCTCGGCTATCCGCGACGTGCCGGGCAGGGACGGGTCGCCGTCGTAGAGGCCGTCCACGTCCGAGAGGAGGATCAGCAGATCGGCGCGGACGAGGTGGGCGACCAGCGCCGCCAGCCGGTCGTTGTCGCCGAAGCGGATCTCGTCGGTGGCGACCGTGTCGTTCTCGTTGACGATCGGTACGGCGCCCATGGCCAGCAGCTGGTCCAGGGTCCGGTAGGCGTTGCGGTAGTGGGCCCGGCGGCTGGTGTCGTCGGTGGTCAGCAGGACCTGGCCGACGCGGCGGCCGTAACGGGCGAAGGACGCCGTGTAGCGGGCGACCAGCAGTCCCTGGCCGACGCTGGCGGCGGCCTGCTGGCGGGCCAGGTCGCGGGGCCGCCTGTCCAGGCCCAGCGGGGCCAGCCCGGCCGCGATGGCACCGGAGGAGACCAGCACGATCTCCTTGTCCTGGTGCTTGGCCAGCACGTCGACCAGTGCGTCCACCCGGTCCGCGTCCAGTCCGCCGGCGGCCGTGGTCAGCGACGACGAGCCGATCTTCACCACGATCCGGCGGGCGTCCGCGACGCTCTCGCGCCGCCCGTCCCTGCCGGCCGAGGCC
The DNA here is from genome assembly GCF_053595675.1 of Streptomyces sp. NPDC002446. Taxonomy (NCBI): domain Bacteria; kingdom Bacillati; phylum Actinomycetota; class Actinomycetes; order Kitasatosporales; family Streptomycetaceae; genus Streptomyces; species Streptomyces sp. NPDC002446. The sequence goes on along the minus strand of NZ_JBSFYC010000001.1, from coordinate 167,520 downwards.
TTCCGGGCCGCCCCTTCGTCCATCCTCGCGCCTGCCACCCTGCGTACCCCTGTGCTTTGCCGATCCCACCGCCGTACGGGCATCCCTGCTCGTCCCGCCGCGTCCCTACGGGCGCAATCTACGGCAGTGCGGCCCGCGGGCGCGTGCGGATATCGCCTGGCGGAACGCCCCGCGAGACGGCCGGGCCGCGAAAATCACGGCGGCTCCCCGCGCACCATGGGCGCCCTGCGGCTCCCGTGTGCGCTACCCCACTCGGATTTTCCTTAAGACGGACGCCGAGGCCAAGGGGTTGCGTTCGATTGATCCGCTTTCGCGGTGATGAGAGCCACAGCAGATTGTCACCAAGGCCAACGAGGTCATACGGTCGGGTGTCCATCGGTCCCGTTTCGCCGCTCCGGCGGCGTCGCAGCGCGGGACCCGGCCGCCCCCCTCGGCCTTCCCCCCTGACCTCTTGCTGCCAGGAGCCCTCCCCCGTGCCTTCCGCCGGAATCGTTCCCCGCCGAGCCGTACAGCTCGCGGCCCTCTTCGCGATGATGGTCGCATTCATCGCCCAGCTCATCGGTGCGCTGCTGCCCGTCGTCCCGCTGTTCATCGCCGCATCCGTGGTCAACCTGGGTCTCGACCTGATCCTCCAGCACAAGCAGCCGGGCCTGCTCGCCGTGCTGGGCCGGATCCGGTTCGACGTCACGGTGCGCCAGCTGCTGCGCGACATGCTGATACTGGTCGGCCTGCTGCACATCGACGGCATCAACCCGCTGGAGGAGCAGGCGCCGCTCACCATCACGCTGCTCCTCTTCTACGGCACCCACTTCGTGTGCCAGGCGGTCGCGGTGCTGGTCCGCAGGACCCGCAGCCTGCCGTTCGTGACCCGCAACATCGACGCGAGCGCACTGCGGCTGTGCGACGCCCCGCCGCGGATCCTGTCCCGCCAGACGGGCCGCCGGCTGCTGCGCTTCTCCGTGCCCACCACGGTCGGCATGATGCTCACCGCGATCACCACGGACGCCTACTGGGGCGGCATCGGCCTGGCCGTCTCCCTGACGCTGTCCGCCGGCGGCACGCTCTACCTGGGCACCTGGCTGCTGCCCAAGAAGCGGGTGGTGGGCGAGAAGCAGGCGCTGGAGTGGCTGGACGGCTGGCTGGCCGAGTACCAGCCGACGGTCGGCATGTACTTCTCCGGCGGCTCCTCCTCCGCCTACCAGGCCAACATGTGGCTGAGCACGCTGGCAGACCTGGACGGCAAGCCGATCATCGTGCTCCGCGAGCGCTTCATGGTGCAGAAGATCGACGCCACCGACGTCCCGATCGTCTGCATCCCCAAGGTCGCCAACCTGATGCGCCTGGAGCACTCCACCCTCAAGGTGCTGCTGCACCCGGCGAACTCCGGCAAGACGTCGCAGATCCTGCGCATCCCGTCCATCAAGCACGCCTTCACCAACCACGGCGAGAGCGACAAGCTCTCCTCCTGCAACCCGTACGCCAAGGCGTACGACGAGGTGTGGGTGGCGGGCCCGGCGGCCCGTGACCGCTACCAGCTCGCCGACATCGGCGTCGAGGACAAGGACGTCATCGAGGTCGGCCGCCCGCAGCTGGCCCCGATCCTGCCGTACCGGGGAGCCCCGGCCGGCCGGCTCACCACCGTGCTGTACGCCCCGACCTGGGAGGGCTGGGACGGCAACCCGGGCAACACCTCGGTGATCCTGGCCGGCGAGAACATCGTGCGCGAGCTGCTCGCCGACGAGAACGTGCGGCTGCTGTACAAGCCGCACCCGATGACCGGTTCCGTGGACCCGCGCGCGGGCGCCGCCAACGCCCGGATCCAGGCGATGATCGCGGAGGCCAACGGCCGGCGCGGCGGTGCCCGCCCCGGCCCCGAGGCCGCCGCCGAGCTGGTCCGCCGCGCCGAGGAGCTGAACCGCCTCACCACCTCCGCGTTCCGCAAGAGCGCCGACGAGCTGGAGCGGATGCGGCTGCAGGGCACCCCCGAGGAGGGCCGCGCGGCCGCCGTCGCGGACGCCAACGCCGCCTGGGAGGAGGCGTACTGGAACTCCCTGCCCGAGTGGGAGCACCAGATCATCACCACCGCCCGCCCCGGCATCTTCGGCTGCTTCAACCAGGCGGACGTGCTGATCAGCGATGTCTCCAGCGTCGTCTCCGACTACCTGACCAGCGAGAAGCCGTATGCGGTCGCCAACACCTCGGGGATGGACGAGGGCGACTTCCGGGTGAACTTCCCGACCGTACGGGCGGCCACGATCCTCACGCCGGAGGCGGACGGGGTGGCCGGTCTGCTCGACGCGGTCCGCAACCCGGAGAAGGACACCCTCGCCGCGGCGCGCGCCGAGCTCAAGGAGCACCTGCTGGGCCCGTCGGACCCGCCGTCGTCGGTCCGCTTCAACCAGGCCGCGCTGAATCTGTGCGCAAAGGCCGACGAGCGCCGCATCCGGATGGAGAGCCGGCTGGCCGGCATCCCCGGGCAGCGCTCGCAGGAGGACGTGGGCGCCTCGGAGACGGCCGAACGCGAGGCCAACGGCGCCTCGGACGCTCCGGCGGCCGTCTAGGCCTCAGAACGCCGCCCACGGCCTCGGGCCAGGGCCGGGAACAAGGGGACAGCCCCCGGGAAGAAGATCCCGGGGGCTGTCCCCTTGTCTCAGCGGCTCTGTCTCAGCGGCTGCCGCACCGGCCTCAGAACGGCCGGAAGCCCTCGAACTCCTGGGCCGCCTCGTCCCGCGCCGCGTCGCGGTCCCGGCGACGCGTCGCGGCCGGCCGCGGCGCGTCGAAGCGGTGGTCCTCACCACGCCGGCCCAGCATCTCCGCGCCGGCCGCCATGGTCGGCTCCCAGTCGAAGACGACCGCGTCGTCCTCGGGGCCGATCGCCACGCCGTCCATGGCCTGGGCACCCGCCTTGAGCAGCGCGTCCTCGACACCGAGGCGGCTGAGCCGGTCGGCCAGGTAGCCGACCGCCTCGTCGTTGTTGAAGTCGGTCTGGTGCACCCAGCGCTCGGGCTTCTCGCCCCGTACGCGGTAGAAGCCCTCGCCCTCCTGCGTGACCGTGAAGCCCGCGTCGTCCACGGCCTTGGGCCGGATGACGATGCGGGTGGCCTCCTGGACGGGCTTGGCGGCGCGGGCCTCGGCGACGATGCCGGCCAGCGCGTACGACAGCTCCTTGAGGCCCTGGTGGGCGACGGCCGAGACCTCGAAGACGCGGTAGCCGCGCTCCTCCAGGTCGGGCCGGATCATGTCGGCCAGGTCCTTGCCGTCGGGGATGTCCACCTTGTTGAGGACGACCACACGGGGCCGGTTCTCCAGGCCGCCGTACTGGGCCAGCTCCTCCTCGATGACGTCGAGGTCGGAGAGCGGGTCGCGGTGCGACTCCAGGGTCGCGGTGTCCAGGACGTGTACCAGCACCTCGCAGCGCTCGACGTGGCGCAGGAACTCCAGGCCCAGGCCCTTGCCCTGGCTGGCGCCCGGGATCAGGCCCGGTACGTCCGCGATCGTGTAGACCGTCGAGCCGGCCGTCACCACGCCGAGGTTGGGCACCAGCGTCGTGAAGGGGTAGTCGGCGATCTTCGGCTTGGCTGCGGAGAGCACCGAGATCAGCGACGACTTGCCGGCGCTCGGGTAGCCGACCAGCGCGACGTCCGCGACGGTCTTCAGCTCCAGCACGATGTCGCGGGCCTCGCCGGGCTCGCCGAGCAGCGCGAAGCCGGGGGCCTTGCGGCGGGCGGAGGCGAGCGCGGCGTTGCCGAGGCCGCCGCGGCCGCCCTGGCCCGCGATGAAGGTAGTGCCCTGGCCGACCAGGTCGGCGAGGACCTCGCCGTTCTTGTCGAGCACGACCGTGCCGTCCGGCACCGGCAGGATCAGGTCCTTGCCGTTCTTGCCCTCGCGGTTGTCGCCGGCGCCGGGCTGGCCGTTGGTGGCCTTGCGGTGCGGACTGTGGTGGTACTCGAGGAGCGTGGTGACGTCCTGGTCGACGACCAGGATCACATCGCCGCCACGGCCGCCGTTGCCGCCGTCCGGACCGCCGAGCGGCTTGAACTTCTCCCGGTGTACGGAGGCGCAGCCGTGGCCTCCGTTACCCGCGGCGACGTGCAGCTCGACGCGGTCCACGAAGGTGGTCATGGGTGGGTGCCTCCAGATAACTGCGGGAAAAAATGTCGCGGTGCTACGCGAATATCTCTGTGGTAACACGCCAAGGGCGGACCGGCCTTCCCGCTCCTGCGGGAAAAGGCGGTCCGCCCTCGGAGTGATGCTCTGACGTGCGCTTACGTCCGGGCCGAAATTACTCGGCGACCGGGACGATGTTCACGACCTTGCGGCCACGGTGGGTGCCGAACTGCACCGCACCGGACTGCAGGGCGAACAGCGTGTCGTCGCCACCGCGGCCGACGCCCGCGCCCGGGTGGAAGTGGGTGCCACGCTGGCGGACCAGGATCTCACCGGCGAGGACGGCCTGACCGCCGAAGCGCTTCACGCCGAGCCGCTGAGCATTGGAATCGCGACCGTTCCGAGTGGACGATGCGCCCTTCTTGTGTGCCATGTCTCCTCAGTCCCTTACTTCGCCGGAGCGTCGATGCCGGTGATCTTCAGCGCCGTGTGGAGCTGGCGGTGGCCGATCCGCTTCTTGTAACCGGTCTTGTTCTTGTACTTCTGGATCCGGATCTTGTTGCCCTTGTGGTGGTCCACGACCTCACCCTGGACCTTCACGCCGGCCAGGACCCACGGGTCGCTGGTGACCGAGTCACCGTCGACGACCAGCAGCGTGGAGAGCTCGACGGTGTCGCCGACCTTGCTGGTGGAAATGCGGTCAACCTCGATGACGTCGCCAACAGCAACCTTCTGCTGGCGCCCGCCGGTGCGCACGATCGCGTACACGCGGAACTCTCTTTCGCTAGGAACGGATCCTCTGATGCCAGCCGCTCACACGGGCTCGGGACGGCCCGTGGAATCCGAGTGGACGAGCGGCCTCCCTCGGCGGACCGAGAGGTGTTTGCTCAGGGGTTTGGTGCCGTAAATCTTTCCAGACACCGACGGTCAAGGTTACGGGGCCTTGACCAGGGGGTCAAACCGGCCCCGGACCACTGACGGCCCGGGGCACGGTCCGTACCGCTCAGTCCTCCGTCGAAGCGGACACCGACGCGACCGAGGGCTGCTCGGCGGCAGCGGTCTTCTTGGCCGCCGCCTTCTTCGTCGTCGCCTTCTTCGCGGTGGTCTTCTTCGCCGTGGCCTTCTTGGCGGTGGTGGTCTTCTTCGCCGCCGCCTTCTTGGCCGTGGTCTTCTTCGCGGTGGCCTTCTTGGCGGCGGCCTTCTTCGCCGTCGCCTTCTTCGCGGTCTTCTTGGCCGCGGGCGCCGCCTCCGGCTCGGCCTCGGCACCCGCTGCGGGCTCCGCGGCCGGTGCTTCGGCGGGCTCCGCCTCGGCCGGCGCCGCGATCACCACGACGGCCGCCGCGGCCTCCTCGGACGCCTCCGGCGAGCCCGCCGGGGCGGTCACCTTACGGGTCACCCGACGGCGCGGACGGGCCGGCGCGGGCTCCGCGGCCGGCACGGTCGCCTCGGCGGCGGCCGGCTCCGGCTCCGGCTCGGGCGCCGGCTCGGCCGGCACCACGATCGCGGCGGTCTCCTCGGCGGCCTTGGGAGCGCCCGCCGGAGCGGACACCTTCCGGCTCACCCGGCGACGGCCACGGCCGCGTCCGGCGGCCGCCTCGGCCTCCGCCGGGCTGCTGAACCACTCGTCGGCGCCGGCCACCGTGGGCTGCAGCTCGGCCTCCGTCACGGCGACCGGCTCCAGCTCCGGGGCGCCGCCGTCCGGCAGCGGCTCGGCCGCCTCTACCTCGTGGACATGCGGCTCGGCCGGCGCGGCCTTGCCCTTCTTCTTGCGCTTGCCGCCGCCACCGATCGTCGTCGGCTGGTCCATGTGGACGATGACGCCACGGCCGTTGCAGTGCACACACGACTCGGAGAAGGACTCCAGCAGGCCCTGGCCGACCCGCTTACGGGTCATCTGGACCAGGCCGAGCGAGGTGACCTCGGCCACCTGGTGCTTCGTACGGTCCCGGCCCAGGCACTCCAGCAGTCGCCGCAGCACCAGATCCCGGTTGGACTCCAGCACCATGTCGATGAAGTCGATCACGATGATGCCGCCGAGGTCGCGCAGCCGCAGCTGACGCACGATCTCCTCGGCCGCCTCCAGGTTGTTCCTGGTGACCGTCTCCTCCAGGTTGCCGCCCTGGCCGGTGAACTTTCCGGTGTTGACGTCGACCACGACCATCGCCTCGGTCCGGTCGATCACCAGCGAGCCGCCGCTGGGCAGCCAGACCTTGCGGTCCAGCGCCTTCATCAGCTGCTCGTCGATGCGGTACGTCGCGAAGACGTCGACGTCCGAGGTCCACTTCTGCAGCCGGTCGACGAGGTCCGGGGCGACGTGCGAGACATAGCCGTGGATGGTCTCCCAGGCGTCGTCACCGCTGACGATGACCTTGGAGAAGTCCTCGTTGAAGATGTCGCGGACGACCCGGACGGTCATGTCCGGCTCGCCGTAGAGCAGCGAGGGGGAGCTCGTCGAGGAGGCCTTCGCCTTCTTCTGGATCTCCTCCCACTGCGCCTGCAGCCGCTGGACGTCGCGCGCCAGCTCGTCCTCGCTCGCGCCCTCCGCGGCCGTACGGACGATGACGCCCGCGTCCTCGGGGACGATCTTCTTGAGGATCTGCTTCAGGCGCGCCCGCTCGGTGTCCGGGAGCTTGCGGCTGATACCGGTCATCGAGCCCTCGGGCACGTAGACGAGGTAGCGGCCGGGCAGCGAGACCTGGCTGGTCAGCCGCGCGCCCTTGTGGCCGATCGGGTCCTTGGTGACCTGCACCAGCACCGACTGGCCGGACTTGAGCGCGGTCTCGATCCGGCGCGGGCCGTTGGCCATGCCCAGCGCCTCGAAGTTGACCTCGCCTGCGTACAGCACGGCGTTGCGGCCCTTGCCGATGTCGACGAAGGCGGCCTCCATCGACGGCAGCACGTTCTGCACCTTGCCGAGGTAGACATTGCCGACGTACGAGGTCGCCTGCTCCTTGTTGACGAAGTGCTCCACGAGCACGTTGTCCTCAAGGACGCCGATCTGGGTGCGCTCGCCGCTCTGGCGGACGACCATCACCCGCTCGACGGCCTCGCGACGGGCCAGGAACTCCGCCTCGGTGATGATCGGCACCCGGCGGCGGCCCTGCTCGCGGCCCTCGCGGCGGCGCTGCTTCTTGGCCTCCAGACGCGTCGACCCCTTGATCGACTGCACCTCGTCCGCGCTGGTGGACTCGTCCTTCTTGCGGGGCTCGCGCACCTTGACGACCGTACGCTCCGGGTCGTCGGCGTGACCGGCCTCGACCTCGGCGGCCTCACCGCTGCGACGGCGGCGACGGCGGCGGCGACGGCTGCTGCTGGTGCCGGCGGCCGACTGCTCCTCGGCCTCCTCCTCCGGCTGCTCGGCGGCGCGCTCCTCGTCCTCCTCGAACTCGTCCTCCGCACCGGCGCCCTCGGCGGCCTGCTCCTCGGCGCCCTCGGCGGCCTCACCACGGCGGCGGCGACGGCCACCGCGACGACGGCGGCGCGAGGGGCGCTCGGCGGACTCGTCCTCGCCGTGGCCCAGCTCGCCCGGCTCGGTCTCCGACTCGGCGGCTTCCTCGGCCTCCGGCTCCTCGGCCGGGGCGACGCTGATCTGCTCGGGCTCGGCGGGGGCACCACGACGGCGGCGACGGCGCGTGGCGGCGGGCTGCTCCTCCACCGCGGGCTCGGCGGGGGTCTCCTCCTGGGCGGCGGCGGCATGGGCGGCGGCCGCGCTCTCCGGGGTCTGGAACATCGGCTCGGCGAAGACCGGCGCCTGGAAGACGGCGGTCGGCGGCCGCTGCGCCCGGCGACGCCCGCGCACCGGCCCCTCCTGGACGGGCTCCTCCGCGCGGGGCGTCTCCTCCGCACGGGGCGCCTCGGCGACCGGCTCGGCGACCCGGCGACGGGTACGACGGCGGGGGGCCTCGGCGGGCTCGGCGGCGGGAGTCTCGGCGGCGGGGGCCTCGGCGGCCGGCGCCTGCTCGGCCTGCTCGGCCTCGGCTTCCTCGGCGGCCTGGGGCGCACCGGCGGGGGCGGTGGCCTTACGGCTGGCACGACGACGCGTACGGGCCGGCTTGGCCTCCTCCACAGGCGCCGCAGCCTCCTCCTCCACAACCGGAACAACCGGCGCGGACACCTCGGCCACGACCGGCTCCACAGCCTCCTCGGCCTTGGGCGCGCCAGCGGGGGCGGTGGCCTTACGGGTGGCACGACGGCGCGTGCGGGCCGGCTTGGCCTCCTCCACGGGCGCCGCAGCCTCCTCCTCCACAACCGGAACAACCGGCGCGGACACCTCGGCGACCACCGGCTCCACAGCGGCCTCGGCCTGCGGCGACCCGGCCGGAGCCGTGGCCTTACGGGTGGCACGACGGCGGGTGCGGCGCGGCGCCGCCTCTTCGGTCTCTTCGATCTTCGGGGCCTCGGCCTGGGGAGCCTCGGCGGGCGTCTCGGCGGCGGCCGGGGCCGGGGCCTGGGCCTCCTCGGCGGCGCTCGGCTGCGGGGCCCCGGCCGGGGAAGTGGCCTTACGGGTCGCGCGGCGGCGGGTACGGGCCGGCTTGGCCGCGTCCCCGGTGGTGACGGCGGACGCGGCGGCCTCGTCCTCGGGGGCCGGATCGGCCACGGCCGCTGCGGCGGTCTCGGTGCTCAGCACCGCGGCCTCGGCGGCGCCGCCGGTCGGCGGACCCGCCGGGCGGGAGGCCGCACGGCGCCTGCGGCGCGGCGGCAGCGTGTCGCCGGGCGAGTTGTTGTCATCGAAACCACGGTCCGCGGACTGCGTGGATTCACTGGGCTCAATGGGCTCGAGCATGCGGGCGGTTCTCCCGTCACGCTCCCGGGCGCCGCGCCTGATTCCGGTGGCGGTCCGCGTGATGAGCGCGGGCCCGCTGTCCGGGGCGTGGGCGCCGCACGGGAGCTGTCGTCTCGCTCGCCGGGCCCCGTGGGCGGGGACCGGCGAAAGTCTCCTGGTCAGTGCGTCTGCCGGACCGGGGTGGCTCCCTGGCTGATCGGCGACGCGACGACGGCGGTCCTACGCAGTGCCTTCCCCGGCTCCCGGGGAGGCCCCACTCGGCGCCTTCGCGGCACTCAGCCCGGCGGCCGTGGGTGGGGCGGCCGTGGCAGCGTCGCGGTCGGGCGCTAGCGGGTCAGTCACCGCGCCGGCCTCCTCATCGAGCAGCCCCTGCGCCAGCCTGGTCACCGCAGCGGGGACCGGCGGCGCCAGGTCGGCCGTAGCTCGGAGGCCGGACAGGACGTCGTCGGGTCGAACGGCGGGTGTCACATGCCGAACAACCAGCCGCAGTATCGCACAGGCATTGCCGCCGGGCCTATCGCCCTCGTGAGCGACGGCCTCCAGCCGGGCCACCGCGGCCCGGGCGTCGAAGGTCCGGATGCCGTTCTTCGTACGGCGCTCGACCAGCACCTCGTCGGCGGCGAGGAACGCCTCGACGGCGCGCCCGGCCTCCTCGGCCGCGACCCCGTCGAGCCGGATCTCCCATACCGAGGCCTGCAGCCGGTCGGCCAGCCCGCTCGTGTGCGCCTCGACGGAGTCGATCACATCGAGCCCGGTCGGCAGCGACTCGTCGAGCAGTTCGCGGAGCCGCTCGGGATCGCGGCGCTCGGCGAGCTGGATCTCCAGATACTCGGCCTCGCTGCCCGTGCCGGTGGGGGCGGCGTTGGCGTACGACACCTTGGGATGCGGGGTGAAGCCCGCCGAATAGGCCATGGGGACCTCGGCGCGGCGCAGCGCCCGCTCGAAAGCGCGCTGGAAGTCGCGGTGGCTGGTGAACCGGAGGCGGCCGCGCTTGGTGTAGCGCAGTCGGATGCGCTGCACCGCCGGTGCGGGCGGCGGGCCTTCGGGCTGTCGCTTGCCCAGTGTCGCTCAGTCCTTCGTGAGTGCGGTCGTACTGCTACCTAGAGTACGTGTCCCGGGGGCTCCGGGTTCCCGGCGGGTCGGGACGGCCTCGGCCCGCTGCGGCTCCCGGGGCGCGCCGAACAGCGCGCGCCGGATCTCCCTGCGGGTCTGCCGTACGGACTCCCGGGCGGCGCTCAGCGCCTGACGGGCGGCCCGCCCGGCGGCGCCCACGGCCTGCCGCACCGGGCGCCAGATGCCGTCCCGGATGCCGTGCCCGATGGGCGTCAGCACGGTGCGGTAAACCCAGCGGAACGGCTCGACGAAGATCCACCGCAGCAGGCGGCCGAGGAACCGGCCCACGGCACGCGAGACGAATCCTGCCGCCCGCCAGCAGTGCCCGAGGGCGTCCGCGAGCTCACGGCAGACGACGGTCACCGCGGCCACCACCGCCCGCCCGGCCGGCTGCAGCACATACCGCCAAAGGGCGACGGCCGGCACCACCAGAATCCATCGAACGAGCGCGGCGATGACCGTGCCGATGCCCCGCACCAGCCACGCGATACCGTGCCCGACCGGCGTCAGCACATACGCGTACAGCCACTGCGCGGGCACGACCACCAGCCAGCGGACCAGCCACGCGACGGCCGCGGCGATCCCCCGGCCCACCGGCACCGCCACATACCGCCACAACGCCGCCCACGGCCAGACGAACAACGCCTTGGCCAGCCACATCAGCGCGATGCCCAGCCCCCGTGCCAGCCAGGCGAAGCCCCGCCCGATCGGCGTGAGCACATACGCGTACAGCCACTGCGCGGGCACGACCACCAGATACCGCCACAGCCAGGCCGCGCCCGCGGCCAGCCCGCGCGCGGTGGCGGCGATGACCGCACCAATGCCCCGCAGCAGCCACGCGATACCCCGCCCGACCGGCGTCAGCACATACGCGTACACCCACTGCGCCGGTGCCACCAGCAGCCAGCGCACCAGCCACACCACCGCCGCCGTGGTCCCCTCCCCCACGGGGGCGAGGACGTACCGCCACAACCCGGCCAGCGGGGCGATGACGAGGATGCGCCACAGCCATGCCAGGCCCCGGCCGCACGGGCGCAGCAGGGCGCGGTCGACGGCCTTGGCGCAGACGACCAGCGCGTCCCACACCAGTCGCACCGGCACCACGAGGACCAGCACCACGATCCGCACCGGGATGCGGACGACCGTGGTCAGGCAGCCCTCCCCCGGCTCGTAGCGGACCGGTTCGCGCCGGGCTGGTTCGTGCCGGGCTGGTTCATGCCGGACCCCTTCGCGCCGGACCGGTCCGCCTCGCTCCTTGTCGAGCGATACGGCGTCCCGATCATCCCGATCGTCGCGATCGTCCCGCCGTCCCCCGTCGATGGGCTCCATCGACCCTCCCCCTTGCTGCGCTGCGTTGCCACCACGCATTGTCCGTGAACACACAACGGCCCGGCCACCGCGGGTGCGGGGCCGGGCCGAAGGCGCTCGTGGCGGGCGCTACTTGACGACCGTCAACGGCAGAAGCTTCTTGCCCGTCGGGCCGATCTGGATCTCGGTGTCCATCTGGGGGCAGACGCCGCAGTCGAAGCACGGGGTCCAGCGGCAGTCGTCGACCTCGGTCTCGTCGAGCGCGTCCTGCCAGTCCTCCCAGAGCCAGTCCTTGTCCAGGCCGGAGTCCAGGTGGTCCCAGGGCAGGACCTCCTCATAGGTCCGCTCGCGCGTGGTGTACCAGGCGACGTCCACGCCGAACGCGGGCAGCGTCTCCTCGGCGGCCTTCATCCAGCGGTCGTAGGAGAAGTGCTCGCGCCAGCCGTCGAAGCGGCCGCCGCCCTCGTAGACGGCGCGGATGACCGCACCGACGCGGCGGTCACCGCGCGAGAGCAGGCCCTCGACGATGCCGGGCTTGCCGTCGTGGTAGCGGAAGCCGATGGAGCGGCCGTACTTCTTGTCGCCGCGGATCTTGTCCCGGAGCTTTTCGAGACGGGCGTCCGTCTCCTCCGCCGACAGCTGCGGCGCCCACTGGAACGGCGTGTGCGGCTTGGGGACGAAACCGCCGATGGAGACCGTGCAGCGGATGTCGTTGGACTTGGAGACCTCACGGCCCTTGGCGATGACGTTGACCGCCATGTCGCCGATCTGCAGCACGTCCTCGTCGGTCTCGGTCGGCAGACCGCACATGAAGTACAGCTTCACCTGCCGCCAGCCGTTGCCGTAGGCCGTGGCGACGGTCCGGATCAGGTCCTCTTCCGAGACCATCTTGTTGATGACCTTGCGGATCCGCTCGCTGCCGCCCTCCGGCGCGAAGGTCAGACCCGAGCGACGGCCGTTGCGCGTCAGCTCGTTGGCAAGATCGATGTTGAAGGCGTCGACACGGGTCGACGGCAGCGACAGACCGATCTTGTCCTCGGTGTACCGGTCGGCGAGCCCCTTCGCGATGTCGCCGATCTCGGTGTGGTCCGCGGAGGACAGCGACAGCAGGCCGACCTCCTCGAATCCCGTGGCTTTGAGACCACGGTCCACCATCTCGCCGATGCCGGTGATGCTTCGCTCCCGTACGGGGCGCGTGATCATGCCGGCCTGGCAGAAGCGGCAGCCGCGGGTGCAGCCACGGAAGATCTCGACCGACATCCGCTCGTGGACGGTCTCGGCCAGGGGGACGAGGGGCTGCTTGGGGTAGGGCCACTCGTCCAGGTCCATGACGGTGTGCTTGGACACCCGCCACGGGACGCCGGAGCGGTTGGGCACGACGCGGCTGATCCGGCCGTCGGCGAGGTACTCGACGTCGTAGAACTTGGGGACGTAGACGCTGCCCGTCTTCGCGAGGCGGAAGAGCAGCTCGTCGCGCCCGCCCGGGCGGCCCTCGTTCTTCCAGGCGCGGATGATCTGGGTGATCTCCAGGACGGCCTGCTCACCGTCGCCGACCACCGCGCAGTCCAGGAAGTCCGCGATCGGCTCGGGGTTGAAGGCCGCGTGGCCGCCCGCGAGGATCAGCGGGTGGTCCTCGGTACGGTCCTTGGCCTCGATGGGGATGCCGGAGAGGTCCAGGGCGGTGAGCAGGTTGGTGTAGCCGAGCTCGGTGGAGAAGGAGACGCCGAGCACGTCGAAGGCGCTCACCGGGCGGTGGGCGTCGACGGTGAACTGCGGGACGTTGTGCTCGCGCATCAGCGCTTCGAGGTCCGGCCAGACGCTGTACGTACGCTCGGCCAGGACCCCCTCCTGCTCGTTGAGGACCTCGTAGAGGATCATGACGCCCTGGTTGGGCAGACCGACCTCGTAGGCGTCCGGGTACATGAGCGACCAGCGGACGTCGCAGCTCTCCCAGCTCTTGACCGTGGAGTTCAGCTCGCCGCCGACGTACTGGATGGGCTTCTGCACGTGCGGGAGCAGAGCTTCGAGCTGCGGGAAAACCGACTCGGACATCTCGAACCTTCGTGAGCTGACAGGGGGCGACTCACAAGCGTAACCCGCTCGGAGTCACCCCTCGGCACGGCGATCTTGAAAGACCCCCGCAGCGGCGGGGAGCAACCGATCGGCCATCCGTACGATCACGGCCGCAGCGCCGCCCGGTGCTTGGGCCGCGACACCTTCCCCCACACCCTTGGCAGCTCCCGCTCCCGGTCCGCGGCCAGGGACTCCTCGCGGCCGTAGAGCAGGCCGAAGGTGAAGGCGCCCTCGCCGGCGTGCTGGGCCTGGGTCGCCAGTTCGCGCAGGGCGCCGCGGGCCACCACGCTGTCCTGGTGGTCGCCCAGGAGCTGCTGCAGCCGCTTGGTGCGCTTGGCGAACTTCTTCGCCGGGCGGCCGAGCGCCGGGCGGGCCGCCTCCGCCGCGTACCGGGTCCGCTTGGCCGCCTTGCGGGCTCGGTGCAGCGCCTCGTCCCGGTCCTGTCCGGCGGGCGCGTTCAGTGCGGCCTCCATACGGCGGGCCAGCCGCCGGTAGTCCTTCAGTACGGCCCGGGCCACCACCTCGGGGGCGGGCCTGGTCGCGGACCCGCGCAGGGGCGGCGCCTCCAGGAGGGCGTCCAGGGTCTTCAGGAGCGCGAGGTAGCGGTCGCCGTCCAGCACGGCGAGCAGCCGCCCCCGCGAGCCGGCCCGGCGCCGCTGCGACCAGATGCGCAGCCGGCCCGCCACCGGGCCGAGCCGCAGGGTGCGGGGCACCTCGGCCAGCGCACCCTGCAGCCGCTCGGTCAGCACCTCGCGGTCCCGGTCCACCCCCAACTCGGCCGCCAGCCACTTGAGTTCGAGGCCGATCGGCTCGGTGGCGGCGCGGTCGAGGACCTTGGTGTACGAGCGGAAGGCGCTGCGCAGCCGGCGGGTGGCGACCCGCATCTGGTGCACCGAGTCGGGCAGATCGCGCCGGACCGCCGGGTCGAGTTCGACGATCACCCGGACCTGCTCGTGGACGTAGCGCAGTACGACGTCCCCAGCGGTACGGGCCTTCTTGCCGGAGCCCGAGGAGCCCTTGCCGGACCCCTTGCCGGAACCGGATGCGCCGGCCCCCTCGGCGCCGCGCTTCCCGGGACGGGCACGCCGCCGCTCCGTCTCGGCCAGCGCCCGCGCCAGCTTCGACGCCGACGAGGCGGGGCGCACGCCCGCCGCGGCCAGCACCCGGCCCACCTCGTCCAGCAGCGCGGTGTCCCCGCCGCCGTCCGCAACCAGCTCCACCTCGATCTCACGCCAGCGCGCCTCGCCCGCCCCCTCCCCCGCCGCCCCGGACTCCGCCGCCCGGCGCGCCCGCACCGTGTCCTCCGCGACCTCGGCGAGCGGCCTGCCCGCGGCGTCCTTGAGGACCCGTACCGCGCGCCGGGTCCGCAGCCGTACGACGGGCACCAGCTCGCGGTCCAGCACCCGCGACCGCACGAGCGCGGTCAGCTCCGCGGGCGGCGCATCGGACAGCGGGGCCCGCACCTCGTCCCGCACGCCCGGGGCGACCGGCAGTTTCAGATGCCAGCCCGCGTCCCTGCCGCCGGTGCGCCGGCGCAGCGTGATGCCGTCCGCGGCGAGGCGCTGGTCGGCGGTGTCGTAGTAGAGGGCGTCCAGGGCCTCGACATCCTGTTCCACCACGGTCGCGACCCGGTCGACGCCGGCCAGGTCGGGGAGCTGGACGTCGTCGTCGGCCTCGTACTTCCGCTCGATCTCCCGCACGGTGTCCGCCATGCCTCGAATTTATCCACCAGCCCGGGCGAGGACCACCGTGCCCGGCCGCGGGGTGTCAAGGATCCGGAAAGGCGTAGCACGCGCCACAGCACGTGACTTACGGTGTGTCACGGAACACCCACGCAGCGTGGCAACCGGCGCAGTACTCGGCCCCTTCGGGGAGGGAGACACCCGTGCACCCCCACACCGCAGCCGTCGCCCGGACACCCATCCGCGTCGCCGCCGGCGCCCGCCCGTTTCTGCTGGCGGCGCCGAGCAGACCGACCGCCCCGAAACTCGCCCGGGACTTCGTCCGGGCCGTGCTGCGCGGCACCCACCTCGCCCCGCTGCTCGACACCGCCGTGCTGCTCACCTCCGAGGCGGTCACCAGCTCCCATCTGCGCACCCCGCGGTCGGCGGAGATCCTGCTGCGGGTACTGACGGCCGGGCACGGGCTGCGGATCAGCGTGCACGACGAGGCGCCGGTCCGCCTTCCGCCGCAGGCCCTGCCCTCACCGGCCCTGCCGTACACGGAGACGGCCGGTGAACCGCAGCCCGATCACGGTCTGCTGCTCACCGGCCATCTCGCCGACGACTGGGGCACCACCCCGTACGCGGGGGTGCCGAGGTCCACCTCGCTGTGGTTCGAGCTCTACACGCCCCGGTGACGCCCTGTCACCGGGACGCCGACAGGGGACGTCCGACCCGGATCGACTGCAGCAGCCCTATGGCGATCCAGACCGCGAACATCGATGTGCCGCCGTAGGAGACGAAGGGCAGGGGCAGACCGGTCACGGGCATGATGCCGAGCGTCATGCCGATGTTCTCGAAGGACTGGAAGGCGAACCAGGCGATGATGCCGGCGGCCACGACCGTGCCGTAGAGCTCGGTGGACTCGCGGGCGATCCGGCAGGCGCGCCACATGACGACGCCGAGCAGCAGGATGATCAGGCCCGCGCCGAGGAAGCCCAGCTCCTCGCCGGCGACGGTGAAGATGAAGTCCGTCTGCTGTTCGGGGACGAACTGGCCGGTGGTCTGGCTGCCGTGGAAGAGCCCCGAGCCGGTCAGTCCGCCGCCGCCGATCGCGATCCGGGCCTGGTTGGTGTTGTAGCCGACGCCGGCCGGGTCGAGGCTCGGGTTGGCGAACGCGGCGAAGCGGGCGATCTGGTAGGCGTCGAGCAGACCGAGCTGCCAGATGGCGACACAGCCGACGACGCCCGTGCCCACCAGGCCGAGGATCCAGCGGTTGGAGGCGCCGGAGGCGAGCAGTACGCCGAGGATGACGGCGCCGAGCACCATGACCGAGCCGAGGTCGGGCATCAGCATGATGACCACGACGGGGACGGCGGCCAGGAGCAGGGCCTGGACGACGGTCCGGTGGTCGGGGTTCGGACGGTCGCCCGCGTCGACCCGGGACGCCAGGAGCATCGCCATGCCGAGCGAGATGGTGATCTTCGCGAACTCCGCGGGCTGGAGCGAGAAGCCGCCGGGGATCGCCAGCCAGGACCGCGAACCGTTGATCGTGGCGCCCAACGGGGTCAGCACCAGCAGCGCGAGGACGACCGACAGGGCGTACAGGACCGGGACCGCGCCGCGCAGGGTGCGGTGCCCGAGCCAGATCGTGCCGGCGGCCAGCGCCAGACCGATGCCGAGGTTGAGCAGATGGTGCAGGAAGAAGTAGTACTCGTCGCCCTTGTTGAGCTCGGTGCGGTTGCGGGTGGCGGAGAAGACCAGCAACGAACCGATCAGCGACAGCAGCAGACAGGACAGCAGCAGTATCCAGTCCAGCTTGCGCAGCACGGAGTCACGCGCCGTCAGCTTGCCCCAGGTGCCGAGCTCGGGGGTGTAGCGCCGGATGGAGAACGCCCGGGAGGTGTGGCTGGTCGTCAATGTGGGCTCCCCGAGGGCGAGGGCGACGCCGACGGCAGGACGTACGGCTTGATGGGCGGGGCCTCGATCGTGCCGTCATTCTCGATCTTGGGGAGCGAGGCCTGCGGCTTGGGCAGCAGAGCGGCCTTCGGGTCGATACCGCCCTTCTCGTCGACTCCGTACAGAGCGTTGTAGAGGTTGCGCACGGCTGGGCCGGAGGCGCCGGAGCCCGTACCACCCTGGGAGATCGTCATGACGATCGTGTAGTCCTTGGTGTACGTCGCGAACCACGAGGTCGTCTGCTTGCCGTAGACCTCGGCGGTACCGGTCTTGGCGTGCATCGGGATCTTGTCCTGCGGCCAGCCCTGGAAGCGCCAGGCGGCGGTACCGCGCTCGGCGACGCCGGCGAGGGCGCCGTCCATCTGCGCGAGGGTCTTGCGGGTCACCGGCAGGCGGCCGTGCGACCGGGGGCGGATGTGCTGGATGTGCTTGCCGTCGGGGCTGACGATGGCCTTGCCGACGGTCGGGTCGTGGAGCGTGCCGCCGTTGCTGATCGCGGCGTAGATGGTGGCCATCTGGATCGGGGTGACGAGGGTGTCGCCCTGGCCGATGGCGTAGTTGATCGAGTCGTAGGCGTGCAGCTTCATGCCTTCGAGGCAGCCCTCACGGGCGAGCTTCGTACCGAAGTCCTTCTTCTTCGGCCAGGCCTTGGCCTGCTCGCACCAGCCGGCCTTGTTGGCCGTCCAGAAGTCGTGCTTCCACTTGCGGTCGGGGACCCGGCCGGTGACCTCGTTGGGCAGGTCGATGCCGGTCTCCTTGCCGAGGCCGAACTGGTGGGCGGTCTTGTAGAACCAGTTCTTGGCGTCCTTCTTCGGCTTGTCCCCGCCGTCCTTCTTCCACTCGTCGTGCGAGAGCCGGTAGAAGACGGTGTCGCAGGAGACCTCCAGGGCCCGGCCCAGGCTGATGTCGCCGTGGCTCTGCGACTCGAAGTTCTTGAAGACCTGGCCGCCGATGCTGTACGAGCTGGTGCAGGGGTAGTGGCCGTTGAAGTCGTAGCCCGCGTTGACCGAGGCCGCGGTCGAGATGACCTTGAAGATCGAGCCGGGGGCGGCCTGTCCCTGGATGGCGCGGTTCAGCAGCGGGTAGTTGGACTTCTTGCCGGTGAGGCGGGCGTAGTCCTTGCCGGAGATGCCGCCGACCCAGGCGTTGGGGTCGTAGCTGGGGTTGGAGGCCATCGCCACCACCCGGCCGGTCTTCGCCTCCATGACGACCACGGCGCCCGAGTCGGCCTTGTAGTTGGTGCCGGTGTTCCGGTCCACCTGCTTGCGGGCGTCCTTCATCGCCTGGTCCAGCTGCTTCTCCGCTATGGCCTGCACACGCGCGTCGATGCTGGTGACCACGCTCGCACCGGCCCTGCCCTTGTCGCTCTTGGCCTGGCCGATGACCCGGCCGAGGTTGTCGACCTCGTAGCGGGTGACGGCGGCCTTGCCGCGCAGGTAGTTGTCGTACTGCCGCTCCAGGCCGGAGCGGCCGATCTGGTCGGAGCGCAGGAACGGCGAGCTGGTGTTCTTGGCCTTGTTGATCTCCTCGTCGGTCACCGGGGAGAGGTAGCCGAGCACCTGGGCGGTGTTGGCGTCACCGGGGGCGGCGTAGCGGCGGACGGCGGTGGGCTCGGCGATGATGCCGGGGAAGTCCTCGGAGCGCTCGCGGATCTGCAGGGCCTGCTGGGTGGTGGCCTCGTCGGTGATCGGGATCGGCTGGTACGGCGAGCCGTTCCAGCAGGGCTGCGGGGTCTTGGAGTCGCACAGCCGGACCTTGTTGCGGATCTCCTGCTCGGACATGCCGAGCACCTTGGCGAGCCGGCCGAGCACGGCCTTGCCGTCGTCCTTCATCTTCAGCAGGTCGGTCCGGCTGGCGGAGACGACCAGCCGGGTCTGGTTGTCGGCCAGCGGCACCCCGCGGGCGTCGAGGATGGAGCCGCGGGTGGCGGGGTCGACGACCTGCTGGACGTGGTTGCTGCGGGCCTCGTTGGCGTACTCCTGGCCGTTGCGGATCTGCAGGTACCAGAGCCGGCCGCCGAGGGTGAGCAGCAGGGAGAAGACCAGGATCTGGAGCGCGATGAGCCGGACCGTGACGCGGGAGGTCCGGGTTTCCGGAAGGTTGGTCACAGACGCTTTACCCCCTTGATGCGGCCGGCCTTGTCACGGGCCGACTTGCCGAGCAGTCCGCCGCGCTGGCTGCCGATGCGCGCGCCCATGCGGACGGACTTCATGGCGCCGCGGCTGGCCTTGAGACCGGTGCCGGTGTTGAGCCAGCCGTACCCGGAATCGCGGCCGCCCGCCGAGCCGTTCGGGCTGGAGCCGTCGCCGACCAGCGGTTCGGGCTCCGTTCTGCGGGCCAGCGCCATCACCAGCGGGACGGTGAAGGGGGCCAGCAGCAGGTCGTAGAGCGTGGCGCTGAGCAGCAGCCCGACGATGCCGACGTGCCGGGCGGCGGTGTCACCGACGAGGGAGCCGACGGCGGCGTACATCAGCGTCGAGCCGATGGCGGCGCCGATCACGACCATCAGCGGCAGCGTCGCCGAGCGGTGCTGGCCGGAGTCCGGCTTGGTCAGGCCCGCGATGTAGCCGATGACGCAGAGCACCAGCGCATAGCGGCCGATGGCGTGGTCGGAGGGCGGGGCGAGGTCGGCCAGCAGTCCGGCGAAGAAGCCGACGAGCGAGCCGCCGACGTGGCCGTAGACCAGCGCGAGCCCCAGGACGACGAGCAGCAGCAGGTCCGGTACGGCGCCGGGCAGTTGGAGTCGCGCGAGGATGGTGACCTGGATGACCAGGGCGACGACCACCAGCGGGGCCGCGAGCAGGATCCGGTTGAGGCGCATCGGTCAGCTCCTGGGGGAGGCGCTCGCGGAGGGGGTGGCCGTGACGGTGACCGTCGGCGCCGGCTTGGGCTTGGCGGGCCGCGGCGGCAGCACGGTGTCGCGCGGGTCCTGGCGGGGCGCCTGGACGACGACGCCGACGATGTCGAGCTGGGAGAAGGAGACGAACGGCCGGACCTGCAGGGTGCGGGTCAGATCTCCGTTGGACGGCTCGACCTTGACGACCCGGCCGACGGGCACACCGGGCACGAACGGCTTGTCCTTGCTGGAGCCGAAGGTGACCAGCCGGTCGCCCTTCCTGACCGTGGCCTTGCCGTTGAGGAGCTGGACGCGCAGCGAGCGGACGCCCTGCCCGTTGGCGAAGCCGATCTCGTTGGTCTTCTCCATGCGGGTGCCGACGGTGAAGTCGGGGTCGGCGGCCAGCAGCACGGTGGAGGTCTCGGAGCCGACCGTGGTGACCCGGCCGACCAGGCCGTCGCCGTTGAGCACGGTCATGTCGCGGGCGATGCCGTCGCGGCTGCCGGCGTCGATGGTGATGGTCCAGGAGAAGCCCTGGGCCGAGCCGATGGCGATGACCTGGGCGCCCTTGATGGCGTACTGGCCGGTGCCCGCGGTCTTGAGGATCTTGTCGAGCTCGGCGGCGCGGCTGCGGTTGCGGTCGGAGGAGCCGAGCTTGGCCTTGAGCGCCTCGTTCTCGTGCTCCAGCTTGCTGATCCGGTTGTGCCGCCGGCCGGAGTCCCGTACGGCGCCGACCGCGTTGCCGACCGGGTCGACGACACGGGCGACGCCGCTCTCGACCGGGCCGAAGGCCGAGGCGGCGACTTGCCGGGCACCATCGAGCGGGGACTGTTCGCCGCCGCGGATATCGACCGTGATCAGCGCGAACGCGATCGCGACCAGCAGCACCAGCAGCAGCCGGCTCTCTCGTGTGTCCCTCACGTGCGGCGGCCGTGTCCTTCCTCGTAGGACCGGCCGGCTGCGGGCCCCGCCGGTCTCGTTCGGGAGTTGAGCGTTGTGCCTTGCTGTGACGGCGGGCGAGCGGTGAAGCCTCGGCGCACCGTGTCTGTCGAGATGTTGTGCCTGTATATCAACGATTCGCAGCGGCGATTCGTATCGGCGGTCGCACCGTCGGACGGCGCTCCGCGGCCCGCCGGCGAACCGGCTGCGTTCGCCGTGCTGCCCGACCGCCGCGGACGCCGTCCGACGGCCGCTGCGCGGTCGGGCCGCGGTCGTTGCTACCTGCGGGGCTGGGAGTCGAGGACCTGCTGGAGCGCCTCGAACTCCTCGACGCACTTGCCGGAACCGAGCGCGACGGAGTCGAGCGGGTCCTCGGCGATGTGGATGGGCATGCCGGTCTCCCGGCGCAGGCGCTCGTCGAGGCCGCGGAGCAGGGCGCCGCCTCCGGTGAGCACGATGCCGCGGTCCATGACGTCACCGGACAGCTCCGGCGGGCACTTGTCGAGGGTCGTCTTGACCGCGTCGACGATGGAGTTGACCGGCTCCTCGATGGCCTTGCGGACCTCGGCGGCCGAGATGACGACGGTCTTGGGCAGGCCGGAGACCAGGTCACGGCCGCGGATCTCGGTGTGCTCGTCCTGTTCGAGGTCGTACGCCGAACCGATGGTGATCTTGATGCTCTCGGCGGTGCGCTCGCCCAGCAGAAGGCTGTACTCCTTCTTGATGTGCTGGATGATCGCGTTGTCGAGCTCGTCGCCGGCCACCCGGATGGACTGGGCGGTGACGATTCCGCCGAGCGAGATGACCGCGACCTCGGTCGTGCCGCCGCCGATGTCCACGACCATGTTGCCGGTGGCCTCGTGGACGGGCAGGCCGGAGCCGATCGCGGCGGCCATCGGCTCCTCGATGATGTGCACCTGGCGGGCGCCGGCCTGGGTCGAGGCCTCGATGACCGCGCGGCGCTCAACTCCGGTGATACCGGAGGGAACACACACCACGACCCGCGGCCGCGCCAGATAGCGACGCTTGTGGATCTTGAGGATGAAGTAGCGGAGCATCCGCTCGGTGATCTCGAAGTCGGCGATCACACCGTCCTTCAGGGGCCGTACGGCGACGATGTTGCCGGGCGTGCGCCCGATCATCTTCTTCGCCTCAGCACCCACCGCGAGAATGCCGCCGGTGTTGGTGTTGATGGCCACGACCGACGGCTCGTTGAGGACGATTCCGCGGCCCCTGACGTACACCAGCGTGTTGGCGGTCCCGAGGTCGACAGCCATGTCACGGCCGATGAACGACATGTTGTTCCCCATGAGGATACGTCTGGCCTTCCCAACTGGAGCGAATGCTTACTGGAGGTCGGCAGGAGGTGATGCGCTGTGAGGCGCGGAAGCCTCCATCGTAGTTCGTAGTGCGCCCACTCGAACACGTCGGGAGGCTGTTCCGCCATTGTCAGCCGTACACGCACCCGCCCCCCTTAATGGTGACGTCGTGTCGCGGTGATGCGTTCCCCCGATCGAGTCGCATACACCAAAGGGCGACCGATGAATTTGTCGGTCGCCCCTGGTCACGAGGGGTGTACAGCTGATTACGCGTCAGGAAATCCCGGGGAAGAAAATCTTGATCTCGCGCTCGGCGGACTCTTCGGAATCCGAAGCATGGATCAGATTCTCCCGGGTGATCGTTCCGAAGTCCCCACGAATGGACCCACTCGGCGCGGCAATCGGGTCAGTCGGACCGGCCAGCGCGCGCACGCCTTCGATCACCCGCTCACCCTCGACGACCAGGGAGACGACCGGACCCGAGGACATGAACTCGACCAGGGGCTCGTAGAACGGCTTGCCGACGTGCTCGGCGTAGTGCTGCTCGAGGAGCTCGCGGTCCAGGCTGCGCAGCTCCAGCGCGCTGATCGTCCAGCCGGCCTTCTTCTCGATACGGCCGATGATCTCGCCGATCAGGCCGCGGCGGACGGCGTCGGGCTTGAGAAGGACGAGCGTGCGCTGGCTCACGAAGGGACTCCCTGTATACGTACAAACGGTCAGCGGGTGCACTGAGGCTACAGGGGTGGCCCACCCGGCTTTCACCCGCCCACCAGGGAGGTGACGGGCGGATCAGCCCGACGCCGGCGCCCCGGCCGCCGGTCCCGCCGCCGCCTCGCCCGCGGCCTCGTCCTGGGCGGCCCAACGCGCCTTCGCCTCATCGATCTTGCGGCCGAAGTGGACCGACGCCCACCACAGGGCCGCGAAGACCGCACCGAGGAAGAACATCGTCGGGACGACGAAACCGCTGGCGATCAGGGCGAACTGCAGCACCCAGCCGAGCTGGACGCCGCCGGGGCGGGTCAGCATGCCGCACAGCAGGATGCTCAGCAGCATCGCGATCCCGCTGACCGTCCAGATCGTGGCCTTCGGCAGATCGGTCAGCTGCATCGCGACCAGCCCGGCGAAGCCGATCACGAAGAATTCGCCTATCAGGGTGCTGGCACACAGCGTGCGCATCGTCAGCTCCTTCCCAGCAGCAGCCGGGCCTCGCCGACCGTGACCACCGAACCCGTCACCAGCACGCCCGCTCCGGAGAACTCGCCCTCTTCCTCCGCGAGTGTGATCGCCGCCTCCAGGGCGTCGTCGAGCCGCGGCTCGACCTGCACCCGCTCGGCGCCGAAGACCTCGACCGCGATCGCCGCCAGCTCATCGGGATCCATCGCACGATGGCTGGAATTGCTCGTCACCACGACCTCGGCGAAGATCGGCTCGAAGGCCTCCAGGAGACCCCGGACGTCCTTGTCGCCGCTGGTGCCGACGACGCCCACCAGCCGGCTGAAGCCGAACGCCTCGGTGACCGCCTCGGCCGCCGCCCGCGCGCCCGCCGGGTTGTGCGCCGCGTCCAGCACCACCGTCGGGCTGCGGCGGACGACCTCCATCCGGCCGGGCGAGGAGACCGCGGCGAACGCGGAGCGGATGGTGTCGATGTCGAGCGTGCGGGCGTGGTCCGAGCCGACGCCGAAGAACGCCTCGACCGCGGCGAGCGCCACCGCGGCGTTGTGCGCCTGATGGGCGCCGTACAGCGGCAGGAAGACCTCGGGATACTCGCCGCCCAGACCGCGCAGCGTCAGCATCTGGCCGCCGACCGCCACCTCACGGGAGAGCACCCCGAACTCCATGCCCTCACGGGCGACCGTGGCATCCACCTCGACCGCGCGCTTGAGCATCACCGACGCCGCGTCCACCGGCTGCTGGGCCAGCACGACCGTGGCGTCCTTCTTGATGATCCCGGACTTCTCACCGGCGATCGCCTCGGGCGTCTCCCCCAGCCGGTCGGTGTGGTCCAGCGCGATGGGGGTGATCACGGCGACATCGCCGTCGATGACGTTCGTCGCGTCCCAGGTCCCGCCCATGCCGACCTCGACGACCGCCACATCGACCGGCGTGTCCGCGAAGGCGGCGAACGCCATCGCCGTCAGCACCTCGAAGAACGACAGGCGGTACTCCTGCTGGGCGTCGACCATCTCCACATACGGGGCGATGTCCCGGTACGTGTCGATGAAGCGCTCGGCGGAGATCGGAGCGGCGTCCAGGCTGATCCGCTCGGTGACGGACTGGACGTGCGGGCTCGTATAGCGGCCGGTGCGCAGATCGAAGGCGGACAGCAGGGCCTCGATCATGCGGGCGGTGCTGGTCTTGCCGTTCGTGCCCGTGATGTGGATGGACGGATAGGCCCGCTGCGGGGAGCCGAGGATGTCCAGCAGCGCCACGATGCGCTGCACCGAAGGGTCGAGCTTGGTCTCGCCCCAGCGGCCGGCCAGCTCCTCCTCCACGGCGCGCAGCGCGCGGTCGACCTCGGGGTCGGCCGGCCGGGCGGGAATCTGGTCCCCCTGCGGCGGTCCTGCCTGGGCACGCAGGGTCCGGCTGCCGGCCTCGATCACCGCGAGATCGGGGTCACGCTCGGTCTCCGCCTCGACGAGTTCGTCGAAGGGGTCGGTCGGGTCGGGGTCGTCGTTCTGGGGGCGCTCGCTCACGACGACAAGTCTACGAGGCACCTGTGACAGCGGTGCGCTGCGCTGCCCACCGCCCGCCCCGCGCCGCGGCCCGGCCCGGCTGCCGTGGCCCCGGTGGCTGGCAGGGAGCGATCCATCGGACAGCCCCTAGCCCAGCGCCGCCTTCATCATCGCCCGTGCGATCGGGGCCGCCAGCCCGTTGCCGGAGACCTCGTTGCGGGCGGCGTGGCCGTCCTCGACCATCACCGCGACGGCCACCTGACGCCCCTTGGCGTCCTGGGCGTACGAGACGAACCAGGCGTAGGGCGTACCGCTGTTGTCGACGCCGTGCTGGGCGGTACCGGTCTTGCCGCCGACGGTCAGTCCGCCGATCTTCGCGTTCGACCCGGTGCCCTCGTCCACGACCGTCTGCATCGCCGACCGCAGCTGTGCGGCCGTCCGCGCCGACACGGCCGTGCCGTACGTCCTGGGGCCGAACCGCTGGACGGTGTTGCCGCCGCCGTCGGTCAGCCCGTCGACCAGCTGCGGCGTCCTCAGCTCGCCGCCGTTCGCGAGGGCCGAGACGACCATCGCCATCTGCAGCGGGGTCGCCTGGTCGTCGAACTGGCCGATGCCGGACAGCGCGGTCTGCGCCTCGTCCATGTCCGAGGGGTAGACGCTCTTGCCGGCCCGCACCGGGGTGTCCACCTTGCCGTCGTTGAAGCCGAACTTCTCTGCCTGCGCCCGCACCTTGTCCTTGCCCAGGTCTACGGCCATCTTCGCGAAGACGGTGTTGCAGGAGTACTGGAGCGCGGTGCGGATCGTCGCGTTCTCGCAGGGCGCGGAGGCGCTCTCGTTCTTCAGCGTGGTGCGGGTGTGCGGGAGCACGTACGGGTCGGGACTTTCGGTGGGCTCGTCCACCGAGGAGTACAGGCCGTTCTCCAGCGCGGCCGCGGCGACCACCAGCTTGAACGTGGAGCCGGGCGGCAGCGGCTGCCGCAGCTCCCGGTTGACCTCGGGGTGGTCGGTGTCGGCGGACAGCGCCCGCCAGGCCTTCTGGTCGGCGGCCGAGGACCCGGCGAACTTCCCCGGGTCGTACGACGGGGTGCTGACCATGCCGAGGATCCGCCCCGTGGCCGGGTCCATGGCCACGGCGGCGCCCTTCTTGCCGCCCAGCGCCCGGTAGCCGGCCTTCTGCACCTCGGCGTCGATGGTGGTGGCCACGTCGCCGCTCCTGGGCCGCGTACGGGTCAGCGCGTCGGCGGGCCCGTACAGCCGGCTGTCGGAGCCGTCGAGGAGGCCGCCGTAGAGGCTCTCCAGCTGGTTGCTGCCGAAGATCTGCGAGGTGAAGCCGGTGACCGGGGCGTACAGCGGGCCGTCCTTGTAGGTCCGCTTGTACTTCAGCGTGCCGGAGGTGGCGGCGGAGCCGGTGACCGGCTCCCCGCCGACGAGGATGTTGCCCAGCGGCGCCGCGTACTTGCCGATCGCCACCCGCGGATTGTGCGGGTCCTCCTTGTAGTCACTCGCCTTCGCGCCCTGGATCCAGGTGGCCCAGCCCATCAGCGCGAGTATCAGGGCGAGGCAGAAGACCGAGACCCGTCGCAGTGGCTTGTTCATGGGCGCGGCTCCTCGTGCTGGACGTGCGGTGCGGCCGGGCCTCCGGCGCTCCGCTCCACGGTGCCCCGGCTTCATGAGAGCGCCATGAATGCGCCATGAGAGCGGCCCGCACTGTCCGGATCCGCCCGCCCGGACAACCTTTCCGCCGCATTTCCCCCTCTTCGACGGCGGGCTGCGCCTCCCGGTGATCGCCGGCGGCCGGACGCCCCGGTGGCCACAGCGGACAGCGGACAGCGGACGGGAAAGCAGGAGCTGAGATTCGAGTGCCGGCAATCAGTCAGCGGATGCACCTGGTGCTGCTCAGCGCCTGGACGGTGCTGTGGTTCGCCGTCGTCGAGCCGAACGGCGGCTTCTCCTGGCACTACCTGCGCACCGGCGGAGAGCTGATCTACCAGGGCGCCTCCGGCGACGGCACCGGCGGGCTCAATCTCTACGCGCACCACCCCGAGCTCCAGATGGGCCCGCTCAGCTTTCTGACCGCCGGCCTGTTCAACCCCTTCCCGGAGGCCACCGGACAGTTCCTCGCCGCGGCCCTGATGTCCCTGCTCGGCCTGGGGATCGTGGTGCTGGCGGGCCGCAGCGCCGCCCACCACTTCCTCGGCACCGGCACCAACCACCAGCGGCTGCGGCAGCGCGTCCTGATCGCCGGGCTGGCCTTCATCCCCATGTGGATCGAGGTGGCGGTCCGCTTCGGACACCTCGACGACGTCCTCGCGCTGTTCTTCACCGCCCTCGCGGTACGCGCCGTCACCCGCGGCAACGCCGCCCTGACCGGTGTCTTCCTGGCCCTCGCGATGGACTCCAAACCCACCGCACTGGCCTTCGTCCCGCTGCTGCTCGCCCTGCCGAGGAAGGAGTGGCTGCGGGCCGGCCTGTGGTGCGCGGGTCTGGTCGCGCTCGCCTGGCTGCCGTTCTTCGTCGGTGATCCGCAGTCGTTCGCCGCGGCGAAGTTCGCCATACCCAACCATCCGGCGTCCGCCCTGCGCTGGCTGGGCGTCGGCGACCCGGAGACCCCCGGCTGGGACCGCCCCGCCCAGGCCGCCCTGGGCCTGGCGCTGGGCGCGCTCGCCGTCTGGCGCGGACGCTGGGCGGCGGTCGTCCTGCTGGGCGCCAACGCCCGCATCGTCCTCGACCCCAGCGTCTACACGTACTACACCGCGTCCGTCCTGCTCGGCACCCTGCTGTGGGACGTCATCGGCCAGCGCCGCCTCGTCCCCTGGTGGAGCTGGATCGCGCTGATCCTGCTGTACGGCAGCGTCTTCGCGGTCCCCGACGACTCCGCCCGCGGCCTGATCCGGCTGGCCTTCGTGGCCGTCTCGACGGCGTACGTCCTCTTCTGGCCCGTACGCGAACGGGGCCGCGACGGCCGGGGACGGCGCAGGCCCCCCGCCCATACGGACGAGGGGCCTGCGACGAGCCGTCGGACCGGTGCTACGCCTGCGGGAGAGCCGCCAGCTGCGCCGTGATCCGGACGATGTCCGCCTCCGCGGCCTCCAGCCGGCCGCGGATCTTCGCCACGACGGGCTCGGGCGCCTTGGCCAGGAACGCCTCGTTGCCCAGCTTGGCGGTGGCCTGCGCCTTCTCCTTCTCGGCGGCCGTCAGGTCCTTCGTCAGCCGCTTGCGCTCCGCCGCCACGTCGATCGCGCCGGACAGGTCCAGAGCGACCGTGGCGCCCGCGACCGGCAGCGAGGCGGTGGCGCTGAAGGCGTCACCGGCCGGCTGCAGCCGCAGCAGCGAGCGCATCGCGGCCTCGTGCGGCGCCAGCGCCGTACCGGACAGGTCCAGCTGCGCCGGGACCTTCTGGCCGGGCTGCAGCCCCTGGTCCGAGCGGAACCGGCGGACCTCGGTCACGACCTGCTGAACGGTCTCGATCTCCCGCTCCGCGGCCGCGTCCCGGAAGCCCGAGTCGGCCGGCCAGTCGGCGATGACGATCGACTCGCCGCCGGTCAGCGTCGTCCACAGCGTCTCGGTGACGAACGGGACGACCGGGTGCAGCAGCCGCAGCGTGACGTCCAGGACCTCGCCCAGCACCCGGCGCGAGGCGTCGGCGGCCGGTCCGCCCGCCATGAACGTCGTCTTGGACAGCTCGACGTACCAGTCGAAGACCTCGTCCCAGGCGAAGTGGAAGAGGGTGTCCGACAGCTTCGCGAACTGGTAGTCGTCGTAGTACGCATCGACCTCGGCGACGACCGAGTTCAGCCGGGACAGGATCCACCGGTCGGTCGCCGACAGCTGCTCGGCGGGCGGCAGTTCGCCCTCCACCGTCGCGCCGTTCATCAGCGCGAACCGCGTGGCGTTCCAGATCTTGTTGGCGAAGTTACGGGATCCCTGGACCCAGTCCTCACCGATCGGGACGTCGACGCCGGGGTTGGCTCCCCGCGCGAGCGTGAACCGGACGGCGTCCGATCCGTACTTGTCCATCCAGTCCAGCGGATTGACCGCGTTGCCGAAGGACTTGGACATCTTCTTGCCGAACTGGTCACGGACCATGCCGTGCAGCGCGATGGTGTGGAACGGCGGGGTGCCGTCCATCGCGTACAGCCCGAACATCATCATCCGGGCGACCCAGAAGAAGAGGATGTCGTAGCCGGTGACCAGCACCGAGTTCGGATAGAACTTCTCGACGCTGGGGGTCTGCTCGGGCCAGCCGAGCGTGGAGAACGGCCACAGCCCCGACGAGAACCAGGTGTCGAGGACGTCGGTGTCCTGGTGCCACCCCTCGCCGGTGGGCGCCTCGTCATCGGGCCCGACGCAGACGACCTCGCCGTTCGGCCCGTACCAGACCGGGATGCGGTGGCCCCACCACAGCTGCCGCGAAATGCACCAGTCGTGGAGGTTGTCCACCCAGCCGAAGTACCGCGACTCCATCTCCTTCGGGTGGATCGCGACCTTGCCGTCCCGCACCGCGTCACCCGCGGCCTTCGCCAGCGGGCCGACCTTGACCCACCACTGCATCGACAGCCGCGGCTCGATCGTGGTCTTGCAGCGCGAGCAGTGCCCGACGGAGTGCGTGTACGGGCGCTTCTCGGCGACGATCCGGCCCTCGGCGCGCAGCGCACCGACGATGGTGCTGCGGGCCTCCAGGCGGTCCAGGCCCTGGAACGGGCCGTGCGCGGTGATCACCGCGTGCTCGTCCATGACGGCCAGGCTCGGCAGGCCGTGCCGCTGGCCGATCTCGAAGTCGTTCGGGTCGTGCGCCGGCGTGACCTTCACCGCGCCGGTACCGAACTCGGGGTCGACGTGCTCGTCCGCGACGACCGGGATCCGCCGCCCGGTCAGCGGCAACTCGATCTCCGTACCGACGAGATGGGCGTACCGCTCGTCCTCCGGGTGGACCGCGACGGCGGTGTCGCCCAGCATCGTCTCGGCGCGCGTCGTCGCCACGACGATGGACGCGTCCCCCTCGCCGTAGCGGATGGAGACCAGCTCGCCTTCGTCGTCCTGGTACTCCACCTCGATGTCCGAGATGGCGGTCAGACAGCGCGGGCACCAGTTGATGATCCGCTCGGCGCGGTAGATCAGCTCGTCGTCGTAGAGCCGCTTGAAGATCGTCTGGACGGCCTTGGACAGCCCCTCGTCCATCGTGAACCGCTCACGGGACCAGGCGACGCCGTCGCCCAGACGACGCATCTGGCCCGAGATCTGCCCACCGGACTCGTCCTTCCACTGCCAGACGCGCTCGACGAACGCCTCGCGCCCCAGGTCGTGCCGCGACACGCCCTCCTTGGCGAGTTCGCGCTCGACGACGTTCTGGGTAGCGATACCCGCGTGGTCCATACCCGGCTGCCAGAGCGTCTCGTAGCCCTGCATCCGCTTACGGCGCGTGAGCGCATCGATGAGCGTGTGCTCGAAGGCGTGCCCCAGGTGCAGGGAGCCGGTGACGTTCGGCGGCGGGATGACGACGGTGTACGGCGGCTTGTCGCTCTTCTCGTCCGCCTCGAAGTAACCCCGCTCTACCCAGCGCTCGTACAGCGGCCCCTCTACATCGGCCGGCGTGTACTGAGTCGGCAGTTCGGGGACGCTGTGGTTGCTCTGCTGAGTGTTCTCGGTCACGACCGACAGTGTACGGGCGCGGATGTAGCAGCTTCGAATCGGTTTCGCCCCCGGGGCACCGGCTGTCAGCGGCGTCGTACAGGATGTCGGCAGCGCATAAACATCACGCCGAACTTCATACGCAGAACTTCAACTGTCTTCAGTTGTCACGAGGGGAACGCTCCATGAGCTTCAACCAGCCGCCTCCGGGCCCGTACGGCCAGCAGCCCCAGCAGCCCGGCCCGTACGGCCAGCCGCAGCAGCCGCCGGCTCCGCAGCCCGGTTACGGCTACCCGCAGCAGGGCGGCCAGGTGCCCCAGCAGGGCTACGGCTACCCCCAGGGCGGCCAGGTGCCCCCGCAGCAGGGCTACGGCTACCCCCAGCAGCCCGCCCAGCCCGCCTACGGCCAGCAGCCCCCGTACGGCGGCCAGCAGACCCCCTACGGCCTGATCCCCGAGGGCCCCCCGGAGTCCGGCGGCAACGGCAAGAAGATCGGCCTGATCGTCGGCGCGGTCGCGGTCGTCGCGGCCATCGGCGTCGGCGCGTACTTCGTCTTCGGGTCGGGCGGGGATGTGAAGCCCTACACGATCTCGTTGCCGGACAAGCTGCTCAACGCGGAGTTCTCGAAGACCCCCGGAACCGGCCAGGATTCCGAGGACCTCACCAACGACAAGGACGCCAAGGCGCTGGGCATCACCAACAGCAAGGGCGTCCGGGGCGCCTACAAGACCACCGGCGGCCTGACGATGCAGCTGATGGGCGTGTACGGCGACATCGCCGACCCCGAGGGCACCGTCAGCCAGATGTTCGCCAAGGTCGACGAGAGCCAGAAGAAGTCCACGAGGGGCGCCAAGGTCGAGGACGTCACCGCGACGACCGAGTACTCGCCCAGCGACTTCGACGGCGCGGTCATGAAGTGCCGGGCGCAGAAGGTCACGGTCTCCCAGGGCGGCGTGACGGTGCCGGTCAACGTCTCCACCTGCATCTGGGGCGACAACAGCGCCGTCGGCGTCGTCCAGATGCTGGCCGCCCCCTCCCCCTCCGGCGCCACCACCGCAACGACGCCCGGCGCCGAGGCCCTCTCCGAGAAGACCGCCAAGATCCGCAACGAGGTCCGCAAGGAGAAGTAGCGGCGCCGTCGTCCCGGACACCACAGAGCCGCCCGGCAGCGACCTGCTGCCGGGCGGCTCTGGTACGTCTGCCGGGCGCGTCCTACGCGCTCTTCTCCTGCGGCTCGCCCGAGTCGGTGCGGTTGCGGGGGACCAGGGTCGGGTTCACGTTCGAGTGAACGACGTCCTCGGTGATGACGACGCGGGCCACGTCCTTGCGGGAGGGGATCTCGTACATCACCGCCTGGAGGACCTCCTCCATGATGGCGCGCAGGCCGCGGGCGCCGGTGCCGCGGAGGATGGCCTGGTCGGCGATGGCTTCCAGGGCGGGGCGGTCGAAGTCGAGCTCGACGCCGTCGAGTTCGAAGAGGCGCTTGTACTGCTTGACCAGGGCGTTGCGCGGCTCGACCAGGATCTGGAGCAGCGCCTCGCGGTCGAGGTTGTGGACCGAGGTGAGGACGGGCAGACGGCCGATGAACTCGGGGATCATCCCGAACTTCACCAGGTCCTCCGGCATCACGTCCTGGAGCTGGTCCTTGGACTCGATCTCGCGCTTGGAGCGGATCGTGGCGCCGAAGCCGATGCCCTTGGCGCCGGACCGGGCCTCGATGATCTTCTCCAGGCCGGCGAAGGCGCCGCCGACGATGAAGAGGACGTTCGTCGTGTCGATCTGGATGAATTCCTGGTGGGGGTGCTTACGGCCGCCCTGGGGCGGCACGGAGGCGGTGGTGCCCTCCAGGATCTTCAGCAGCGCCTGCTGGACGCCCTCGCCGGAGACATCGCGGGTGATCGAGGGGTTTTCGCTCTTCCGGGCGACCTTGTCGATCTCGTCGATGTAGATGATGCCGGTCTCGGCCTTCTTGATGTCGAAGTCCGCGGCCTGGATCAGCTTGAGGAGGATGTTCTCGACGTCCTCACCGACATAGCCGGCCTCCGTCAGGGCCGTGGCGTCGGCGAACGCGAAGGGGACGTTCAGCATCCGGGCGAGGGTCTGCGCGAGCAGGGTCTTGCCGGAGCCGGTCGGGCCGAGCAGCAGGATGTTGGACTTGGCCAGCTCGATGCCCTCGTCGCCGCGGCCGGGGCCGTTCTCACCCGCCTGCACCCGCTTGTAGTGGTTGTAGACGGCGACCGACAGCGCCTTCTTGGCGGGCTCCTGGCCGACGACATAGCCGTTGAGGAACTCGTAGATCTCCCGCGGCTTGGGGAGCTCCTCCCAGCGCACCTCGGAGGTCTCGGCGAGCTCCTCCTCGATGATTTCGTTGCAGAGGTCGATGCACTCGTCGCAGATGTACACACCAGGTCCCGCGATGAGCTTCTTCACCTGCTTCTGGCTCTTTCCGCAGAATGAGCACTTGAGCAGGTCGCCGCCGTCACCGATGCGTGCCACGAGGTGCTTCCCCTTCGCCTGGGATCCGCATTGCTCCGCGGACCCGGGTGCTTGCCTATCGACGGTACCTTGCCGGGCCCCCCGTACGGGCCCCCCTTGGACCGACTCGGTTCACTCGATCCCGTACCGGTCCAAGGGGGCAACGCTCCGGCTCACTTCGCGAAGATCGCGAGCAGATCCCTAACCGATCGAGACGGACGACTTGCGCGTCGAGACGATCTGGTCGACCAGACCGTACGCCAGGGACTCCTCGGCGGTCAGAATCTTGTCACGCTCGATATCGTCACGGATCTTCTCGATCGGCGTGGAGGAGTGCTTGGCCAGCAGGTCCTCCAGCTGCGAGCGCATCCGCAGGATCTCGTTGGCGGCGATCTCCAGGTCGGAGACCTGGCCGCGGCCGGTCTCGCTGTACGGCTGGTGGATCAGCACCCGGGCGTTCGGCAGCGCCATCCGCTTGCCGGGGGTGCCGGCCGCGAGCAGCACGGCCGCGGCGGAGGCCGCCTGGCCCAT
The DNA here is from genome assembly GCF_053595675.1 of Streptomyces sp. NPDC002446. Taxonomy (NCBI): domain Bacteria; kingdom Bacillati; phylum Actinomycetota; class Actinomycetes; order Kitasatosporales; family Streptomycetaceae; genus Streptomyces; species Streptomyces sp. NPDC002446. The sequence goes on along the minus strand of NZ_JBSFYC010000001.1, from coordinate 134,116 downwards.
GCAGACCGTCTGGATGTCCGGCTTCACGAACTGCATCGTGTCGTAGATGGCCGTGAGCGCCGTGAAGGAGCCACCGGGGCTGTTGATGTAGATCGAGATGTCGCGGTCCGGGTCCATCGACTCCAGGCACAGCAGCTGCGCCATGACGTCGTTGGCCGAGGCGTCGTCGATCTGCACGCCGAGGAAGATCACACGCTCCTCGAACAGCTTGGCGTACGGGTCGTACTCGCGCACACCCTGCGACGTGCGCTCGACGAAGCGCGGGACGATGTAGCGGGACTCGGCGCGCGGGCCGGAGAACTCGGCCTCCGGGCGCTGGTAGAGGCCGCTGCCGGGGAAGTTGTTCATCGTGGTGTTCACCATCCTGGTGGCGATCAAGTGGGCTGGGGTGGCTGGGGCGAGTGCTGCGGGGCTCAGGCCCCGGTGCCGCCCCCGCCCGGAACACCGGCGGCGGAGGTCATCACGTCGTCGATCAGGCCGTACTCCTTGGCCTCGTCGGCGGAGAACCAGCGGTCGCGGTCCGAGTCCTGGGTGATGCGCTCGACGGTCTGGCCGGTGTGGAAGGCCGTCAGCTCCGCCATCCGCTTCTTGGTGTGCAGCAGCCGCTCGGCGTGGATCTTGATGTCCGACGCGGAGCCGGCCAGACCCGCGGAGGGCTGGTGGATGAGGATTTCGGCGTTCGGCAGCGCGAAGCGCTTGCCCGGGGTGCCGGCGCTCAGCAGGAACTGTCCCATCGAGGCGGCGAGGCCCATCGCGATCGTCACCACGTCGTTCTTGATGTACTGCATGGTGTCGTAGATCGCCAAGCCGGCCGAGATCGAGCCGCCCGGGGAGTTGATGTAGAGGAAGATGTCCTTGTCCGGGTCCGCGGCGAGGAGAAGCAGCTGCGCGGTGATCTTGTTGGCGATGTCGTCGTCGACCGGCTGGCCGAGGAAGATGATCCGCTCGCCGAGCAGCCGGTTGTAGACCTGGTCGCCGAGGCCACCGTAGGTCGGCTCAGCGGCGGCGGAAGGCATCGGGATCGTCACGTGTCCACCTGCTCGTTGTCGGACGGCCAGGGGCCGTCTCAGCGTCGTCTTCTGGGGCGCGGGGATCGGCGCCGTGTGTGGCCCGGCGCGGTTTCGGGGACTCCCCTGCCCTCGTATCTACGGACCCTAACGCGCAGGTCGGACAACGCCATCCCGCATCGATAACTGTTCGCTGTGAGCGCAGGCTCACCGGCCGGTACGACGGACGGGCCCGAACACGCGGACGTGCGTGTTCGGGCCCGTACATCAGGCGTTCAGCGAAGCCGCGGGGCGGCCGCGGCTCAGGCCTCGGACTTCTCTTCGGTGCCCTCGGCCTCGGCGACGACGGTCTCGGCGACCTCGGCCTCGTCCTCGTCCTCCATGTCGATGACCTCGCCGTTGGTGTCCTTGACCGTGGCGGCCTCGACGACGACCGCGAGGGCCTTGCCGCGGGCGACCTCACCGACGAGCATCGGCACCTGGCCGCCCTCGACGACGGCCTGGGCGAACTGGTCGGGGGACATGCCGGAGGACTGCGCGCGGCGCATGAGGTGCTCGGTGAGCTCCTCCTGGCTGACGTTCAGCTTCTCCTTGTTGACCAGCTCGTCGAGGATGAACTGGGTCTTGATGCCCTTTTCCGCCTGCTGCTTGGTCTCGGCGTCGAACTCTTCCTCGGTCTTGCCCTGGATCTCCAGGTACTTCGCGAGGTCGAGACCCATCTGGGCGAGCTGGTGGTTGACCAGGTTGTGCTTGCGGGTGTTGATCTCGTCCTCGAGAAGCTTCTCGGGCATCGGGACCTCGACCAGCTGCAGGAGCGCGTCGAGCACCTTCTCCTGGGCCTGGGTGGCCTGGTCGTACTTCTTCATCTGCTCGAGGCGCTTGCGGCTGTCCGCCTTGAGCTCGTCAAGGGTGTCGAACTCGCTGGCCAGCTGCGCGAAGTCGTCGTCCAGCTCGGGCAGTTCGCGGGACTTGACCTCGGTGACCTCGACCTTGACCTCGGCCTCCTTGCCCTGGGCGGAGCCGCCCTTGAGCTCGGAGGTGAAGGTCGCGCTGCCGCCGGCCTCCAGGCCCTTGACCGCGTCGTCGATGCCGTCGAGCAGCTCACCGGAGCCGACGGTGTACGTGACGCCCTCGGCGACACCGTCCTCCAGGACCTCGCCGTCGACCTTGGCCTCGAGGTTCACCGTCAGCACGTCGCCGTCCTGGGCGGCACGCTCGACCGGGGAGGTCGAGGCGAAGCGCTCACGCAGCTGCTCGACGGACTTGTCGACGTCCTCGTCCGACACCTCGACGGCGTCGACCTCGACCTCGATACCGGAGTAGTCCGGGATCTCCAGGGCCGGGCGGATGTCGACCTCGGCGGTGAAGGCCAGCACCTCGCCGTCCTTCAGCTCGGTGATGTCGACCTCGGGCTGGCCGAGGACGTTCAGCTCACCCTCGTTGACCGCCTCGGTGTAGAACTTCGGGAGCGCGTCGTTGACGGCCTCCTCCAGCACGGCGCCGCGGCCGAACCGCTGGTCGATGACACGGGCCGGGATCTTGCCCTGGCGGAAGCCCTTCACCGTGACCTGCTGGTTGATCTTCTTGTACGCCGCGTCGAGGCTGGGCTTGAGCTCCTCGAAGGGCACCTCGACAGTGAGCCGAACCCGAGTCGGGTTCAGGGTCTCCACGGCGCTCTTCACGGTTCGGTCTCCTTGGGGCTGACTTCTGGGGTTCTGCTTGAGATCCACCGGCCACCGGTCTGATCCGGGCCCGGTCGATCACGCCCGGTACACAGACACACGGGCACGCAGCTTGCATAGTAACCGCAGAGAAGATGACGCCCACAACGTGATCTTGCACGCCCCGCCGATCTCGCGGGCGGGCCCGGTGGGCTCGGGGGCTGCGCCCGGCTGCTGCTGCCGGGCTGACCTGCTGGTCGGGGTGGCCGGATTCGAACCGACGACCTTCCGCTCCCAAAGCGGACGCGCTACCAAGCTGCGCCACACCCCGTCGGTGCGACACGTAGGGTACATGGCCGCAGACAGAACGGCTGCCAGTTATCGGGATGCCCGGTCGGGGTGGTGGGCGCGCGGACGCGGCGCCGGGCGGCGCATCCGAGAAGGGGTGTGCGGTGCACCGCTGTGACCCGCTAGGATGCACTGCGTGCCGAGGTCCAGCGACCGGCGGCGCCTGCGGGCGTAGCTCAATGGTAGAGCCCTAGTCTTCCAAACTAGCTACGCGGGTTCGATTCCCGTCGCCCGCTCTTCACGAGAAAGCCCCGGGCCTTATGGCCTGGGGTTTTCCGCTTTCCGGAACGCCGGCTGCTTTACCTCGCGGCCCTGCCGTCGCGGCCGTTCGCGCCTGCCTTCGCGGCCGTTCCCGCGGGTGCCTCTTCTTCCGTTCCCGCGCATGCCTCTTCGCTCCCGGCGCGCGGATCAATAAAGTGGCCGGCATGGAGATCTGGCTCAATCCCGCGTGTTCCAAGTGCCGTTCCGCCGTCCGGATCCTGGACGACGAGGGCGCTCAGTACACCGTGCGCAAATACCTCGAGGACCCGCCGGACGCGGGCGAACTGCGCGATGTGCTGACGCGGCTGGGACTGGAGCCCTGGGACATCACCCGGACCCAGGAGGCCGAGGCGAAGGAGCTGGGGCTCGGCGAGTGGGAGCGCACCGACGCCGCGCGGGAGCGGTGGATCGCGGCTCTGGCGGCGCACCCCCGGCTGATCCAGCGGCCGATCATCACGGCGGACGACGGGTCGGCGCTCGTGGGGCGCAGCGAGGAGGCCGTACGCGAGGTCGTGGCACGGACCGGCGGCGAATAGACCTCGTTGCGGCGGGACCGGACCTCGCTCCGGCGATCCTTGTACGTCTCGGCCTCGCAGGCCGGACCCAGCGGGCCGGCCCTCGCGCGGCGACCCTGCCTCAGGGACCGGCGGGCACCTGGAACGGCCGCGGCTAGAACGTGATGTGGTTGATGGTGTCCGCCAGGGAGTTGAAGAACCGGTTGATGGACGGCGCCATGCCGGTGGAGGCGAGGAAGAAGCCGAACAGTACGGCGACTATCGCCGGACCTGCCTTGAGTGACTTTCCTCTGATCAGCACGATCAGGATGATCCCCAACAGCAGCACAACTGACAGCGAAAGAGCCACAACTGATCACACCCTTGGTCGGAACGCCTCACCGGCCCGGGAGCATGCCGCGCACACCCCCCGACACCCCATCGTGCCACCAACTCCATGCCCACTGCAGGCCGGTGACGAATCATCGGCCAACGCTTTGCCCGATTCCGGCCGCAGGCGGCCGCGGGGCGGCGGGCGGGCGGCGGGGAGGCCGCGTGCGGGTGACGGCGGCATGGCGGCGGGACACCGGGCGCGGCGCGGTCGGGGGCACCGGGAATTCATGTGAGCGCGGCCACCCCTGTAATTCCGCAGCGTCATTCTGATCATTTCCCTTCGGGGATCCTTCGTCGGCGGACCAGGAAATTCGCATATTCGTGGCGTCCGTCACGGCCGCACGGAAGGCGGAAAGAGTGACCGGCGCCACGGACCCATAACGCCCTAGAAGCGGACATTCCCCCTGCGTCGTTCTCAGGGGATATCAACCCTTTTGGGGGTATGAAGCGTGGCAAATCGTCTGGAAGGGCGGGAGGTTACGCTTCGTCGATTGCTGGTTTTATCCGTATGGCGTCCCCGGCGGCACCCGGCGAAATAAGGAATGGCTTGGATGCGGTTTTACGCATTCGTCGACCGCCGCTATCGTGCGTCAAATGTTTCCCGCTGCCCCCACACCTCGACGCGCACTCCCCCCGGCCCGGGAGGCGGCGGGTACGGACCGCACGGAGCCCGCGGCGCAGCCGCCGGGTGTGCCGGAGGACACCGCGGCGTCCGGGCCGAAGACCGGTGGCCGCGCCGCGTTCTTCGACAACGCGAAGTACCTGGCCATCGTGCTGGTGGCGATGGGCCATGCGTGGGAACCGCTGACCGACGGCAGCCGGGCCGCCGAGGCGCTCTATATGACCGTCTACACCTTCCATATGCCGGCCTTCATCATCATCTCCGGCTACTTCTCGCGCAGCTTCGACATGCGCAAGGACCGGCTGCAGCGGCTGGTCACCGGGGTCGCCGTGCCCTACATCCTCTTCGAGACCGCCTATGCCTTCTTCAAGCGCTGGGCGGACGACGATCCGGGGCATCCCATCAGCCTCCTCGATCCCTGGTTCCTGACGTGGTTCCTGGTGGCACTGTTCGTCTGGCGGCTGACCACTCCGCTGTGGAAGGTGGTGCGCTGGCCGATTCCGCTCGCGGTGGCCATCGCCGTACTCGCGTCCGTGTCGCCGGACATCGGCGACGATCTGGACCTCCAGCGGGTGCTGCAGTTCCTGCCCTTCTTCGTGCTGGGACTGTCGCTGCGGCGGGAGCACTTCGAGCTGGTGCGGCGGCGGGCGGTGCGGATCGCATCCGTGCCGATCTTCGCGTGCGCGCTGGTGATGGCCTACTGGGCGGCGCCCCGGATGTCCTCGGCGTGGTTCTACCACCGTGACAGCGCACAGGAACTGGGCACGACCTGGTGGATCGGCGCGGTGATGACGCCCGCCCTCTTCGGCTGCTCGCTCGTGCTCGTGGCCTGCTTCTTCTCCTGGGTGCCGGCGCGCCGGACGTGGTTCACGGTGCTGGGCGCCGGGACGCTATACGGCTATCTGCTGCACGGCTTCCTGGCGAAGGGCTCGCGCTTCTGGGGATGGTTCGACGACTACGCCTGGCTGCACACTCCGCTCGGCGAGATCGCGGTCACCGTGATCGCTGCGGCCATCGTGACGGCGCTGTGCACACCACCGGTCCGCAAGGTCTTCCGCTTCGCGATGGAGCCGACGATGGCCTGGGCGTTCCGCAAGGACCCGGCCGACACGGCCCGGTCCCGGGAACGCGTCACCTCCTGACCGCTCCCGCCATGGCCGGTGCCGGTCCCGGTGGCATGACCGGGGCCGGCCCCGGGTCCGCGGCCCCGCCGGGGTGGGGCGCAGACGGCCGGCCCGAGGCCGTGAGACCGGCCATACGCGTGGCTATCTCCTCGGGGGTGGCGGCCCGCAGGCGGTCGGCGAGGGCGCCCGCGGCGAGTATCAGGACATCGTCGGCCCAGGACGCGGCGACCGGGTCATGGGTGACCATCACGACCGTCGCACCGAGTGCGTCGACGGCATGCCGGAGCAGGCCCAGCACCTCGGCGGCGGTGCCGGTGTCCAGGGCGCCGGTCGGCTCGTCGGCGAAGATCACATCAGGCTCCGTGACCAGGGCGCGGGCTATCGCCACTCTCTGCTGCTGCCCACCGGACAGCTGACCGGGGCGGCGCCGGGCATGCTCGCCCAGGCCCACCCGGGCCAGCGCCTCCGCCGCCCGGCCGCGGTCGGGGCGCCGCCCGGCCAGCCGCATCGGCAGCAGCACGTTCTGCTCGACCGTGAGCGCCGGCAGCAGGTTGAACGACTGGAAGACAAAGCCCAGACGGTTGCGGCGCAAGGCCGTGAGGCGGTTCTCACTCATCCGGCTGATATCCGTGCCCGCCAGCCTCACCGAGCCGGCGGTGGGGCGGTCCAGGCCGGCCGCGCACTGCAGGAAGGTCGACTTCCCGGAGCCCGAGGGGCCCATGACGGCGGTGAACGAGCCGCGCGGCAGCGCCAGATCGATACCGCGCAGCGCCTGGACGGCGCCGGATCCACGGCCGTACTGGCGGCGCACCCCCCTCAGTTCGACGGCGTGTCCGCCCGCCGCCGCGGCGTGCTCTGCGTCCCCTCGCCTGCTGCGCAGCCCCATGGCGTCGCGCCCCCCGTCCCGTCGTCCGGCCCGGCCCTCGTCACGACCGGTTGCTCCGCATTCAACGTACGGATCCGGCCCCCTCCGCGACCATGAGGAAGACCGCACACTTAACCTGAGGAAAACCCCACCCCGGCCGGTTCGGCCGCCCTCCGCCGCCGGCCACGCGGCCCGCCGTACTACGTACTAGGCGTCCGGTACTACGTACTACGCGTCCCGGACCACGTACTACGCGTCCCGGCAGATCAGCAGCAGCGCCCGGTCGTCGTTGACGTCCTTGGCGACGGCCTCGATCAGATGCCACGCGGCGCCCGCGAAGCCGCTGGCGACATAGCGGTCGGCCTCGCCGGTCAGCCGGTCGATGCCCTCGGCGATATCGCGGTCGGCGGCCTCGACCAGGCCGTCGGTGAACAGCATCAGCACGTCGCCGGGCCGCAGCGTCCCCTTGACCGGGTCGAACTGGGCGCCGTCGTAGACACCGAGCAGCGGCCCCTCGCCCGGCTTCTCCTCCCAGCGACCGCTGCCCGCGCTGAGCTGGAGGGCCGGCAGATGGCCCGCGGAGAGAAGTTCGTAGTCGCCGGACTCCAGGTCGAGGACGAGGTGGATGGAGGTCGCGAAACCCTCGTCCCAGTCCTGGCGCAGGAGGTAGCCGTTGGCGGCGGGCAGGAAGCCGTGCGGCGGCAGGGAGCCCAGCAGGCCGCCGAAGGCGCCGGACAGCAGCAGCGCGCGGGAGGCGGCGTCCATGCCCTTGCCGGAGACGTCGGTGAGCACCACTTCGAGGATGCTGCCACCGTGGGTGCGGGAGGCGACGACGAAGTCGCCGGAGAAGGACTGGCCGCCGGCCGGGCGCAGCGCCATCTCGTGGTGCCAGCCCTTGGGCAGTCTGGGCAGCTTGCTCTGGACGCGGATGCGTTCGCGCAGGTCGAAGAGCATGGTGCCGCCGCGCCGCCAGGGCACCCCGACCCGGCTGCGGAACTGCGCGATCAGCAGCCCGAAGAACCCGACCGCGGCCACGACCAGGACCGTGCCCGGAGTGATCCGGTCCGGGCCCCGGTCGTACGGGCCGAACAGCGCGGACTCGACGACCAGCGCGGCCGCGGAGGCGCCGTACAGGACGAGGAGGTTGGCCGGGCGCAGCAGCAGACCGCCGGCGATCACCGGGAGGACCAGGGCGGTCGGGGCGATCCATTCGGGGTGCCAGAGCGTGCCCGCGGCGATGGCGGGGATGGCGATCAGCAGGGCGGCCAGCGCGAAGTGGTCGGAGCCCTCTCCGCGGAAGTAGTCGACCCCGGCCTTGCGCACGCCGACGCGAGCCCGGTGCAGGCCTTTGTGCACCCGGGCCGTCAGGGTTTCCGTTCCCGGGCCGCTTGTCATCGCTCTGGGACCCTATCCACCCGTTCGGCGGCGCGTCGATTCGCCGCACGTCAGCCCGGCCAATTGCCGGGAAACGGCGTTCGAAATGCGGTCGCGCGGCCGGAGGGAGTCCTGCTAGGGATGGTTCATGACGACGGAACTACGGGTGCTCCGGGCCGCTGAATGGGACGTCTGGGCGGACGCGCTGGACGCCGCGTTCGGTGAGGTGTCGTCGCCCGAGGAGCTCGCCCTGCGACGGGAGCTGACCGAGGTCGAACGCTCGCTCGGCGTCTGGGACGGGGAGGAGTGCATCGGCACGGCCGGGGCGCTCTCCTTCCGGCTCACGGTGCCGGGCGGGGCGCAGGTGCCGGTGGCCGGGGTCACGATGGTCAGCGTGCAGCCGACGCACCGCAGGCGCGGGGTGCTGCGCTCGATGGTGCGGCACCAACTGGCGGACTTCCACGAGCGCGGTGAGCCGCTCGCGGTGCTGACCGCCTCGGAACCGGCGATCTACGGGCGCTTCGGCTACGGCCCGGCGGCCCAGGACATGCGGCTGACGGTCGACACCGTACGGCTGGCGGCCCCCGAGCTGCCCGGCGTGGACGGCGTACGGCTGCGCCTGGTGGATCCGGTGGCCGCGCTGGCCGACTGCGAGCGGGTCGGTGCCCGGCTCGCCCCGACCCGCCCCGGAATCCTCACCCGCCCGCCGGGCTGGGAGCGGGTCGGCGTGCTCGATGTGCCCGGCAACCGGGAGGGGGCCGGGGCGCTCCAGTGCGTACTGGCCGAGGTGGACGGCGAGGTGCGGGGGTATGTCCGCTATGCCGTCAAACCGGAGTGGGACGCCGAGGGGCCGTGCGGGACGGTGCTCGTCCGGCGCATGGAGGCGCTGGACCCGGTGGTGTACGCGGCGCTGTGGCGCTATCTGTTCGGGATCGATCTGACGTCGTCGGTCTCGGTGGCCACCCGCCCGGTGGACGATGCGCTGCTGCACCTGGTGGAGGACCAGCGGCGCTGCGGGATCGGACTGCGGGAGTCGCTGTTCGTACGGCCGGTGGAGGTGGGCACGGCGCTGGCGGCGCGGACGTACCGGACGCCGGTGGATGTGGTGCTGGAGGTCGCCGACCCGATGTGCCCGTGGAACGAGGGCCGCTGGCGGCTGTCCGGGGACGAGAAGGGCGCGAGCTGCGCACCGACCACGAACGCGGCCGATCTGGCACTGTCCGTACGGGAGTTGGGCTCCGCCTATCTGGGCGGTTACACGCTCTCGTCGCTGGCGGCGGCGGGCCGCGTCCACGAACGGCGGCCCGGCGCGCTGGGCGCGGCCTCGGTGGCGTTCGGTTCGGACGTGGCGCCGTGGTTGCCGTACGGGTTCTAGGCGCGGGTGCGGGGCGGGCGGCGGGTGGGGGGCCCAGGGGGTGGCCCGGGGTGGCCCTAGGGGGTGGGCGAACGGATCCCGTAAGGGTCGCGAGGGCCCCCTGCGGGGCCACAACGTGGTGGTGACGGGCGGGTATTCCCAGTTCCGGGTTCCGGTTTCCCGGTTCCGGGTGTCAGCGCCCGCTCATCGCCGGGTGTCAGCGCCCGCTCGTCGCCGGCTGGCAGACCGGGCACCAGAAGAGGTTGCGGGCGGCGAGGTCGGCGGTGCGGATCTCGGCGCCGCAGATGTGGCAGGTCTGGTGGGTGCGGCGGTAGACGTAGACCTCGCCGCCGTGGTCGTCGACGCGCGGCGGGCGGCCCATCGCCTCGGGCAGGTGCTCGGGACGTACGGTGTCGATCCGGTTGTGGCGGACGCCCTCGGCCATCAGGAAGACCAGGTCGGCCCAGATGGCGTCCCATGCGGCGCGGGTGAGGTCGCGGCCCGGGAGGTAGGGGTCGATGCCGTGCCGGAAGAGGACCTCGGCGCGGTAGACGTTGCCGACACCGGCGATGATCTTCTGGTCCAGCAGCAGCGCCGCGATGGTCGTACGGCTGCGGGAGATCCGCTGCCACGCACCGGCGCCGTCGTCCTGCGGGCGCAGCGGGTCGGGCCCGAGGCGGTCGTGTATCGCCTGCTTCTCGGCGTCGGTGATCAGTGCGCAGGTGGTGGGGCCGCGCAGGTCCGCGTGGGCGGAGGGGCTGGCGATGCGCAGCCGCACGGTGTCGGTGGGGGGCGATGGGGGTCCCCCCTGGGCCGAGGGGGGACCCCCCGGTGCGCCGCCGAATGCGATCTTCCCGAAGAGGCCGAGGTGGACGTGGATCCAGCGATCGGGGTCCCCCCTGGACTGGAGCTCGTCACAGGTCCTTGGGGGCGGGCCGAAGCCGAGGAAGAGGTGCTTTCCGTGGGCCTCGGTGGTCTCCAGCACCTGGTTGTCGACGAGGGCGGCACCGTCTGCGAACTTGCCCTGCGGGCTGGTCACCCGGACCGCCTGCCCCAGGAAGCGCTCGGCGTAGTCCGCTGCCAGGCGGTGGATGGTGTGGCCCTCGGGCATGCGTGCTCTCCAGTGGGCGCGCCCGCCCGCCCCGGTGGCCGAGGTGGACGGGCGACGGCGGTGTGCGGTGGTCAGCCCTGCGGGTGGTGGGCCGGGATGGCCGGGAGTTCGCCGGTGGTCTCGTACGTCGAGAGCATCTCGATGCGGCGGGTGTGCCGCTCCTCGCCCGAGTAGGGGGTGGCGAGGAAGACCTCGATGAACTTGGTCGCCTCTTCCTGGGTGTGCATCCGGCCGCCGACGGAGATGACGTTGGCGTTGTTGTGCTCGCGGCCGAGCTTGGCGGTCTCCTCGCTCCAGGCCAGCGCGGCCCGTACGCCCTCGACCTTGTTGGCGGCGATCTGCTCGCCGTTGCCGGAGCCGCCGATCACGATGCCGAGGCTGTCCGGGTCGGCTGCGGTCTTCTCCGCGGCGCGGAGGCAGAACGGGGGGTAGTCGTCCTGGGCGTCGTAGATGTGGGGGCCGCAGTCGACGGGCTCGTGGCCGTGGGCCTTGAGCCACTCGACGAGGTGGTTCTTGAGGTCAAAACCTGCATGGTCGGAGCCGAGATACACGCGCATGGCATGAGTGTGACACGGCGCTCGGCGGGCAGGCGTCGCCGGGGCTCTGTGCGCTGGGGCCCACGGAATCGCGGATGGACCTTGTGTACGTATGCGTTGCGCGCAACCTTCCAGTGTTTCATGCAACGATCCGACTTCAGGCCTTCCAATCCATGGTTAACGAAGATCTAATGCTGTGGTTCCACTTCCGTGAACCACACAAGGACGGTGCACATGGGCGCGCCTACCACCAAAACGGTCCCCACCACCGGAGAACCCGGTGCCGGACCCCGCGGGGGGCAGTCGCAGGACGGGCTGCAGGCAGGACTCAAGAACCGCCATCTGTCGATGATCGCCATCGGCGGTGTCATCGGCGCCGGCCTGTTCGTGGGCTCCGGCGCCGGCATCTCGGCCGCCGGGCCCGGCATTCTGTTCTCGTACGCGCTGACCGGGCTGCTGGTCGTGCTGGTGATGCGCATGCTGGGCGAGATGGCCGCGGCCTCCCCCGCCTCCGGGTCGTTCTCCGCGTACGCGGACCGGGCGCTGGGCCGCTGGGCCGGCTTCACGATCGGCTGGCTGTACTGGTTCTTCTGGTCGGTGGTGCTGGCCGTCGAGGCGACCGCCGCCGCCGCGATCCTCACCGGCTGGGTCCCGGCCGTCCCGCAATGGGCCTGGGCGCTGCTGGTGATGATCGTGCTGACCGGCACCAATCTGATCTCGGTGGGCTCGTTCGGCGAGTTCGAATTCTGGTTCGCCGGGATCAAGGTCGTCGCGATCGTCGTCTTCATCGTGGTCGGCGCGCTGGCGATCTTCGGGCTGCCGCCGGGCGATCATGCCGTGGGCATGGCGAATCTGACCGGGCACGGCGGTTTTCTGCCGAACGGTCCCGGCGCGATCCTGTCCGGCATGCTGCTGGTGGTCTTCTCGTTCATGGGCAGCGAGATCGTCACGCTGGCGGCGAGCGAGTCGCCGAATCCGGTGCAGGCCGTCCGCAAGGCCGTCAACAGCGTCATCTGGCGGATCGCGCTCTTCTACCTCGGCTCGATCGCGGTGATCGTGACGCTGCTGCCGTGGAACGACCCGGCGGTGCTCAAGAGCCCGTATGTGGCGGTGCTGAAGTCGCTGGACATTCCGTACGCGGGCACGGTGATGGACGTCGTGGTGCTCACCGCGGTGCTGTCCTGTCTGAACTCCGGTCTCTACACGGCCTCCCGGATGGCGTTCTCGCTGGGTGAGCGCGGGGACGCGCCGAAGTCGTTCGCCACCGTCAACAAGGGCGGGGTGCCGGCGGTCGCGATCTTCGCGTCGGTCGCCTTCGGCTTCATCGCGACGATCTTCAGCTACACGTCGAAGGACACGGTCTTCCAGTTCCTGCTGAATTCGTCGGGCGCGGTGGCGCTGTTCGTGTGGCTGGTCATCTGCGTCTCGCAGCTGCGGATGCGCCGGATCATCGAGCGGGAGGCGCCGGAGCGGCTGACGGTGCGGATGTGGCTGTACCCGTGGCTGACGTACGCGACGATCGCGCTGATCGTCTTCGTCATCGGCTACATGTTCTACAGCCCGGAAGGGCGGGAGCAGATGGTCCTGTCGGTGGTCGCGGCGGTCGTGGTGCTGGCCGTCGGGCTGGTGCTGGAGCGCAGGCGGCCGCGGGAGACCGCCGGGAAGTAGGCACACGCGACGGGCCGGGCCCCGCAGTCACCGTTCGGTGAGTGCGGGGCCCGGCCCGTTCGGCGTCGCGTGCGGTCAGCCGCGGCGGCCGGCCAGCTTCCAGGCGGTCGGCAGCGCGCCCATCGCCAGCGCGGCCTTGAGGGCGTCGCCGAGCAGGAAGGGCACCAGGCCGACGGCGGCGGCCTGGCCGAAGGACATGCCGGTGCTCAGCGCGAGGTAGGGAACGCCGACGGCGTAGACCACGGCGGTGCCGGCGGCCATGGTGGCGGCGGTGCGCAGCACTCCGCGGTCGCCGCCGCGGCGGGCCAGCGCGCCCACGAGGCCGGCGGCGAGCAGCATGCCGAGGATGTAGCCGAGGGTGGGGGCGCCGGCGCCGGAGGCACCGCCGGCGAACCAGGGCATACCGGCCATGCCCGCCAGGGCGTAGAGCGCGAGGGAGAGCAGACCGCGGCTCGTGCCGAGGGAGGCGCCGACCAGGAGGGCGGCGAAGGTCTGGCCGGTGACCGGGACGGGGGAGCCGGGGACCGGTACGGCGATCTGGGCCGCGATGCCGGTGAGCGCGGCGCCGCCGACCACCAGCGCGGCGTCGCGGACGCGGGCGCGGGAGGCGGTGGTGGCGGCCGGCAGCAGGTCGGCGAGGACAGCACCGGGACGGACGAGGGCGGCAGTGCTCATCTGGACTCCGCGGGTGTGAGAGGGATCGGGACGGGTCGGGACGCGATGACGTTAGCCCAGGCGACCGGCGGCGATCATCGTGTGGCGGCGACAAAGCCGTACCCGGCCCGCTTGGAGAGTTCCGAACAACCGCCACAATGCCCGGCCCTGCGGGGCGATGTGACGTCTTTGCAGGTCACGTGATGCTCATCACGGCCCGGCCGGCTTTATGGCGCCGGTTTTGTGGTAGCGCGCGAGGTGCGGGGAGACTGGGGCCGCCCCGCGGTGAGCTGTGGGGTTCCCCCAAACCCCCGGTGGTCCAGGGCGTGTCCTGCGGATCACCCAGCCCTTGCGAGAGTACGAGCCGATGCACGACACACCGACCACTGCCGGGCGGACCCCGCTCGGCGCGGGCGCCGGCGAGAAGGAGCCGCTGTCCACGGGGCTCAAGCAGCGCCATCTGACGATGCTGGGCCTGGGCGGGGTGATCGGCGCGGGTCTGTTCGTGGGCTCCGGCGCGGGGATCTCGGTGGCCGGTCCGGGGATCGTGCTCTCGTATCTGATCGCGGGCGCGCTGGCGATGCTGATCATGCGGATGCTCGGCGAGATGTCGGCGGCGATGCCGGCCTCCGGCGCGTTCTCCGTGCACGCGGAGCGGGCTCTGGGCCGCTGGGCCGGTTTCAGCGTCGGCTGGCTGTACTGGTTCCTGCTGGTCGTGGTGCTGGCCGTGGAGGCGACCGGCGCGGCGCAGATCGCCCACGGCTGGGTGCCGGCGGTGCCGCAGTGGGGCTGGGTGCTGATCTTCATGATCGTCTTCACCGTCGCCAACCTGGCCGCGGTGAAGAACTTCGGGGAGTTCGAGTTCTGGTTCGCGGCGCTGAAGGTCACCGCGATCGTGCTGTTCCTGGCGCTGGGCCTGCTGGCGGTCCTCGGGGTGCTGCCCGACACCGAGCCCGTCGGGCTGGCCAACCTCACCGGCCAGGGCGGCTTCCTGCCGCACGGCTGGGCCGGGGTGGTCTCCGGGGTGCTGGCCGTGGTGTTCGCCTTCGGCGGGCTGGAGGTCGTCACCATCGCCGCGGCCGAGTCGGACGATCCGGCGCGCGCGGTGGGCCGGGCGGTGCGCAGCGCGGTGTGGCGGATCCTGTTCTTCTACGTCGGCTCGATGCTGGTCATCGTGGCGCTGCTGCCGTGGTCGTCGCTGCGGCCGGGGCAGAGCCCGTACGTCGCGGTGCTGGAGCACATCGGGGTGCCGGGTGCCGGGCAGCTGATGAACATCGTGGTGTTCGTGGCGCTGCTGTCGGCGCTGAACGCCAATCTCTACGGCTCGTCGCGGATGGTGTTCTCGCTGGCCGAGCGGGGGGAGGCGCCGCGGGCGCTGCTGGCGGTGTCGGGCGGGGTGCCGCGCCGGGCCGTGCTGGCCTCGGTGGCCTTCGGGTTCGTCTCCGTACTGCTGAATCTGAAATGGCCGGATTCGGTCTTCCTTTACATGCTCAATGCGGTCGGCGCGGTACTGCTGTTCGTCTGGGGTCTGATCGCCGTCTCCCAGCTGCGGCTGCGTCCGCGTATCGAACGCGAGGCGCCCGGGAAACTGACCCTGCGGATGTGGGCGTTCCCCTATCTGACCTGGGCGGCGCTGCTGGCGATGGCCGGCGTCATCGTGCTGATGCTGGCCGACGACACGGCCCGGCCGCAGCTGCTGTGGTCGGCCGCGGCGACCGGCGCGGTGCTGCTGGTGGCGGGCGTACGGGAGCTGAGGGAGCGTCGCACGCGGCGCTGAGGCGACGCCGGGGCGGGCCGCGCCGCCCCGAGACGCAGGTCACAGGAAGTGACCGAGGAACGTTCACACGACGTGGTAATCGACGATCCATCAGGCACGTACGGTGACGATCGCGTCTGAATACCGAACATTCGCTGCACGACTGTTGCCCTGAGCGGACACCGGCACCCACACTGAGCCAGCTTTGCCGAGGATCCCGGAGTTGCGCCATCGGCAGCCCCTGCGCGACCCGATGCCCCGGCGGGGGCCCGGGGGGCCTGGCGGCGATCGCCGCACCGGTCGCGGCCCCGGGAGAACGCAGTTTCGCCTTGCTCCGCTCTCACCTACTGGGACAGGTACGACATGAATCGGACACCCTCGTCCGCCGCACCCGCGCGCGAGCAGACCAGCGCGCAGGGCGCCGGCCCCGATAGTGGCTCCTCGCTGTCCAACGGCCTCAAGCAGCGCCATCTCTCGATGATCGCCCTGGGCGGCGTGATCGGCGCGGGCCTGTTCGTGGGCTCCCGTGAGGGCATCGCGGCGGCCGGCCCCTCGATCGTGCTGGCCTACGCCGTCTCCGGCGCCCTGGTCATGCTGGTCATGCGGATGCTGGGCGAGATGGCCGCGGCCAATCCGGCCTCCGGCTCCTTCTCCGTGCACGCCGAGCGCTCCATAGGCTCCTGGGCCGGGTTCACGGTGGGCTGGATGTTCACCGCGCTGCTGTGTGTGGCGGTGGCCGCCGAGGCGCTGGGCGCCGCGGATGTGATGCACCAGTGGTTCCCGGACACCGAGCCCTGGATGTGGGTCCTGCTGTTCATGGTGATCTTCACCGGCACGAATCTGGCCGCGGTCTCCAACTTCGGCGAGTTCGAGTTCTGGTTCGCCGCCCTGAAGGTCGCAGCGATCGCCATCTTCCTGGTCCTGGGCGTGCTCGCCATCTTCGGCGTGCTCCCCGGCACCCACGCCCCCGGCGCCACCCACCTCACCGGTGACGGCGGCTTCCTCCCCAAGGGCGTCGACGGCCTGATGGTCGGTCTGCTGGCGTCGGTGTTCGCGTACGGCGGTCTGGAGACGGTGACCATCGCGGCCGCCGAGTCCAAGGACCCGGTGCGCGGTGTGGCGCGCGCGGTGCGCACCGCGATGTGGCGGATCGCCCTGTTCTACGTCGGCTCGATGGCCGTCATCGTCACGGTCATCCCCTGGAGCGCCCCCTCGATCGCCGAGTCCGGCCCGTACGTGGCGGTCCTGGACTACCTCAAGATCCCGGCGGCCGGCCAGATCATGAACGTCGTCATCCTGATCGCGCTGCTCTCCGCGGTGAACGCCAACATCTACGGCGCCTCCCGGATGGCGTACTCGCTCATCTCCCGCGGCCAGGGACCGGCCTTCCTGGGCAAGGTCAGCGGCGGCGTGCCGCGCCGCGCCGTGCTGATGTGCTCCGCCTTCGGGTTCCTCGCGGTGCTCTTCAGCTTCTGGTGGCCGACCACGGTCTTCCAGTGGCTGCTGAACATGGTCGGCGCGGCCGTCCTGGTGGTGTGGGGCTTCATCGCGGTCGCCCAGCTGCGGATGCGGCGGCAGCTGGAGCGCGAGGCGCCGGAGAAGCTCGTGGTGAAGATGTGGGCGTTCCCGGTGCTGACGTGGGTGGCGCTGGCGGGCATCGTCGTCGTGCTGCTGCTGATGCTGCGCGATGAGAACCAGCGCATCCAGCTGCTGTTCACCGGCGGCTTCGGGGTGGTGCTGGCCGTGATCGGGCTGGTGCGGCAGCGGGCCCTGGGCAAGGGCGCCGGGGCGGCGCAGCCGTAGCGCGCACCCGGCATCTGCGCAGGCGGGGCGGGACCTCCTTCCGAGGTCCCGCCCCGCCTCCGTCTTTGGGACCAGGCCGGGTCCCCGCAACCGGCCGATGATCACTCCTGCTGATAGCGTGCTCTTGCACATCGATTGCAACTACTGCATTGCTACGACTGCATGTACGCAGCTTGGAGGCGGGATCGGCATGGCGACCTACACACTTCCGGAACTCCCCTACGACTACTCGGCGCTGGCGCCGGTCATCAGCCCCGAGATCATCGAGCTGCACCACGACAAGCACCACGCGGCGTATGTGAAGGGCGCCAACGACACCCTTGAGCAGCTCGCCGAGGCGCGCGACAAGGACCAGTGGGGCGCGATCAACGGCCTGGAGAAGAACCTCGCGTTCCACCTCTCCGGCCACATCCTGCACAGCATCTACTGGAACAACATGACCGGCGACGGCGGCGGTGAGCCGCTGGAGAAGGACGGCGTGGGCGAGCTGGCCGACGCGATCGCCGAGTCCTTCGGCTCGTTCGCGAAGTTCAAGACCCAGCTGACCAAGGCCTCGGCCACCACGCAGGGCTCCGGCTGGGGCGTGCTGGCGTACGAGCCGGTGACCGGCCGTCTCATCGTCGAGCAGATCTACGACCACCAGGGCAACGTCGGTCAGGGCTCGGTGCCGATCCTGGTCTTCGACGCCTGGGAGCACGCGTTCTACCTGCAGTACAAGAACCAGAAGGTGGACTTCATCGAGGCGATGTGGCAGGTCGTGAACTGGCAGGACGTGGCCAAGCGGTACCGCTCCGCTCGGGAGCGGGCGAACAACTTGCTGCTGGCGCCGTGAGGGCGTAGCGCACCCATGCGTCCTGCCTCGTGATCGTCTTCTCAACCTTCGCTTGGCAGGCGGAATGACGGCGACGCCCCACGAGGACGTGACTCGTGGGGCGTCGCCCATGTTTGGCTGCGGGCCGTGTTCCGCTGTGCCCACCCTCCCCCAAGCTCTTAAGGAGCAGGGGGGACCCCCATCGCCCCAGCGGAACGACTGCCCACAGCGTCAGGGCGTCAGTCGAAGATCGGGCCCAATGTCCTCGTGCGCTTGATCTCGTAGAAGCCCGGGATGGAGGCGACCATCAGGGTGCCGTCCCAGAGCTTGGCCGCCTGCTCGCCCTTGGGGGCCGGGGTGACCACCGGGCCGAAGAAGGCGATCTGGTCGCCGTCGGAGCCGGGGACGGCGATGACCGGGGTGCCGACCTCCTGGCCGACCAGGTCGATGCCCTCCTTGTGGGAGGCGCGCAGCTGGGCGTCGTAGGTGTCCTTGTCGGCGTACTCGATCAGGTCGGCGGGCAGACCGGCGTCCTGGAGGGCGGCGGCGATGCTCTCGCGGCTCGCCCCGAGGCCCTCGTTGTGGAAGCGGGTGCCGAGCGCGGTGTAGAGCCTGCCGACGACCTCGTCGCCGTGCAGCTGCTGGGCGGCGGTCACCACGCGGACCGGGCCCCAGGCCTTGCCGCCGGGGCGCATGTTGTCGCGGTACTCCTCGGGGACCTGGTCGAGCTTGTCCTCGTTCAGGACCGCCAGGCTCATCACATGCCAGCGCACCTCGACGGGGCGGACCTTCTCCACCTCCAGCATCCACCGGGAGGTCATCCAGGCCCAGGGGCACAGCGGGTCGAACCAGAAGTCTGCCGGGGTCTTCGCGGTTTCGGACACGGAGTCTCGTCTCCTCAAGAGGGCGGTACTGCGTCGGTTTCGGACGTGCTGTTCTGTGGCAGGTTCAACCACCGGCGGGCGTGCCATGATTCCCCGTGTTCGATATTCGACAACGAGGATGAGGGAGTCACGTCGTGCCAGGTGAGAATCTGTCCCGGGACGAGGCACGTGAGCGGGGTCGGCTGCTGAGTGTCGACGCGTACGACGTGGCGCTCGATGTCCGCTCAGCGGTCACGCCGGAAGCGGCGACCTTCCGGTCCCGTACGACCATCCGCTTCCGCTGCGCCGAGCCGGGGGCCGCGACCTTCGCCGACCTGCTGGCGCCGTCGGTCACCTCCGTCACCCTCAACGGCCGGGAGCTGGACCCCGCCACGGTCTTCGACGGCGCCCGGATCGCGCTGGACGACCTGGCCGCCGAGAACACCCTCGTCGTCGACGCGCAGTGCGCCTACAGCCGCACCGGCGAGGGGCTGCACCGCTTCGTGGACCCCGAGGACGGCGAGGTCTACCTCTACACGCAGTACGAGCCGGCCGACGCCCGGCGGGTGTTCGCCAACTTCGAACAGCCCGACCTGAAGGCCCCCTTCACCTTCGAGGTGACGGCCCCCGAGGGGTGGGTGGTGCTCAGCAACGGCGCCCAGGAGGGCACGGACGGGGCCGGGGCCCACCGCTTCGCGCGGACGCAGCCGATCTCCACGTACATCACGGCCGTCGTCGCCGGTCCGTACCACTACGTCTCCGACAGCTACCGCCGCACCTTTGAGGACGGCACCGAGCTGGAGATCCCGCTGGGAGCGCTCTGCCGCAAGGGGCTGGCCAAGCACTTCGACGCGGATGACGTCTTCACCGTCACCAAGCAGGGCCTGGACTTCTTCCACGAGCACTTCGACTTCCCGTACCCGTTCGGGAAGTACGACACCGCGTTCGTGCCGGAGTACAACCTCGGCGCGATGGAGAACCCGGGCTGTGTCACCTTCCGCGAGGAGTTCATCTTCCGCGGCAAGGTGACCGAGGCGTCCTACGAGCGCCGGGCCAACGTCATCCTGCACGAGATGGCGCACATGTGGTTCGGCGACCTGGTGACCATGCAGTGGTGGGACGACCTGTGGCTCAAGGAGTCCTACGCGGACTTCATGGGCGCCTTCGCGCAGGTGTCGGCGACCCGCTTCGCCAACGGCTGGATCACCTTCGCCAACCGCCGCAAGTCCTGGGCCTACCGCGCCGACCAGCTGCCCTCCACCCACCCGGTCACCGCCGACATCCGTGACCTGGAGGACGCCAAGCTCAACTTCGACGGGATCACCTACGCCAAGGGCGCGGCGGTGCTCAAGCAGCTGGTGGCGTATGTGGGGCAGGACGCGTTCCTGGAGGGCGCGCGGCGCTACTTCAAGCGGCACGCGTACGGCAACACCCGGCTGACGGATCTGCTGGAAGTACTGGAGGAGACCTCGGGCCGGGACATGGCGGCCTGGTCGCGGGCCTGGCTGGAGACCGCCGGCGTCAACTCGCTCACCCCCCAGGTCACTTACGACGCACACGACCGGATCACCGAGCTGAGCATCCTCCAGGAGGCGGCGGCCGAGCACCCGGAGCTGCGGCCGCACCGGGTCGCGGTGGGCCTCTACCGCCGCCTCGACGCGGATTCGGCGCTGGTGCGCTACGCCCGCGCCGAGGTGGACGTCACCGGGCCGCGGACGGCCGTGCCGGAGCTGGCCGGCTCCGAGCGGCCCGAGCTGATCCTGGTCAACGACGAGGACCTGACGTACTGCAAGATCCGCTTCGACGAGGGTTCGCTGGCCACGCTGCGGGCCCGGCTCGGCGACCTGAGGGACCCGATGGCGCGGGCGCTGTGCTGGGCGGCGCTGTGGGGGCTGACCCGCGACGGCCTGATGCCGACCCGCGACTACCTCGGTCTGGTGCGGCGGTTCGCCGGCCAGGAGACCGACATCGGCGTACTGCAGTCGCTGCACGGGCAGGCCAAGACGGCGCTGGAGCACTACTGCGCGCCGGACCGCCGCGAGCTCGCCGCCCGGGAGCTGGCCGAGGGCGCGCTGCACGAGCTGCGGCTGGCCGAGCCGGGCAGCGACCATCAGCTGACCTGGGCCCGGCACTTCGCCGCGATCGCCTCCACACCGGCCGATCTCCAGCTGCTCAAGGGCCTGCTGGACGGTACGGCGAAGATCGACGGGCTGGAGGTGGACCAGGAGCTGCGCTGGTCGTTCCTGGAGCCGCTGGCCGCGCACGGCATCGCGGACGAGGACGTGATCGCCGCGGAGCTGGCCCGCGACGACACCGCCTCCGGCAAGCGCCACCAGGTGCGCTGCCTGGCGGCCCGCCCCTCGGCGGAGGTCAAGGCGCAGGCGTGGGCGGACGTGGTGGAGTCCGATGCGCTCTCCAACGCCCTGGTGGAGGCGACCATCGCCGGGTTCGCGCAGCCCGGGCAGCGGGAGCTGCTGGCGCCGTACGCGCCGCACTACTTCGCGGCGATCGAGCGGGTGTGGCGGGAGCGGTCCATCGAGATCGCGATGGACGTGGTGCGCGGGCTGTTCCCGGCGTGGCTGGTGGAGCGGTCCACGCTGGACGCCACGGACGACTGGCTGGCCGGGCACCCCGAGGCGGCGCCCGCGCTGCGCCGGATGGTGCTGGAGGAGCGGGACGATCTCGCCCGTGCACTGCGGGCACAGGCTTGTGACGAGGCAGCCGGAAACAGGCCGTAACCCCGGCCGCCACCAGCCCTTTTCGGCAGTCGAACGCCCGTACTTTAGCCCAGGATTGTCCGGTTTGGGGTACGGGCGTGTAACAGCGGTTAGGGGGTGGAGCGGGCGCGGGAATCTGGCGGTCATGAACCACGACACCCCGCTCTCCCCCCTCCCCCTCCACCGCCTCTCCGGGCTCCGCCGCCGCGTACTGACGGCCCGTCAGCTGCGCCAGCACGGCATCCCGGCCGCCGAGCTCACCGAGCGCTGCCGCCCCGGCGGCTGCTGGCAGCAGGTCCTGCCGGGCGTCTACCTGCTCCACCCGGGGCCGCCCACCAGCGAGGAGCGACTGCACGCGGTGCTGCTGTACGCCAGCCCCCGCGGGCCGTCCGTGCCCCGCCAGGCCACCGGCTCCGCCGACGCCCCCGCGGCGATGATCACCGGCCTGGCGGCGCTCGCCCTGCACGGCTTCTCCGAGGCTCCCCCGCTGCTCGTCCTGGACCGCATCCAGGTACTGGTCGCCCGCACCCGGCGGCTGCGCTCGACCGGCTTCGCGCAGGTCGTACGAGCCGTGGACCTGCCGGTGCCGCAGGAGGTCACCGGTGTGCCGACCGCGCCGGTGCCCCGGGCGCTGGCGGACGCGGTCGCCGGGCTGAGCGACGCCGCGGCGGTGCGGCGGCTGCTGACCGAGGCGGTGCGCGGCGGCCACTGCGAGGCGAGCGCGGCGGTAAGGGAGCTGAGCCGGGCGCGGCTGCTGACCCGGCCGCACGTGGTGGACGCGGTCGACACCCTGCTCGCCGAGGGCCGCGCGCTGGCCGAGCAGCGGCTGTATGCGATGGTGCGCGAGCACGGTCTGCCCGAGCCGCTGTGGAACGTCGATCTGCGGCTGCCGGGCGGACCGCACCTGGGCGGTGTGGACGCCTTCTGGCCGGAGCACGCGGTGGCCCTGGAGATCGACACCCGGGCGCCGCGCCCCGAGGAGGACCCGCTGCACGCGGCCTTCGACCACAAGCGCGAGCATCTGGAGCGGCTGGGCGTCACCGTCGTCCGCTGCCTGCCGCGCACCCTGCGCGAGGTCCCCGAGCAGCAGGCCGAGGTGGTCCGTACGGCCCTGATGGCGGCACCGGACCGGGAGCCGAGCGCGTATGTGGTGGCGCTGCCGCGCTAGGCCGGTCCGGTCCGAGGCCGCCGCGGCCGGTCAGCGCCGCTTGAGCAGCAGCTCGACGTTGCGGTCCCGGGCCGTGCCCGCCAGGTCGCTGCGGGCTTCGGGGGCGTTGCAGGACAGCTCGCGGTAGAGGGCGGCCAGCCCGGTCTGCGAGAGGTCGGTGAAGTCCGTACGGTGCGGGGCGGCGGACTCCACCAGGGTCGTGATCAGCGACAGCGTCCCGTCGTGGTTGTCCACCAGCTCGATGACCCGGGCCAGCTGCGGGAAGTCGATGTGCGAAGCGGTGGAGACCTCCCAGAAGGTGCCGTGCGCGGTGATGTCGTTCTTGTGGCTGTGCCCGTTGATCCAGCCGACGACCGAGGGGTGCGCGGCCAGCAGCTCGACCAGCTCCGCACCGCCGTGGCGCCGCTCGCCGGGGCGGGCCGGGTCGGGGCGGGTGTTGTTCATGGTCTTGCTGGTGTGGTGGCTGAAGACCAGCACATGCGCCTTGTCGCCCTTCTCGTTCCGCTTCAGCGTCCGCTCCAGCCAGCGCAGTTGGGCCTCGCCGACCGAGCCGGTGTAGTGGCCGCCGGGGTCGGTGGTGTCCAGGCTGATGCCGAGGACGTCGTCCGAGACGGGGAAGGTGTAGTAGAGGCGGTCGCCGTCGAGGTGCGCCGCGGTGTAGCCGTGGCCGTGCGGACCGGCGCCGGTGTGCGCCGGGTCGAGGTGGGCGCGCAGGTACTCGGCGCGGGTGAAGGGGGCCCGCCGCTCGTCCGGGGTGACCCTCCTGGCCTGCTTGGCGTGGGTCTTCAGCAGCCGCTTGAAGTCCTCTCCCCTGGGGTCGAGGCCGTCCTTGACCGCCTTCCAGACCTTCGCCGCCTCGGCGGCGGGCAGCGTCTCCAGCTTGCGGCCCCCGGTGGCGATCTCGGTGAAGAACGGATCTCCGGGCGCGTAGCACCCGCCGGGCAGCGAGTCGTGGTTGCCGACCGTCGAGTACCACGGCAGCCGCAGCCCGGGGCTGTGGACCGTGCGGATCGCCGCGTCCAGGAACCCGTGCAGCTGCGGGAACCCCAGCTGCTTGTCGGCGTCGCGCAGGGCGCTGTCCGGCTGCCAGTACAGCTTCAGCCCGCTGTTCTGGACGCCTTCGTAGCGGCGCGGGTCGCCGGAGTTGGGGGTGATCCGGCCGCCGCTCATCGCGGTCAGGAACCACTCCAGCTCCAGCTTGGAGTTGTTGTCGGTGTTGTCGCCGGTGGTCATCACGAAGGACAGCGGGGCGCCGGTGGCGGGCCCGCCGGGCAGCGCGTTGACCCGCTCGATCAGCGAGACGGCCCCGGCCACGGACAGCGCCTCCTGCGGCCGCCAGGCGCTCGCGGTCTCGGACCGCAGATACTCGTAGCGCAGCGGGCTCTGCACGTCGACCAGGTGGAGATCGGTGAACTGCACGAAGGACGCCAGCGCGGTACGCCGCCGCTCGCGCCCGCCGTGGGCGGCGGCCAGCTCGGCCCGGACGACCCGGTCCCAGGCGGGGCCGTCGGCGAGCCGGCGGTAGCCCCCGCTGCCGCGCGGGGCGGCGACCCCGCCGAGGGTGGTGCCCCTGGCGTACGGCACACGGGGGACGGCGGGGGCGTCGACGGCTATCGGCGCGGCAGGGGCCGGGCCGGGTGCGACGGTGGCGGCCTCGGCCGCCCGGTCGGGGCCGACGCCGAAGGCGAGCCCGAGCCCGGTGGCGGCGCCGACGGCACCGGTGGCGGCGAGGAACGTACGGCGGTCGAGAGTGGCGGCGGACCGTATACGGAACATACGCGAGGCTCCCCGGGTGCGAACGCGAAGGCGGCCGGGGCGGCGGCGCCGGCAGGGGGACCGTTCGTCGTCCTCCGGCGGCGCAACTGCCCCGTCACCAGGGATCGTTGGCAGCGGGGGTGACCTGTGCGTGAACGCCACCGCAACGCGAAGAGCCCATCACCGCACAGGGATCTGCCGGGCACCGGACGGCCATGGAGCCCTGCCCGGGGGTGCGACCGGCGGTCACCGCGCGTTCACCCCCCGGGGTATCCGCCACCCCCCCCGGGGTATCCGTCGCCCTCACAGCCGCCCGGCGGGCACCCACCGCTTCCGCGGCAGCACACTCCGTCACCGGACCCCCGGCCGGCCCTCCACAGAATGGAATGGATTGGACAAGGCGACGGGTGTCACACACATGATGGAGGCACTACTGAGCAGGTGTCCTGGAGCAGACACCGAAGCCAGGCCAGAAAGAAGGAGTCCCATGAGGGTCGGAATCGTCGGAGCCACCGGACAGGTCGGCGGCGTGATGCGGGGCATTCTCGCCGAGCGGAACTTCCCGGTCGAGCAGCTGCGGCTGTTCGCTTCGGCCCGGTCCGCCGGACGCACGCTGCCGTGGCAGGACACCGAGATCACCATCGAGGACGCGGCGACCGCCGACTACTCCGGGCTCGACATCGTCCTCTTCTCGGCCGGCGGCACGACGTCCAAGGCGCTGGCGGAGAAGGTCGCCGACGCGGGCCCCGTCGTGATCGACAACTCCTCGGCCTGGCGCCGTGACCCCGAGGTGCCGCTGGTCGTCGCCGAGGTCAACCCGCAGGCCATCACCGACCGCCCCAAGGGCATCATCGCCAACCCGAACTGCACGACCATGGCCGCGATGCCGGTGCTGCGCCCGCTGCACGACGAGGCCGGCCTGGTCTCGCTGGTCGTCTCCACCTACCAGGCGGTCTCCGGCAGCGGTCTGGCCGGTGTGGAGGAGCTGGACGGCCAGATCCGCAAGGCCGTCGAGCAGGACGCCGCCAAGCTGGCGCACGACGGCGCGGCCGTGGAGTTCCCCGCTCCGGACAAGTACGTCCGCCCGATCGCCTTCAACGTCCTGCCGATGGCCGGCTCGATCGTCGACGACGGTCTGAACGAGACCGACGAGGAGCAGAAGCTCCGCCACGAGAGCCGCAAGATCCTGGACATCCCGGAGCTGAAGGTGTCCGGCACCTGTGTCCGCGTCCCGGTCTTCACCGGCCACTCCCTCCAGGTCAACGCCCGCTTCGCGCGCCCGATCAGCGCCGCCCGCGCCCAGGAGCTGCTGGCCGGCGCCCCCGGCGTCGCCCTCTCCGACGTGCCCACCCCGCTGCAGGCCGCCGGCCAGGACGCCTCCTTCGTGGGCCGCATCCGCGAGGACGAGACCGTCGAGAACGGCCTGGCGCTGTTCGTCTCCAACGACAACCTCCGCAAGGGCGCGGCGCTGAACGCCGTCCAGATCGCGGAGCTGGTCGCGGCGGAGCTGCGCGGCTGACCGCACCACCGCACACCGAGTGCCCGTACGGACCCCTGTTCCGTACGGGCACTCGCCGTTCGGTCAGAGCGCCAGGTGGCGGCGGAGCGCGACGTCGATCTCCGCCATGCGCTGTCGCGGTACGGAGCCGACCCTTTGCAGAACCCGCTCCGCAGTGACGGCACGCACCTGCTCGCACTGGACCTTGGAGTCCTTGGCGAGACGGCACTCATCGGCGCTCAGGAACACCTGGAACGTCAGGACGCGCGAGGTGTTCGACGTCAAAGGGATCACCGTGACCACGCCCCGGCGGTTGCGCTCGACCGACTGGTTGGCGCCGTTGTTGGACACGATCACGGCCGGACGGACCCTGTTGGCCTCGCTGCCGCGGGCGGGCTCCAGGTCGACCAGGTAGATGTCACCACGCCTCATCGGTGATTCCGTCCCCGCTTGCCCGGTCCCAGAACGCCGCATCCTCGCTCGCGTCCCACTCCTCGAACGCCTCCGTGTACTCCGCTTCGAGCTCCGCAGCGCGCAGCAGCTCGATGGCGGCGTGTATCACGGCGGACCGCGACTCGGCTTCGGTTCTCCTGGCGTACTCGTCGACGAAGGTGACGTCCGCCTGCGGCAGGCTCACACTGATCTTCATACCACCGATGCTACTCGGGTAGCCATGGTCGAGCCACCCTGACTGCTACCACCCCTCCGTTCGAGTGAACAGGCGGTAACCCGTGGAAGGATGGCCGAAGAGTCCGATGCGACAACCCATGCGAAGGAGACGAACGAGTGCCTGGCACGAATCTGACCCGCGACGAGGCGCAGCAGCGGGCGCGGCTGCTGACCGTGGACGCGTACGAGATCGATCTGGACCTCTCCGGCGCGCAGGAGGCGGCGGAGGGCGGCACGTTCCGGTCGGTGACGACGGTGCGGTTCGACGTCGCGGAGGCGGGTGCCGACTCGTTCATCGACCTGGTGGCGCCGGCCGTGCGCGAGGTCCGGCTCAACGGTGCCGCGCTGGATCCGGACGAGGTGTTCGAGGACTCGCGGATCGCGCTGCGCGGGCTGCCGGCCGGCCGCAACGAGCTGACGGTCGTCGCGGACTGCGCGTACACCAACACCGGCGAGGGCCTGCACCGGTTCGTCGACCCGGTGGACCAGCAGGCCTACCTCTACACGCAGTTCGAGGTGCCGGACGCGCGGCGGGTGTTCGCCTCGTTCGAGCAGCCGGACCTGAAGGCGACGTTCCAGTTCACCGTGAAGGCCCCGGCGGGCTGGACGGTGATCTCCAACTCGCCGACGCCCGAGCCGGCGGACGACGTCTGGCGCTTCGCGCCCACCCCGCGTCTGTCCACGTACGTCACGGCGCTGATCGCGGGCCCGTACCACAGCGTGCACAGCACCTATGAGAAGGACGGGCGCACGGTGCCGCTGGGCATCTACTGCCGTCCCTCGCTGGCCGAGCACCTCGACGCGGACGCGATCTTCGAGGTCACCCGGCAGGGCTTCGACTGGTTCCAGGAGAAGTTCGACTACGCGTACCCGTTCGCGAAGTACGACCAGCTCTTCGTGCCGGAGTTCAACGCGGGCGCGATGGAGAACGCGGGCGCGGTGACCATCCGCGACCAGTACGTGTTCCGGTCGAAGGTGACCGACGCGGCGTACGAGGTCCGTGCGGAGACGATCCTGCACGAGCTGGCGCACATGTGGTTCGGCGACCTGGTCACCATGGAGTGGTGGAACGACCTGTGGCTGAACGAGTCGTTCGCCACGTACACCTCCATCGCCTGCCAGGCGTACGCGCCCGGCAGCAAGTGGCCGCACTCGTGGACGACGTTCGCCAACTCCATGAAGACCTGGGCCTACCGGCAGGACCAGCTGCCGTCCACGCACCCGATCATGGCGGAGATCCGCGATCTCGACGATGTGCTGGTCAACTTCGACGGCATCACCTACGCCAAGGGCGCCAGCGTGCTCAAGCAGCTGGTCGCGTACGTCGGCATCGAGGAGTTCTTCAAGGGCGTACAGACGTACTTCAAGGCGCACGCCTACGGCAACACCCGGCTGAGCGACCTGCTGGGCGCGCTGGAGGAGACCAGCGGACGGGATCTGAAGACCTGGTCGAAGAAGTGGCTGGAGACCGCCGGGATCAACGTCCTCCGGCCGGAGATCGAGGTCGACGCCGACGGCGTGATCACCTCGTTCGCGGTCCGGCAGGAGGCTCCGGCGCTGCCCGCCGGCGCCAAGGGCGAGCCGGTACTGCGGCCGCACCGGATCGCGATCGGCTCGTACGAGCTGCAGGACGGCCACCTGGTCCGCACCGGGCGGATCGAGCTGGACGTGGACGGCGAACTGACCGCCGTACCGGAGCTGGTGGGCACGCGGCGGCCGGCCGTCGTCCTGCTCAACGACGACGACCTGTCGTATGCGAAGGTCCGGCTGGACGAGGAGTCGCTGAAGGCCGTCACCGAGCACCTCGGCGACTTCACCGAGTCGCTGCCGCGCGCGCTGTCGTGGGCGTCGGCCTGGGACATGACGCGGGACGCCGAACTGGCCACCCGTGACTACCTGTCGCTGGTGCTGTCCGGCATCGGCAAGGAGTCGGACATCGGTGTCGTCCAGTCGCTGCACCGCCAGGTGAAGCTGGCGCTGGACCTGTACGCGGCACCGGAGTGGCGCGAGAGCGGTCTGGCGGCCTGGACCGAGGCGGCGCTGGAGCATCTGCGGGCGGCCGAGCCGGGCAGCGACCACCAGCTGGCGTGGGCCCGCGCGTTCGCCGCCACGGCTCGCACGGACGAGCAGCTCGACCTGCTGCAGGGCCTGCTGGACGGTACGGAGGAGATCGCCGGGCTGGCCGTGGACACCGAGCTGCGCTGGTCGCTGCTGCAGCGGCTGGCGGCCACCGGCCGGGCGGACGAGAAGGCCATCGCGGCGGAGCAGGAGCGGGATCGGACCTCGGCGGGCGAGCGGCATGCGGCGACGGCGCGCGCGGCCCGGCCGACGGCGGAGGCGAAGTCCGAGGCCTGGGGTTCGGTCGTGGAGTCGGACAAGCTCCCCAACGCCGTGCAGGAGGCCGTCATCGGCGGCTTTGTGCAGACCGACCAGCGGGAGCTGCTGGCGCCGTACACCGCGAAGTACTTCGACACGGTGAAGTCCGTGTGGGACTCGCGCAGCCATGAGATGGCCCAGCAGATCGCGGTGGGTCTCTACCCGGCGCTGCAGGTCTCCCAGGAGACGCTGGACGCCACCGACGCCTGGCTGGCCTCGGCCGAGCCGAGCGCGGCGCTGCGCCGCCTGGTGACGGAGTCGCGCGCGGGCATCGAGCGGGCGCTGCGCGCACAGGCGGCGGACGCGGCCGCCTAGTCGCCTGCGGGGTGGTGCGCCCGGCGGCCGGGCGCTCGTTGCGTTGCCGGCCGCCGGGCGGGTCTTCGGGTCCGCCGGGCCCCGCCCCCACTGACGGGGCCCGGCGGCGGTGCGGGGAGCGGCTCAGCCGCCCAGCTCCTCGAAGCGGCGGGCCAGTTCGGCCCGGCCCGTCTCGGTGAGGTCGCCGTGCAGGCGCATCCGGGCGAGGCCGCCGTCGGGGAAGACGTCCAGCCGTACGTGCGTGGCGGTGAAGCGCCGCGGCAGCACGAAGCGGTGCGGGGTGTCGGGCTGCAGCTTCGTGCGCGGCAGGATCTCGGACCACGAGGCGTCGTCGGCCGGGTCGGCGGTGGCCGCGTCGCAGCCGTAGAGGGCCGCCCAGCCCGCGGAGTTGCCCTTGAGGTAGGCGGTGTCGATCTCGACGGCGCGGATCTCGCCCTGGGCCGCGAGGCGGAAGCGCACCCAGTCGTTGGTGCCCTTGACGCGCCGGCGGCGGTTCTCCCAGCCGTCGTCCATCTTGCGGGACAGATCGGGCTGGATGATCTGGGTGGGCGAGGAGTAGAAGCGGTCGGAGGCGTCCTCGACGGTGCCGCCGTGCATGACGGAGGCGAGGTCGAGGGTGCCGAGCACATCGAGCCACTCCGGGTCCGGCACGACCTCGCCGTAGACCCGGAGGCGGGCTATGCCCCCGTCCGGGTGCTGCTTGAGGCGCAGGTGTGTGAAGCGGCGCTCGGCGGTGACCTCGAAGCCGTTGGCGGCGTGCCCGCGGACCGGCGTGCGCGGGACCAGCTCCTCCCACTTCACGTCGTCGGCGAGCAGCTCCTCGGGGCCGGGGCTGCCGGGCAGCGCGGTCGCCTCGACGGTGACCTGCTGGGGGTAGTTGCCGCGGAAGTGGGCGGTGTCGACGATGACTCCGCGGATCACGCCGGGGGCGGCGAGACGGATCAGCGCCCAGTCGTGCTCGTCGTCGGCCGGGAAGGGGTGGTCGCCGTCGGCGCCGCGGCGGCGCCGGGTCTCCCAGCCGTCCATGATCTTGCCCTTGTGGCCGAAGTGCTCGGGGTCGAAGACCGCCGGAGTCGGCTTCAGCAGGTTCTCGCGCTCGGCGAAGAACTCGTCGTTCGCGGCGATCACACCGGCGCCGAAGCGGCGGTCGGCGAGATCGACGAGCGAGGTGAAGGGGAAGTCCCCGCCGCGGTAGTCGGCGTAGGGGTCTCCGCCACCGTACGGGTTGGCGTCGTTGGCGTGCGGATCAGTGGTGTCGGCCGGGGTGCTGGTCATCGTTGCCCTTCGATGTGCCGGGTGTGCGGACCGGTCCACGGTCGCAGCGACCCACCCCACAGGTCCATCGAAAGTTCTTGAGGAATATGTTCAGCAGAGCTGAATGGTTCTGGCAGGCAGCGGGCCGGGCGCGGAGCGGTCCGCCCGCCCGCTCAGCCGCCGGCGGGGAGGGTGCCGTCCCGGGTGCCCTCCCGGGTGCCGTCCCGGGGCGCCTGGGCGATCGCCGCCTGGCGCAGCGCGGCCAGTACGCGGGCCAGGCCCGGCGCCCCTTCGGAACCGCGCCGGACGGCGGCGACCACATGCCGGCGCGGCTGGTCCCCGGACAGGACCCGCAGCGCGACCCCGGCGCCCCGGCCGTCGCCTCCCCCGCCGCCCGGCGTCGCCCCGCCGCGCCCGAAGGCCCCGATGCCGCCCGCCATCGCCATCCGGGGCACCAGCGCCACCCCCATCCCCGCCGCGACCATCGCCCAGATCGCGCTCCAGTCGGCGGCGGCATGGGCCTGCTCGGGCACGAACCCGGCGTTCTCGCAGGCGGCGGTGGTGATCTGCGACCAGGGCCCGCTGCTGCCGAAGATCCAGGGCTCGCCCGCCAGGTCGGCCAGCCGCAGACCGGGCTCGGCGGCCAGCGGATGACCGGCCGGCAGCGCCACGTCCAGCGGGTCGGCGAGCAGCGCGACCCGGCTGAACTTGGGGTCGCGCGGGGTCGGCGCGTGCGCCGCCAGCGACAGCGCCAGATCGACACTGCCCTCCGCCAGCAGCTCGTACGCGGCCTCCGCCTCCGCCTCCCGTACGGCGACCGACAGGCCCGGGTGCGTACGGCGCAGCTCCTGGACGGCGGGGACCACCAGCGCGGGGATGGCCGTGGAGAACGCGCCGACCCGCACCTCGCCGGCCTCGCCCTGGAGGTAGCCGAGCAGCTCCGCGTCCGCGCGCTCCAGCTGGGCGAAGACCGCCTCGGCGTGCCGCAGCACCAGTTGCGCGGCGTCGGTCAGCCGCACCCGGCGGCCGTGGGCCTCCAGCAGCGTCACCCCGAGCGCCTTCGCCAGCCCGGTCAACTGCTGCGAGACCGCCGAGGGCGTCATGTGCAGCGCCTCGGCGGTCGCGGTGACCGTGCCCAGCTCCTGAAGGGTGCGCAGGATCCGCAGCTTCTTGATGTCCCAGTCGGCCATGCGGGCAGCGTACGCACCCGGCGGACCGGTCACCGCCCGGCGCCCGCCGCCCCCAGGGCGACACCGGCCACGATCAGCGCCATGCACAGCACCTGCACGGCTCCGGCCGGCTCCCCGAGTACGGCCAGCGAGAGCAGCGCCACGCACACCGGCTGGAGGTAGTAGACGACCCCGGCGCGGGCGGCGCCGACCAGGGCGATCGCCTTGTTCCAGGTGAAGTAGGCGACGGCGGAGGACAGTACGCCTATGTAGAGCAGCGGCCCGACCGTCGCGCCACTGGGAGTGAAGCCGCCCTCGACGGCGAGGCTCACCCCGTAGGCGGGCACCAGCATCGCCGCGCCCAGCACAAAGGTCACGAAGAGAAAGGCGAGCTGGCCGATCTCCTGGGGGCGGCGGCGCAGCAGGGCGCTGTAGCCGGCGAACGCGGCGGTCGCGGCGAGCATCCACAGGTCGCCGGCGGCGAAGTCCAGGTGCCACAGGGCGGCCGGCGACCCCTTGCCGACCAGCGTGAGGACGCCGAGCAGCGCAAGCACCATGCCGGCCGTGCGCCGCGCGCCGAGCCGCTCGCGGCCGCCGCGCCCGCCGGTGCGGGCGAACAGGGCGATCAGCACGGGCGAGGCGGCCGCGATCATGGCCATGTTGGTGGCCGAAGTGGAGCGTCCCGCCTGGTAGATGAGGGTGTTGAAGAGGGTGACGCCCAACAGGGCGGCCAGCGCCAGGAATCCGAGGTGCCGGCGGATCGCCGGCCACTGGCGGCGCACCTGGGGGAGGGCGAGCGGCGCGACCGCGAGCAACGCGATGATCCAGCGCCAGAAGGCGGTCTGGACGGGCGGGACGGTGTCGTGCAGGGCGCGGGCGATGACGAAGTTGCCCGACCAGACGACGGTCGCCGCCAGGGCGAGCGTCAGGCCTGCCCCCACGCTCGACTTCGCTCGCGCGGGGGGACCCCCCTCTTGCGCGGACGGTGTGTGGACGCGGACCCTCTCCAGGACTGCCACGGTTTCCTCTCCTCGGCGGTGATGAGCCTCCACCGTGGCAGCCCGCAAACCATCAGGTCCATCGAATCATTTCGATGAATCCTTGTAGCTGAACTGAAGGGTAGGCCTAGCGGCGGGCCTCGCGGCGGGCGAGGATCGCCGCCTGCCGCTCCTCGAACTTCCGCGCCTGGTCGTCCAGGCCGTTCATGTACAGCCCCAGCTCCTCCTGCGCCGCCAGACCGGGCGCCCCCAGACCGCTGATCTCCAGCACCTTCAGATAGCGCAGCACCGGCTGCAGCACGTCGTCGTGGTGGATCCGCAGGTTGTAGATCCCGCCGAGGGCCATCCGGGCCGCGGCCCGCTCGAAGCCGGGCATGCCGTGGCCGGGCATCCGGAAGCCGGTGACCACATCGCGTACGGCGCACATGGTCTGGTCGGGGGCCAGCTCGAACGCCGCGGAGAGGAGGTTGCGGTAGAAGAGCATGTGAAGGTTCTCGTCCGCGGCGATCCGGGCGAGCATCCGGTCGCAGACCGGGTCGCCGGAGTGGTGGCCGGTGTTGCGGTGGGAGATCCGGGTGGCCAGCTCCTGGAAGGCGACGTACGCCACCGAGTGCAGCATGCTGTGCGAGTTGTCGGACTCGAAGCCCTCCGACATGTGGGCCATGCGGAACCGCTCCAGCTCGTCCGGGTCGACGGCCCGGCTGGTGAGCAGGTAGTCGCGCATCACGATGCCGTGCCGGCCCTCCTCGGCGGTCCAGCGGTGCACCCAGGTGCCCCAGGCGCCGTCGCGCCCGAAGAGGGTGGCGATCTCGTGGTGGTAGCTGGGGAGGTTGTCCTCGGT
The DNA here is from genome assembly GCF_053595675.1 of Streptomyces sp. NPDC002446. Taxonomy (NCBI): domain Bacteria; kingdom Bacillati; phylum Actinomycetota; class Actinomycetes; order Kitasatosporales; family Streptomycetaceae; genus Streptomyces; species Streptomyces sp. NPDC002446. The sequence continues at coordinate 100,651 of NZ_JBSFYC010000001.1, read as the reverse complement.
GAGGAGGTTGACCACCAGGGCGACCCGGCCGATGTCGCTGACCTTGGACTGCTCGGGGGCCCAGGCCTCACCGCCCTCCAGTACGCCGGGGAAGTTCCGGCCGTCGCTCCAGGGCACGTACTCGTGGGGCATCCATTCCTTGGCGACCTTCAGATGCCGGTTGAGTTCCTTCTCGACGACCTCTTCGAGCGCGTAGAGCAGCTGGGCGTCGCTCCAGGCGGCCTGGCCGCGCTCTCCGGCATGGCGTGCGGGGGCGATGGTCACGGGGGAACTCCAGGGGGACGATGACCTACGGGGCCGTAGGTTTGACCTACGGCTGCGTAGGTTACGTCATCGTAGGTTAGGCCCGGTTAAACGCGCCCCCCGCGCAAAACGGCCGAAAATTGCGCGATAGCCGCCTCGCAACCCCTTTTTCACCTGCGGAAATATCCAGGTACGACAAAGGGCGCCCATCGGTTCTTGTCACCGATGGGCGCCCTTGAGGCGTCGCCGGAACCCCGCGTCGGCCGGTGTCCGGCCCGCGGGTTCAGCCCTTGGAGTTGGTCTGCTTGCGGGACTTGTCACCCACCATGACCAGCCCGGCGATCAGCAGGAAGAGCACGATGGGGGCAACGACGTAGAGGCCGAGCGTCTCGATCACGCTCAGGCCCGGGCCCGGGTCGTCACCGTCGTCGGGAATGAGCGCGAACGCGGGGGACGACATCAGCATCAGTAGCGCGGTACCGGCCGTGACGGTTCCGGCGCGCAGGGCATTCTTCTTGGCCTGGTTGCTCACGAAGTCAACGTAGCGGACGCCCCGCCGCCCCGCGCGTCCGGGGTGGCGCAGCGGACGGTCCACACCCCGGCGTACGGCGTCTGCGGTCACCGGCCGTGGGGCAGTTCCCGCATCAGCGCGTGCAGCCGGGGCGATGCGGCCAGTTCTTCGAGGGTCTGCGGGCGCCCGTCGGGACCGGCGATCGGAAGGCGCCAGTTCGGGTACTCGTCCCATGTTCCCGGGAGGTTCTGCGGGCGGCGGTCCCCCACCGCGTCGGGCAGCCACACCCCGATCATCCGGGCCGGGGTGCGCAGCAGAAAGCGGTGTACGGCCCTGACCGCCGCCTCCTCGTCACCCGGGCCCTCCGGCAGCAGCCCGCGCCGCACCAACTCCCCGAGCCACTCGGCGAGTTCGTATCCGGAGCGGGAGCGCTCCCGCTCCGGCGGCCCGGCGAGCAGCCCGAGCCGTTCGCGCAGGGCGACGTCCTCGCCGGCCAGACGGGCGGCGGTGGGCGGCAGATCGTGGGTGGTGACGGTGGCCAGGCAGGCGCTGCGCCACTCGTCGGGGGCGAGGATACGGGCCTCGGCCGCGGGCTCCGGGGCGTCGGCCGCCGCGTCGGCGCCGTCGGCCGCGGCCCGTTCCCCGTCGCCGTAGTCCCGCTCGAACCACAGCACCGACGTGCCCAGCACGCCCCGTTCGGCGAGCGCGCCGCGCACTCCCGGCTCGACGGTGCCCAGGTCCTCGCCGATCACCGCGGCGCCGGCCCGGTGCGCCTCCAGGGCCAGCACCGAGAGCATCGCCTCGCCGTCGTAGCGGACATAGGCGCCCTCCGTCGGCGGCCGGCCCTCGGGGACCCACCACAGCCGGAACAGCCCCATCACATGGTCGATCCGCAGCGCACCGGCGTGCCGCAGCAGCCCGCGCAGCAGCTCGCGGTAGGGGGCGTAGCCCGCGGCGGCCAGGGCGTCCGGGCGCCACGGCGGCAGGCCCCAGTCCTGGCCGCGGGCGTTGAAGGCGTCCGGCGGCGCCCCGATGGACATCCCGGCGGCGAAGGCGTCCTGCTGCGCCCAGGTGTCGGCGCCCGAGGGATGGACCCCGACGGCGAGGTCGTGCACCAGGCCGACGCCCATCCCCGCTTCCCGGGCGGCCCGTTGCGCGGCGGCCAGCTGCTGGTCGGTGAGCCAGGCGAGCCGGCAGTGGAAGTCGATCCGCTCCAGCAGGTGCGGCCGCAGCCGGGCCGTGCCCGGGGACCGCGGATCGCGCAGCTCGGCGGGCCAGCGGCGCCAGTCGGGGCCATGGCGCTCGGCGATCGCGCACCAGGTGGCGTGGTCCTCCAGCGCCCGGCCCTGTTCGGCGAGGAAGTCGCAGTACGCGGCCCGCCGGCCGGGTGTGAGCGGGACCGCCGACAGCAGCTCCAGGGCCTCGCGTTTGAGCGCCCAGACCGCGTCCCGGTCGATCAGCGCGCCCCGGTCGAGCACCTCACCGCGGAGCGCACGGGCCCGGGCGGCCAGTTCGTCGGCCCGTAAGCGGGCGGCGCCGGTCAGCTGGGCGTACTCCGGGATGTGCTCGATCCGCAGATGGACCGGGTCGGGGAAGCGGCGGGAGGAGGGGCGGTAGGGCGAGGGGTCGGTGGGCGGGCCGGGGACGGCCGCGTGCAGCGGGTTGAGCTGGACGAAGCCGGTGCCCAGGGCGCGTCCGGACCAGGCGGCGAGGTCGGCGAGGTCGCCGAGGTCGCCCATGCCCCAGGACTGCCGGGACAGCAGGGAGTAGAGCTGCACCAGGAAGCCGTGGCTGCGGCCGGGCGGTGCGGGCACCCGGTCGGGCGCGACGATCAGGTGGGCGCGGGCGCTGCGGCCGTCGGGGGCGTGGGCGCCGAGCGTGTGGACGCCCAGGGGCAGCCGGGCGAGCTCCCGCGGACCGGGCGTGGCCAGGTCTGCGGGGATCTCCCCGTCCTCGGGCTCCACCCGCAGGGCGGTGCCTTCGGGGAGACCGGTGAGGTCGGGCGGCCGGCCCGGGCGGGCGACGACGACCGGGGGCAGCAGGGCGCGGCCCGGTCCGTCCTCGTAGGCGGCCAGGGCGGTGCGTACGGCATGCGGGGTCGAGGCGTCGACTCCCAGTGCGGCGAGCACGGCGACGACGGTGTCGTCGGTGATCTGGACGCTCCTGCCCGGTGCGGGTGTGTACGACGTGGCGACGCCGTACAGCCGGGCGAGCCGCGCACGGCCCATGGGCCCTCAGACCTCCATGGACTCCGTGCCCAGGCCGGCGGCCGTCGGCTCGCTGGTCAGCGGCAGTTCGGCGGCGATCGGGACCTCGCTGGTCAGCGGTGCGGCGTCGGCGAGCGGGGGCTCGCTGGTCAGCGGCGGCTCGACGAAGCTGAAGGAGCCGGAGCCGTCCAGGCCGGAATCGGGGTCGGACACCCCGTCGAAGAGATCGGGCTCCACCGTCGCACCTCCCGGTTTGGAGGACAGGGCGTCGAGGAGCAGTTGAGCGGATGCGGCCACGAAGGCCTCCCGTTCATCGGTAATGGGACACGTGGGCCCTACCCACTCGACACGTTCGCAGACGCATCTGCTCACGAAACGTGACCCACGTCACATTATCCCCTACGCAGGCGATTTCACTGCTGGGGACACCCGCAGGCGCACAGAACGCGCGGCAACCAGCCCTCGCGACGGAAGTCCTGCGGGCCCGCGCGCACCCGCACACCCGGCCGGAACCCGTTCCCGCGACGGCCTCCGGGACCCGCCATGGCCCGGTTGACACCCTCACCGCCACAATGGTGGGCTCACGGCCGAAGGTCTGTCCGAACGGACATCGGCGGGAAAACGGGGCGCCGGTGACAGCCGGCGAGTGATGGACGGGGACGAGGAGCAGCCGTGCGAGGCCGGGGCGTGTGGAGCGTCGGAAGAATCGGTAGGAGCGGCAGGGGGAGCACAGCGGGCGCCCGCGCGCGGGTGGCGGGCAGCACCGCGCTCGCCGCCGCGGTCATAGGAGGGCTGCTGGGCGGGGTGCCCAGTGCCCAGGCGGCGCCCGCGGACCCGGCCGTCGGCACCCCCGACCAGCCGGACCGGCCGGCCGGCGCGGGGCGGGCACCCGCCGTCTGGCCGCGCCCCCAGCAGCTCCAGGAGCTCGGCGGCGCCGTACCGCTGGGCGGTGAGGCGGCGCTGGTGGCCGCACCGGGCACCGACCCGTACACGCTGGACGTGCTGCGCGGGCTGCTGCGCGACGCCGGGGTGCGCACGGTCTCCGAGCCGGCGCCCGGTGAGCGGGTGCCCGGGGACGGGCCGGTGATCTGGGTCGGCGGCGAGCGGGCCGAGGACGCGCTGCGGGCGCTGCGCGCACCGGCCCGCGGGGACCTGCCCGCCGGCGGCTACCGGCTGGCCGTGGGCCAGGTCGAGGGCCGGGACACCGTCGCCCTGGCCGGGGTCGGCCCGGACGGCCTCTTCCATGCCGCGCAGACGCTGCGGCAGCTGGTCACCGACGGCACGGACTCCGGGCGGCAGCTGGCGTCGGTCGCCGTACGGGACTGGCCCGGCACGGCGGTGCGCGGCACCACCGAGGGGTTCTTCGGCCAGCCGTGGAGCCGCGCCCAGCGGCTCGCCCAGCTGGACTTCATGGGCCGCACCAAGCAGAACCACTATCTGTACGCGCCCGGCGACGACCCGTACCGCCAGGCCCGCTGGCGCGACCCGTACCCGGCCGCGCAGCGGGAGGACTTCCGGGCGCTGGCCGAACGGGCCCGCGCCAACCACGTCACGCTGGGCTGGGCCCTCTCCCCCGGCCAGGCGCTGTGCTTCTCGTCCGAGGAGGACCTCCGGGCGCTGCGGCGCAAGGCGGACGCGATGTGGGCACTGGGGGTGCGCTCCTTCCAGCTGCAGTTCCAGGACGTCAGCTACGACGAGTGGCACTGCGGCGCCGACGAGGAGACCTTCGGCACCGGCCCCGCGGCGGCCGCGAAGGCGCAGGCCGAGGTCGCCAACGCGCTCGCCCGCCATCTGCGCGAGAGGCACCCGGACTCCGCGCCGCTGTCGCTCATGCCGACCGAGTACTACCAGGACGGCTCGACGGCGTACCGCAGGGCGCTCGCCGATGCGCTCGGCGAGCGGGTCGAGGTGGCCTGGACCGGCGTCGGAGTGGTCCCGCGGACCATCACCGGCGGTGAACTGTCCACCGCCCGCCAGGCGTTCGGCCACCGGCTGGTCACCATGGACAACTACCCCGTCAACGACTACGCGCAGGACCGGATCTTCCTCGGCCCCTACCGCGGCCGTGAGCCGGCCGTCGCCACCGGTTCGGCGGCGCTGCTGGCCAACGCCATGGAGCAGCCGCTGGCCTCCCGCATCCCGCTGTTCACCAGCGCCGACTATGCGTGGAATCCGCGCGAGTACCGTCCGGCGGAGTCCTGGGAAGCGGCCGTCGACGACCTCGCGGGCGGTGATCCGCGGGCCCGCGCGGCCCTGCGCGCGCTCGCCGGCAACGCCTCCTCCTCGCTGCTGAACCGCAACGAGTCCGGGTATCTGCGCCCCTTGATCGAACGCTTCTGGGCGGCCCGCGAAGCGGCGGTCAACGGCGGCCGGCCCGGCAAGGACCCCGACTACGCGCGGGCGGCCAAGGCGCTGCGCGCCGCCTTCCACACCATGAGCACCGCCCCCGAAGACCTCCATTCGGACCTGGCCGCCGAAATCCGGCCCTGGGCCGAGCAGTTGGCCCGTTACGGCCGCGCCGGCGAGCAGGCGGTGGACACGCTGATGGCGCAGGCCCGGGGCGACGGCGACGCCGCCTGGTCGGCGCAGCGCGCGGTGCTGCGGCTGCGCAAGGAGATCGGGCGGAGCCCGGCGACGGTCGGCAGGGGGGTCCTGGCGCCGTTCCTGGAACGGACGATGACCGAGGCCGACGCCTGGACCGGCGCCCGCGGCGGCGCCCCGCGCCCCACCGAGGGCGCCGGTCCCGCCTCCCTGACCGTCCCGTTCGGACGGCCCCGCCCGCTGGCCGCGGTCACCGCGCTGACCGCCCCGGGTCCGTCCGCGGGCGGCGTGCGGCTGGAGGCGCATGTCCCCGGGGAGGGCTGGCGCCGCCTCGACCGGCTCTCCGCCACCGGCTGGACGGAGTCCCCCACCCCGCGGCTGCGCGCCGACGCGGTCCGTCTGACCTGGGCGAACGGCGCGGACGCGCCCTCCGTCCACGCGCTGACCCCGTGGTTCGGCGACACCCCGGCGGCCGGGCTGGAGCTGTCCCGCACGGAGGCGGACGAGCAGACCGGCGGCAGTACGACGGTCGACGCCCGGATCTTCTCCCGCCGCCCGGACGACGTCCGCGGGAAGCTGACGGTCAAGGCGCCCAAGGGCTTCACCGTGCACGCACCGAAGGAGGTCACCGCCCCGCGGGGCGGCACCGCCACCATCCGCATCGCGGTCGACGTCCCCGAGTCCGCCGCCTCCGGGACGTACGCGATCCCGGTGGCCTTCGGCGGCGAGGAGCGGACGCTGACCGTACGGGTCTATCCGCGCACCGGCGGGAAGGACCTGGCGCGCGGCACCGTCGCCGCCTCCTCCGGGGACGAGACGCCCGACTTCCCGGCCTCGGCCGCCACCGACGGGGATCCGAAGACCCGCTGGTCCTCCCCCGCCGACGACGGCGCCTGGCTGCAGTTCGCGCTGGCGCACCCGACCCGCCTCGGCCGCCTCGTCCTGAACTGGCAGGACGCCTACGCGGCCCGCTACCGCATCCAGGTGTCCCCGGACGGGCACAGCTGGCGCACGGCCGCCGCCGTGCGGGACGGCAAGGGCGGCCGCGAATCGGTCAGGATGGACGCGAAGGATGTCCGCTTCGTCCGCATCCAGGGCGAGAAGCGGGCGACCCGGTTCGGATATTCGCTGTGGTCGGTGGAGGCCTACGCGGTCGAGGCCGCCGGGCACCGCGGGTAGCGGGCGGGCCCGCCGGCAAGGCCCGTCGCCACGGCGCGGCACCACAAAGCGGGGGCCCGGCGGAAACCGCCGGACCCCCGCCCCGGACGTACGAAGGCCCGGCTACGCCGATACGGCGTCGATCCGGGCCAAGGCGTCATCCGCGCCGTACGGCTGCAAATATGGCAGCCAGCGCGGATCACGATGACCCGTGCCGATGATCCGCCACGCCAGTCCTGACGGCGGGGCGGGCTGATGGCGCAGCCGCCAGCCGATCTCGGCGACATGGCGGTCTGCCTTGACGTGATTGCACCGCCGGCAGGCGGCGACGACGTTCTCCCAGGTGTGCTGGCCACCGCGACTGCGCGGGATGACGTGGTCGACGCTGGTTGCGACGCCACCGCAGTACATACAGCGCCCGCCGTCACGGGCGAACAGCGCCCGGCGGGTCAGTGGCACGGGGCCGCGAAAGGGCACCCGCACGAACCGCTTCAAGCGGACCACGCTCGGAGCCGGTACGACACGGGTAGCGCTGTGCATCAGGGCGCCGGACTCCTCGAGGCTCACAGCCTTCTCATTGAGTACGAGGATGAGCGCGCGGCGGAGCGGTACGACGCCGAGCGGCTCGTACGACGCGTTGAGGACCAGGACATGCGGCACGGGTGCCTCCTTGTACGCCGGCGGCGCGTGGCTCGCGCCGGGACGATCTCCCCACAGTGTCCCCCGGTGCCTGGTCGGAGCGCCACCATGACCGAGTAACGGGCCGGAGGTGTTTTCCACCACACCCCCGCACTTCCCCGTGGATTCGGCTCATTTCCGGCCGTCCCGGGACCTCCCGGCTCGAACACGGGCACGGACCGCCGCCGTTGCCCCGTTAGTGTGGATGGTCTGCCCGGCCCCTCGGGTCCCCCACGGTCCGGGTCTGCTGTCCCACACGGAAGGTTCGACTGTGTTCTGGTCCGCTTCGCCGGTCGCCGCCGCGCCCCTGCGCGCCGCCACGCCCGACTCAACCGGCCCGACCTCGCTCGACGAGGCCACGGAGAAGGCCACCAACGCCGCCGGCTGGGTGCAGGAGAACTGGGGGACGTGGCTCACGTCCGGCCTGCAGATCTTGCTGATCATCGTGATCGCGGTGGTGCTGCGCCATGTGATACGCCGCACCATCACCAAGCTCATCGAGCGGATGAACCGCGCCACGGCCGCCGCCGAGGGCACCGCCCTGGGCGGTCTGCTCGTCAACGCCGAGCGCCGCCGCCAGCGCTCCGAGGCCATCGGCTCGGTACTGCGCAGCGTCGCCTCCTTCGTGATCATGGGCACCGCCGCGCTGACGGTGCTCTCCGTGCTCCAGATCAATCTCGCGCCGCTGCTGGCGAGCGCCGGTGTGGCCGGCGTCGCCATCGGCTTCGGCGCCCGCAACCTCGTCACCGACTTCCTCTCCGGCGTCTTCATGATCCTTGAGGACCAGTACGGCGTCGGCGACGAGATCGACGCGGGCGTGGCCACCGGCACGGTCATCGAGGTCGGGCTGCGGGTCACCAAGCTCCGCGGCCCCAACGGGGCGATCTGGTACATCCGCAACGGCGAGGTCAAGCGGATCGGGAACCTCAGCCAGGGCTGGTCCACGGCCGAGGTCGATGTGGTGATCGCCGCCGACCAGGACCTGGAGCGCGCCCGCGACACCATCACCACCGCCGGTGAGGAGATGTCCAAGGCGGAGCCGTGGAACGAGCAGCTGTGGGAGCCGGTGGAGGTGCTCGGCCTGCGCGAGGTGCACCTGGAGACGGTCACCATCAGCGTCTCGGCCAAGACCATGCCCGGCAAGGCCGCAGGCGTGGAGCGCGAACTGCGCTGGCGCATCAAGCGCGCCCTGGACTCCGCCGGCGTCCACCTCGCCCCGCGCCCCCTCCCCGAAGAGGAACCGGCCCCCACCACCGACCCCACCGCCACCATGGCCGCCCCCTCGGCCCTCAACAACCCGACGTCCCCCCAGTCCCTGGCCAGCGACCCACTGGCTACGTCACCGAAGTTGGGGAAGTAGCGGCGAGGGAGGGTGCGGCGGTAGGTGGCGGGGGTGGGTGGGGACGTGGCTGGCGGTGGAGGGTGCGGGAGTAGCGGGCGGGGAAGTGGCCGCCGGAAATCCCGGGGGAGCCGGTGGAGTTCCCCGCGGGGAGCGGACAGAATTCCTCGCCGGAGCCACCGGAGTTCCCCGCACGAGCTACCCGAGTTCCCGCAGCGGCCGCCGGAGTTCCCCGCAGCGGCCGCCGAAGTTCCCCGCAGGAGCCGCCGGAATCCCCCGCGGAGCCATCGGAATTCCTCGCGGGAGCCACCGGAGTTCCTCGCGGGAGCCACCGGAAATTCCCCGCAGGCCCGCAGCGTTGTGGCTTGCAAGGGGCGCTCGCACCCCCTACGGAATCCGTTCGCATGCCCCCTAAGGGACCGCGCCACCAAGGGAGGGGCGTACCGCTCGACAAGCGGTACGCCCCTCCTTGCTCGTCCCGCCGCGTCCGGGCGGGCAACTCGCCGCGCCCAACCCATTGACGCCGCCCTGACCCGCGCCCTACCTTCCTGTTCATCGATTGGAAGGTTTCCTAACAGATGCTGGGTGGCCGTCAGGGCCGCCGGTGAACGGGGTGACGGTCATGGCCGGTGGGCAGGGAGTGCACGGAACCCCTGGGACGCCGCGGGTGCTGCGGGCCATGAACGACCGCGCGGCGCTCGATCTGCTGGTGTCGCAGGGCCCCCTGACCCGCACGCAGATCGGGGAGCTGACCGGGCTGTCGAAGCCCACCGCGTCGCAGCTGCTGGGGCGGCTGGAGGCCGCGGGCCTGGTGCGGACGACCGGGAACGTGACCGGGCGGCCGGGTCCCAGTGCGCAGCTGTACGAGATCAATCCGATGGCGGGGCATATCGCGGCGCTGGCGGTCGACCAGCTGGGGATCACCGCCGCGGTCGCGGACATCACCGGGCAGGTGCTCGGTGAGCAGCGGATCGGGACCGACGCCGTGGCGGAGGCGGCGCCGAACCGGACGGCGCAGCTGGTCGCCGGGGCCGTAGACGGAGCCCTGGCCAAGGCCGGGCTGGGCCGCGCGCAGCTGCACGGGGCGGTGATCGGCACGCCGGGCGCGCTGGACCCGCAGACCGGACGGCTGCGTTATGCACCGCATCTGCCGGACTGGCACTCGCGCGCGCTCAAGGAAGAGCTCGCCGAGGTGCTGGGCACGCCGATCACCATCGAGAACGATGTGAATCTGGCGGCGGTCGCCGAGCAGTACGACGGGGCCGCGCAGGACTTCGACGACTTCGTGCTGGTGTGGGCGGACGAGGGGGTCGGTGCGGCCATCGTGCTCGGCGGCCGGCTGCTGCGCGGGGCGACGGGCGGCGCGGGTGAGATCGGCTATATGCCGCTGCCCGGCGCCCCGCTGGCCCGGGGCGGCGACCGCAGCGCCGCACGGCCGGACGCCGGCGGTGGCTTCCAGCGGCTGGTCGGCTCGCCGAGCGTGATCGAGCTGGCCCGGGAGTACGGCGCCGCCGATACCCGTACGGTCGCAGAGGCGCTGGACCGCGCCGACGTGCGGGCGGAGGTCGCCAGGCGGCTGGCGACGGGGATCGCGGCCGTGGTCGCGGTCGTCGACCCGCGGCTGGTGGTGCTCTCCGGCGAGGTCCCGCACGCCGGCGGGGAGGCGCTGCGCACCCTGGTCGAGGAGGAATTCACCGGACTCGCGCTGCCCCGGCCCGAATTGCGCCTGAGCCATATCGACGGCAATCCGATTCTCATCGGCGCACTGCGGACGGCGCTCGCGGATGCGCGTGATGCGGTATTCGACACCAGCACGGGCTGAACCACGCGACCAGCTGAGCCATCGGTCCCAGCAGATCCGGCCCAGCAGATTCGGCGCAGCGCATCCGGCGCAGCACATCCGGCCCAGCAGGTCGCTCGGACAACTCGGTATGCCCGCCGCGCCTGCCATATCTCCGCACACCTCCGCACACCTCGGCACACCCCATTCGCGTCACATCACATCGCGTCACATCACGCACGTCACTTCCGGAAATCCGTCTGCAACTTCCCCTGCCGTAAAGGAAGTCCGCCATGCCGATTTCGCGTCTGCGCCTACGGCTTTCAGTGGTGCTGGCCGGCGCCGGGCTGCTCGTTTCGGGCTGCGCCAATCCGGGCGTCGGCAGTGACCGGGACGATCCCACCAAGCCCGTCACGCTCACCTTCTGGCACGGCTGGTCGACCCCGGGCGAAGTGAAGGCCGTCAATGACAGCGTCGCCCGCTTCGAGCGCATGCACCGCAACATCACGGTGAAGGTGGTCCCCAATGTCACCGACGAGACGGTGAACCAGGCACTGCGGGCCGGCGGGGACGACGCACCCGATGTGGTGTCGTCGTTCACCACCAACAATGTGGGGCAGTACTGCTCGTCGGGGATGTGGGTGGATCTCGATCCGTTCATGAAGAAGAGCGGAGTGGAGAAGGGCAGAATCTTTCCCAGGACACTGCTGGATTACACGAGTTACCGCGGCGAGCAGTGTGCCTTGCCGCTGCTGGCAGATGCCTACGGGCTGTACTACAACAAGGACGCCTTCGAGGAAGCCGGGATCACCCGGCCGCCGCACACCATGTCCGAGCTGAAGCGGGACGCCGTCAAACTGACCCGGCGGGCCAGGGACGGCTCGTACCAGCGGGTGGGCTTCATGCCCAGTTTCCGGCTCTACCAGAACAGCCCGGACCGGATGTTCGCCCAGTGGGGACCGTCCTACTTCGACCGGAACGGCAAGGCGCGGCTGGCGAAGGACCCGGCGTCCAGGGAATTCCTCACCACCGCCCGCGAGTTGACGGCCGCGCAGGGCGGCTATGGGCCGCTGGAGAAATTCCGTACCACCTTCGGCGATGAGATGTCCTCGCAGAACGCCTTTCTGACGCAGAAGCTCGCCATGCACATGGACGGTGAGTGGCGCGGGCTGATGCTCAAGCAGGCGAAGGCGAAGTTCTCCTGGGGCACCGCACCGATGCCGGTGCCCGACGATCGGGCGGACACCTACGGGCGGGGATATCTGACCGGCACCGTCGCCGGGATCGCGCACAGCAGCCGGCATCAGAACGCGGCCTGGGAACTGGTGAAATTCCTGACCATGAACACCGATCAGGTGGTCCGGTTCGCCAATGACATCCACAACGTACCGTCGACGAAGGCGGCACTGAAGTCGCCGGCACTGGACGCCGACCCGGAATTCCGGACCTTCCTCGACATCGCGCAGAACCCGCACAGCGTCGCTCTGCCGCCGTCCACCAACGGCGGACAGTACGTCACCGCGCTGCAGGACTTCTCGTACGACGTCGAGGCGGGCAAGGTTCCCGACATCGACGCTGGCCTGCGCGAACTCGACGCCCGGATCGACGCCGACAACCTCCAGTCCGAGAACTGACCCCGTGGAATCGGTTGATTGCGCTGACGACGCGATTCCGCGAACTGACTCCGATAGCTGACGGAGAACCCCGCCATGGAAACCACCACCCATGTGCCCGCCCCAGCTCCCGCCCCTGCCCCTGCCCCCGCTCCCGCTCCCGCTCCCGCTCCCGCGCTACGGCGTAAACGCGCCCGCGAGCGGCTGCGCACCCTCGGTTTTCTCTCCCCCTGGCTCATCGGCTTCTCGGTCTTCTTCGGCTATCCGCTGATCTCCACCGTCTACTTCTCCTTCATGCACTACAACCAGATCGAACCGCCCGGTTTCGTCGGGCTGCGGAACTGGAAATACGTGCTGACCCAGATGCCGCTGTTCGGGCCCGCGCTGTGGAACACGCTGTGGCTGGTCGTGGTGATGGTCGCGCTGCGGGTGGTCTTCGGGCTGGGCATCGGCCTGCTCGTCACCAAGATCAAATCGGGGGTCGGGTTCTTCCGTACCGCCTTCTACCTCCCCTATCTGGCGCCGCCGGTGGCCGCCACCGTCGCCTTCGTTTTTCTGCTCAACCCCGGCACCGGGCCGGTCAACGAGATCCTCGGGGCGATCGGCATCCCCGCGCCGTCGTGGTTCAACGACCCCGCATGGGCCAAACCGTCGTTGGTGATGCTGTCGCTGTGGGGCATCGGCGACCTGATGGTGATCTTCATGGCGGCGCTGCTGGACGTACCGAAGGAGCAGTACGAGGCCGCCGAGCTGGACGGGGCCGGTGCCTGGGGGAAGTTCCGCTATGTCACCTGGCCGTCCATCACGCCGATCGTGATGTTCGCCGTGGTCACCGGCGTCGTACAGACCATGCAGTACTACACCCAGGCGCTGGTCGCCGGAAAGCTCGCCTCGGGCGTCTCCATCGGCCCCGGCACGGTCATCCAGCCGGGCTATCCGGACCACTCCACCCTCACCGTCCCGCAGCTCGTCTACTCCCTGGGATTCCAGAACTTCAACACCGGCGCGGCGTGTGTGCTCTCCCTCGTGCTCTTCGTCATCGCCATGGCCGTCACCACCCTGCTGATGCGCAAGCGCGCCGGTCTGCTTGCGGCGGAGGACTGAGAGGACCGATCCGGGATGACCACCACCACGCTCACCGCGCGCCCCGCCGCGGCCCGCACGCCCACCACCGGCGCCCCGGCCGGCCACGCCCGCCGCACAAGGCTGCTGCACTGGATCGCCGTCCACTCCGTCGCCCTCGCCGCCGCCCTCTTCTTCCTCCTTCCCTTCGTCTTCGTCTTCCTGACCTCGGTGATGAGTGACGACCAGGCGATGAGCGGCGAACTGTGGCCGCACGAGTGGCGCTGGTCCAACTACGTCACCGTCTTCCGGACCCCCGGCTTCCTGGACTGGTGGAAAAACTCCCTTCTCTACGCGGGCCTGGGCACCGTCTTCACCGTCTGCTCGGCGGTCCCCGTCGCCTACGCCCTCGCCAAGTTCCGCTTCCGGGGCCGCCGCACCGCGATGATCCTCGTCATCTCGACGATGATGCTGCCGCCGCAGGTGATCGTGATCCCGATGTATCTGGTCTGGGCTCAGCAGCTGCATCTCTCGGGCTCGCTGTGGCCGCTGATCATCCCGATGGCGTTCGGCGACGCGTACTCCGTCTTTCTGCTGCGGCAGTTTCTGCTGACCATCCCCCAGGAGTACCTGGAGTCGGCGAAGGTCGACGGCTGCGGTGAGCTGCGGACCCTGCTGAAGATCGTCGTGCCGATGGCCAGACCGGGTATCGCCGCCATCGCCCTCTTCCAGTTCTTCTACTGCTGGAACGACTACTTCGGGCCGCAGATCTACGCCGCGCAGAACCCCGCTTCCTGGACGCTCTCCTACGGGCTGGAGTCCTTCAAGAGCGCGCACAGCGTCAACTGGAACCTGACCATGGCGGCGACGCTGCTGGTCATGGCGCCGGTCATCGTCGTCTTCTTCTTCGCACAGAAAGCCTTCGTCGAAGGCGTCACCCTCACCGGAGTAAAGGGCTGATACAGCATGCTGCCGTCGTCATCTCCGTCCGCTTCTCCGTCCGCTTCTCCGTCTTATTCCTCCTCTGTGTCTGTCTCTCCTGGGGCTTCCTCGGCTCCTGACGGGCGGGCCGCATGCCGTTCCCGCGTCAGACTCGCTGTGGTCGGGGGCGGCTCGACCTATACCCCCGAACTCATCGACGGCTTCGCGCGGTTGCGTGATGTCCTGCCGCTGGAGGAGCTCGTCCTGATCGACCCGGACGCGGACCGGCTGGAGATGGTGGGCGGGCTTGCCCGGCGGATCTTCGCCAAGCAGGGCCATCCGGGCCGGATCTCCTGGACCGACGACCTCGACGCCGGGACCGACGGCGCCGACGCCGTACTGCTGCAGCTGCGTATCGGCGGCCAGGCCGCCCGCAACCAGGACGAGACCTGGCCGCTGGAGTGCGGCTGCGTCGGCCAGGAGACCACCGGCGCCGGCGGCCTCGCCAAGGCGCTGCGCACCGTGCCCGTGGTACTCGACATCGCAGAGCGGGTACGCCGCCGCAACCCCGGCGCCTGGATCGTCGACTTCACCAACCCCGTCGGCATCGTCACCCGCGCGCTGCTCACCCACGGGCACAAGGCCGTCGGGCTGTGCAATGTCGCCATCGGCTTCCAGCGCAAATTCGCCGCACTGCTGGGGGTCTCCCCCGACCGGGTCGAGCTGGAGCACATCGGCCTCAACCACCTCACCTGGGAGCGGTCCGTACGCGTGGCCGGCGAGGACGTGCTGCCCCGGCTCCTCGCCGAACACGGCGACGCCCTCGCCCACGACCTGCGTCTGCCCCGCCCGCTCCTCGACCGCCTCGGCACCGTCCCCTCCTATTACCTGCGCTACTACTACGAACACGACGCGGTGGTACGGGAGCTGCGCAGCAAGCCCTCCCGTGCCGCGGAGGTCGCCGCCATCGAGCGAGAGCTCCTGGCCCTGTATGCGGACCCGGCGCTCGATGAGAAGCCGGAGCTGCTCTCCCGCCGTGGCGGCGCCTTCTACTCCGAGGCCGCCGTGGCGCTCACCTCCTCCCTTCTGGGTGACACCGGCGACACCCAGATCGTCAATGCGCTGAACAACGGCACCCTGCCCTTCCTCCCCGACGACGCCGTGATCGAGGTCCCCGCGACGGTGGGCGCCGCGGGCCCCGCCCCGCTCCCCGTCCGTCCCCTGGAGCCCCTCTACGCGGGCCTGATCTCCCATGTCACCGCCTATGAACAGCTGGCCCTGGAGGCGGCGCTGAAGGGCGGCCGGGAGCGGGTCTTCGCCGCTCTCCTCTCCCACCCCCTCATCGGCCAGACCGACTACGCGGACCGGCTCGCCGACGAGCTGATCGCGCACAACCGGGAGCACCTCACGTGGGCCTGACCGGCACGGCGCTCGCGATCGACGCGGGCAACAGCAAGACCGATGTGGCGCTGGTGGCCATGGACGGCAGACGGCTCGGCGCGGCGCGCGGCGGCGGCTTCCAGCCACCGGTGGTGGGCGCCGCCCGCGCGGTCGACGTCCTGGCGCCACTGGTGGATTCGGCCCTGGCGCAGGCCGGACTCACCGGGCCCGTCGACCACCTCTCCGCCTTTCTCGCCAACGCCGACCTGCCCGTCGAGGAGGCCGCCCTCACCTCCGAGATCGCCCGCCGCGGCTGGGCCCGCACGGTCAGCGTCCGCAACGACACCTTCGCCCTGCTGCGGGCGGGTCTGCCCGACGACGGTGAGCCGGTGGGCGTCGCCGTCGTCTGCGGGGCCGGTATCAACTGCGCCGGCCTCGGCCACGACGGGGCCGTCGCCCGCTTCCCCTCCATCGGCCGGATCTCCGGCGACTGGGGCGGCGGCTCCTTCCTCGCCGACGAGGCGCTGTGGCACGCGGCCCGGGCGGAGGACGGCCGCGGCGCCCCGACCGAGCTGGCCGGCGCGCTCCCCGCCCACTTCGGCCTGGCCACCATGGCGGAGCTGATCGAAGCGCTCCACCTACGCGGCATCCCCGCCCGCCGCCGCCACGAACTGGCCCCGGTGCTCTTCGCCGTCGCCGACTCCGGTGACCGGGTCGCCCGCGGCATCGTCGCCCGCCAGGCCGAGGAGATCGCCCTCATGGCCACCGTCGCCCTGAGCCGCCTCGCCCTGCTCACCGAGCCCGCCCCCGTGGTCCTCGGCGGCAGCGTCCTGGCCGCCCGCCACCCCCTTCTGCACGACCGCATCCTGCACCTCCTCTCCGAACAGGCCCCCAAGGCGGTCCCCCGTGTCGTTGCCGCACCACCGGTACTGGGCGCAGCCCTGGACACCCTGGACCGCGCGGCGGCCGAGACAGCGGCCTACGGGCGGCTGAGGGCGGCTTGGGACTAGAGGGGACTAGACCGGCGCGTCGCGCGCATCTGGTTCGCCCCGGCTCACCCGACGTGCACACAGTCCCCCCGTCTCGTCTCGGTGCGTTCGCCCGGGGCCAGGACGAGGTCCGTGGGAGAGAGGTGGGAGGAGGGCGGCCAGGGCACGGCGGGGAGATGGCCATGGTTGCG
Source organism: Streptomyces sp. NPDC002446 (assembly GCF_053595675.1). NCBI lineage: Bacteria > Bacillati > Actinomycetota > Actinomycetes > Kitasatosporales > Streptomycetaceae > Streptomyces > Streptomyces sp. NPDC002446. The sequence goes on along the minus strand of NZ_JBSFYC010000001.1, from coordinate 84,038 downwards.
TTCCGTGACGATGGCGATGGGGTGGTCGGTGTCATTGGCGATGAGGGTGGGGGCGCCGGCCATGCGGTGGTCGAGGGGGTAGATGCCGTGGGGGTCGATATAGGTCGTGGCTCCGATGGTGAGGAAACCGCTGGCAGAAGGCGCGCACGGTGGTGTGGGGCCGGATTTGGGGGTGAGGGTGGCGAGGAGTTCGGTGAGGCGGCGCATGCTGGGTCTCCTGACTTCGGGTGCGGGGCGGGCCCGCGCGTGACGGTTGTCGGGTGAAGGTCGACTTCGACCTTCGTCACTCAGCGTAGTCATTGAGGGGTGTGGATGACAGCGGCGCGTGGGAGTCAAATGGGGGGCGCGGGCGGTGCGGAGTACGCCGCTGCGGGGCAGGCGCCGGCCGGTGTGCCGCCGTCCCGTGCGGCGGGCCCGGCGGCGGATCGCGATCCGAACAAGATCAGGGCAAGAGCGGTGTGCTTGTCAGTGGCGGCGGACATACTGCTGCCCATGCACCGGTCCTTGTCGTGAGCGCTCCCGGGCGCGGGGCCGGGCCGCAGTCAGCGACCAGGGGGAGGTTCGGTGTCCACCGTGTCGACCAGGAGCGTGCCGCCGCCCGCGCCGGGGCGCCGGCCGGCCTGGGCCGAAGGCCTGGACGAGCTGCGTGCCGCGGCGACGACCGAACCGGGCCGTCTGCGGGCGATCGGTGCCGTACTCGCGCTGCTGGTGGTGGTGTTCGGCGCGGTCACGGCCTGGCAGGTGTCCGACCGTGCGGCGGCCGCGGACGATGTGGTGGCGCGCAGTCAGCCGCTGACGTCGGACGCGGCGAGCATCTACCGGTCGTTGGCGGATGCGGACACGACGGCCGCCGCGGACTTCCTGGCGGGCGGCGAAGGCGGCAAGGCCTCCCGTGTCCGCTATGGCCGCGACATCGCGACGGCGGCGGGGCTGCTCGCCAAGGCTTCGCGGAGCACCCGCGGTTCGGATGACGCGGGCGAGCAGATCGCCCGGCTCAACCGGCAGCTGCCGCGCTATACGGGCCTGGTGGAGACGGCGCGGGCGAACAACCGGCAGGGGCTGCCGCTCGGCGGGGCGTATCTGCGGTATGCGAACGAGCGGATGCGGACGGAACTTCTCCCGGCCGCACGGGCGTTGTACGACGCGGAGACGGAGCGGCTGGCGGCGGATTACGCCGCTGCCGAGGCGTGGCCGTGGTACGCGGTGGCGGCCGGAGTGGTGGCGATCGGTGCGCTGGGATGGGCGCAGCGGCGGCACTACCGGCGTACCAACCGGGTGTTCAACCGCGGGCTGCTGGCCGCGACGGCCGCTTCGGTGGCGGTGTTGTTGTGGCTGGTGGTGGGGCATGCGGTGGCGCGCGCGGGGCTGACGGATTCGTATGAGCACGGTGCCCGGTCGCTGCGGGTGCTCAGCGAGGCGCGGATCGAGGCGCTGCAGGCGCGCGGGGACGAGAATCTGACGCTGGTGGCGCGCGGTGCGGTGCTGACGGACGACCAGCAGGATTTCTACGAGGTCGGTTTCCGTGCGGGGGTGCGGGATCTGGCGGGCACAGGCGATCATGGTGCGGCGGGGCCGGGCAGCAGGCTGGGGGCGGCGCTGGCGCTGGCGGACGACGATGCGGGGCGTGCCCCGGTGCGCGATGCGCTGGCGCACGTACGGCAGTGGCAGGCGCGGCATGCCCAGGCGCGGGCCGCGGACGAGAAGGGCGACTACGACCGGGCGTTGGAGAAGGTGATCGGTGCGGACGGCTCCACGGGCGAGTCGTTCGACCGGGTTGCGGCCGGGCTGCAGCGGGCGCTGGTGCACGAGCAGGGCGAGTTCCGGTCTGCTGCGGAGGGCGGGCGCGGGGCGCTGGACGGGCTGCCGGTGGGTGCCGGGGCACTGGCGGCGCTGGGGGCGCTGGGCGCGGTGCTCGGGATCGGGCGCAGGCTGGCGGAGTACCGGTGAGAGGGCCTGGTGAGGGGGAGATGAGGATGCGCGCGCGAGGGCTGCGGAATCTGCGTGCCGTCCTGGCACCGGTCGCAGCCGGGATGTGTGTGATGGCGGCGGCCGCGACGGTGCTGGTGCCGGCGCTGGGCAGCGCCGCGGAGGAGGGCCGTCCCGGCCGGGGCGGCGGGCCCGCTCCCTCGGCGATCCACCGTGCGTACGGGCCCGGAGCCGCACCGGCCGCGCCCGCGGTGGCGAAGTGCACGCCGCAGAACGCGGCGCAGAGCCTGCGGCCGTCGTCCGACGAGGGCGCTGCGGTGGCGCGGATCAAGGAGAAGGGCCAGCTGGTCGTCGGGGTGGACCAGAACACCTACCGGTGGGGGTACCGCAATCCGGCCACCGGCAAGCTGGAGGGCTTCGACATCGATCTGGCGCGGGCCATCGCGCAGGACATCCTGGGGCCGAAGCCCAAGGTCGTCTTCAAGGCGGTGCCGACCAACCAGCGGATACCGGCGCTGCAGAAGCGGACGGTCGACATGGTGGTGCGGACGATGACGATCAACTGCGCGCGCAAGCGGCAGGTGGCGTTCTCGACGTCGTACTTCCAGGCGGGCCAGCAGGTGCTGGCCCCGAAGTCGTCCGGGATCAAGGCGTTCGACGATTCGCTGCGCGGCAAGCGGGTGTGCACGGCCGCGGGTTCGACGGGCGAGACGGAGCTGACGGCGCGGCGGCACGGCGCCCAGATGCTGACGGTGCCCAATCAACTCGACTGTCTGGTGCGGCTGCAGCTGGGCCAGGCGGACGCGGTGGTCACGGACAATGCGCTGGCCGCGGCGCAGGCGGCGCAGGATCCGGCGGTGGAGCTCAAGGGCAAGCCGTTCACGGACGAGGCGTACGGCGTGGCGATGAACAAGGACGACACGGATCTGGTGCGCCGGGTCAACAAGGTCCTCGATGACTACCGGGGCGGCGGGCGCCCCGACAGTCCCTGGATGCGGGCGTACCGCACGTGGTTGCGCGCCGATATGCCGAAGATATCGGGGCCGCCGTCGCCGGAGTACAGCGACTGAGGGGCCGGCGGCCGTACCACGGCGGCCCCCGGGAGCGGAGTACCTCACTGATCGCGGCATGGAGCGGCCCGATGCCGTTCACTATGGAAGAGGAAGGGGAAACGCAAGGAGCCGAACCGCAGCAGCCATCCGGTCACAGCAATCGCCGTGCACCGTACGCGTATTGGAGAGGTGATCGATGGGGGTCCCTGGACCCTTTCCCGGTTCTCCGGGGAGGCCCGATGCCCCGGTGCTGAGCCGGGAGGAGGTGGACCGTGCCCTGGCGCGGCTCGGCGCCGAGTACGAGGCGATCGAGACCTCGCTGCTCGCGCTGCAGGACCACGCGGGGCGCCGGCTGCTGGAGGGCGCCGATCTGTCGGGCACCACCAAGGAGCGCTGGGCCGCCACGGAGCGGTCCATCGCGGTCCTGTGGTCGCTGTTCGACGCCTATACGGCGGCGTTGGAGGAGGCGCGCGAGCTGCGGGCACGGCGGCGCTGGCCGTCCCAGGAGGATCTGGCGGAGCTGACGGAGCTGCTGCACGGCGAGGGGGTGACGGTGCCCGGTGCGGCCGCGGCGGGCGGCGGCCCAGAAGGCGGCGCGGATCGGCCGGGCGGGCGGTTCAGCCTGGAGGAGCTCGTCGCGCGGATGAACGGGCTGTACGCGCGGTCGCTGGACGTGATCGTCGCCGCCGACGCGGTCTGGTCGGCGCTGCCGGCCCGGATAGACCTGCTCGCCGCCGAACTGCAGCGCACGCGTTCGCTGGCGCATTCGGTGGGGGTGCGCCCCGGTGAGCATCCGGCGGGCGACGACCTGGAGCGGATCACTAACGAGCTGTCGCGGCTGCGCGCCCAGGTGATCGCGGATCCGCTGGCGTTCTGGGTGTCGTCGTCGACGGGGAGTTCGGCGCCCGGCGGCGGCCGTCCGGACACCGGGCGCTACGACCGTGCGGCCCGTGCGCTGGAGGACATCCGCCGTGAGGTGGCGGCGGTGCTGGATGTGCGGCAGGACGCGGAGCAGCGGCTGATGCAGCTGCGCGACGTCCTCTCGCGTGCCGACCGGACGCTGACCGAGGCGCGCCAGGCGCGCGGCGAGGTGCTGGCGAAGATCGCCGCGTCGGAGGTGCCCGCGGTCAGCGGCCCCTCCACGGCGCTGCACGAGCAGCTGGCGGCCGCCGCGGAGTACCGCAGGCGGGCGCAGTGGCACCGGCTCTCGCCGCTGCTGGACAGCCTGGAGGAGCGTGCGGAGGACGAACTCCACCGCGCCCGGGAGTCGTTGACGGCGGTCACCGCGCCGCTCGCGGTGCGCGCCGAGCTCCGGGGCCGGCTGGACGCGTACAAGGCGAAGGTGGCGCGCCATGGGATGGCGGAGGATCCGCTGCTGGCGGAGCGCTACGACGCGGCCCGCCGGATGCTGTGGAGCGCGCCGTGCGATCTGCGGGCGGCCGAGCAGGCGGTGTGGCGCTATCAGCAGGCGGCGGCGGAGGCATTGGTTCCGCCGCAGCTGGAGGGCAGGGGGGACGGGTGACGGAGCGGGCGGACGAGCGCTGCCAGCGGCGGGACTGCGCGGGCAGTTACGAGGACGTCGGCGGCGGCGAGCTGTACTGCGACCTGTGCGGCCTGGCGCCGGTGGTCTCGCCGGTCGGTCTGCTGTCCTCGCCGCCCACGGGTCTGACGGGCCGGGTGCTCACGGACACGGCGGCGGGCCGGGCGGTGGCCGGGGCGCTGCTGACGGTCCCCTCCCCCGGTCCGGGCTCCGGATCCGGCTCCGCGGGGCGGTCCGCCCGCTCGTCACCGTCCCGGCGCTCGGTGTCCGGGCGGCTCTCGCGGGCGCTGTCCGGCGGCGGGTCGACGCGCGGCATATCGGCGGTCTCGGTGCGCAGCAGCGCGGGCAGCGGCTCGTCGTCCGGGTCGGCGCGCGGGCGGCTGGGCGCGGGCCTGGTGACGGTGCCGCAGGTGCCGCGGCCCGATCCGCGTACGGCGGTGCTGGAGCATCCGGAGGTCCCCGAGCGCAAGCGGTTCTGCAGCCGCGCGGACTGCGGTGCGCCGGTGGGCCGGTCGCGGGGTGCGCACACGGGCCGCACGGAGGGCTTCTGCACCAAGTGCGGCCATCCGTACAGCTTTGTGCCCAAGTTGCGGCCCGGCGATCTGGTGCACGGCCAGTACGAGGTCGTGGGCTGTCTGGCCCACGGCGGGCTCGGCTGGATCTATCTGGCGATCGACCGCGCGGTCTCCGACCGGTGGGTGGTCCTCAAGGGGCTGCTGGACACCGGCGACGAGGAGGCGCTGGCGGTGGCGATGTCCGAGCGGCGCTTCCTCGCCGAGATCGAGCACGCCAACATCGTGCGGATCTACAACTTCGTGGAGCACCTCGACCGGGGGACGGGCAGCCTCGACGGCTACATCGTCATGGAGTACGTCGGCGGCAAGTCGCTCAAGGACATCGCCAACGACCGGCGCACGCCCCAGGGCAGGCGCGATCCGCTGCCGGTCGAGCAGGCCTGCGCCTACGGCATCGAGGCGCTGGAGGCGCTCGGCCATCTGCACAGCCGCGGCTTCCTGTACTGCGACTTCAAGGTCGACAACGCCATCCAGCAGCACGACCAGCTCAAGCTGATCGACATGGGCGCGGTGCGCAGGATGGACGACCACGACAGCCCCATCTACGGCACGATCGGCTACCAGGCGCCCGAGATCGCCGGGCTGGGCCCCTCGGTCGCCTCCGACCTGTACACGGTCGCGCGCACGCTGGCCGTCCTGACCTTCGACTTCCAGGGCTATACGAACGTCTTCGCGGACTCGCTGCCCGATCCCGACCACATCGAGGTGTTCCGCAACTACGAGTCCTTCTACCGCCTGCTGGTGCGCGCCACGGACCCGGACCGGGCCCGCCGGTTCGGCTCCGCGGAGGAGATGGCCGAGCAGCTGACCGGCGTACTGCGGGAGGTGGTGGCGCTCCAGTCGGGCGAGCCGCGGCCGGCGCTGTCCACCCTGTTCGGGCCCGAGCTGCGCGCCGTGGACACCGAGGTGATGGCGCCGCAGGAGGGCGACAGTTCGCTGCTGGGTGCGCGCGGGGGCGCGCCCGCACGGAAGGAACCGGAGTCAGCAGCTCCGGCGCTGCGGCCCCTGGATGTGGCCGGCGCCGCCCTCGCGCTACCGGTGCCGCGGGTGGATCCGGCCGATCCCAACGCCGGTCTCCTCGCCGGGCTGGCGCATGCCGCCCCCGCCGAGCTGCTGGGCGCGCTGCGCTCCGCGCCCGCCGACACCCTGGAGGTCCGGCTGCGGGAGCTGCGCGCCCATCTGGAGGCCGGCGACGGCACGGCCGCACGGGCGGTGCTGGAGGCGATCGCGGCGGAGCCCGGCGGGCCGTGGGCCGCGGCGGTAGCGGGCGGCGCGGATCCGGGCGGATGGGGCACCGACTGGCGGGTGGTGTGGCATCGCGGCATGGTGGCGCTCGCCGCCGGGGACCGCGAGGACGCCGCGCTGGCCTTCGACGCGGTCTACGACGCCTTTCCCGGCGAGCCGGCGCCGAAGCTGGCGCTGGGCATCTGCGCGGAGCTGCTGGCGCAGGCGGACAACGCCGCGGAGTACTACCGCCTGGTGTGGGCGACCGACCGCAGCTATGTCAGCGCGGCGTTCGGGCTGGCCAGGGTGCGCCTGTCGGCGGGCGACCGTACGGGCGCGGTCGAGGCCCTGGAGTCCGTACCGGCGTCGTCCATCCACTTCACCGCGGCGCGGATCGCGGCGGTCCGCGCCCGGCTGCGGCAGCGCCCGCCGCGCGATCCGCTGCTGGCGGACCTGCGGGCGGCCGCCCAACAGGTCGAGGCCCTCGCGGACTTCGGCCTGGACGCCGAGCGGCGCGAACAACTCACCACCGAAGTACTGGGCAGCGCCCTGGACTGGGTACTCTCCGGGGGCCACGGTGCCGGACCGCAGGGCGAAGGCGCCGCCGACGGGCGGCCGGTGCTGCTCGGCAGCCCGCTCGACGAGCGCGGTCTGCGGTTCGGCCTGGAGCGGTCCTACCGCCTCCTGGCGCGGCTGGCGCAGCGTGGTGAGAAGAGGATCGAACTGGTGGAACGGGCCAACCGCTTCCGCCCCAGGACATGGGTGTGACATGGGTGTGACTGGGCCGTCCCGGTGTGCGGGGTGCGACGAACCCCTCGGCGCGGGGGACAAGTTCTGCGGCCGGTGCGGCGCCGCTCTCCTGGCGCCGGCCGCGCCGTCGGCGTACGGGGCCCCTCCCGGGCACGGGGCGGCGGCCATACCGCCCGTACCGCCGCTGCCGCCCAGGCCGCCGGTGCCCCCCGTACCGGCCGCGCCCGCCGTGGCCACCGGGCCCGTCAGCCCGCCGCCCGGCCCCGCGGGCCCGCCGCCTCCGGATCCGCAGACCCGGCTGCCGGACGGGGACGACGACGCGTCGCCGGTGCCGGGCCACGCCCCGGCGGAGTCCGGCCCCCCGGCCGCGGCCGATGCGCCGGCGCCCGTCGACCCGCGCGTCGCCGGTTACGAGGTGGTCGCCGACGCCGCCGCGGAGGCGACCGCCGCCGAAGCGACCGCCCGCACCGACGCCGCCGCCCCCGGCCAGGACTCCGCTCGCTGCCTGCACTGCCGCACCGGTGCCGTGGGCCCCGACGGGTACTGCGAGGGGTGCGGCCATGCCCGGCCCCGCGCGCGCGACCGCATGGAGAGCGAGCTGGCGGGCCTCGCGGCGGTCAGCGACCGGGGGCACCGCCACCACCGCAACGAGGACTTCTTCGCCCTGCGGGCCGCCACCCTCCCCGACGGCACACCCGCCGTGGTCGCGGTGGTCTGCGACGGCGTCTCCTCGGCGACCCGCCCGGACGAGGCGTCCAAGGCGGCCTCGGAGGCCGCCGGCGAGGCGCTGCTGGCGTCGCTGCCGCGCGGTACGCACCCCCAGCAGGCCATGCACGAGGCCGCCCTGGCGGCCTCCGCGGCGGTCGACGCGCTGGCCGCCGACCCTTCCCTGGCGCATGACGAGCACCGCCAGCAGAACGCCCCGGCCTGTACGTTCGTCTCCGCGGTGGTCGGCGGCGGGCTGCTGACCGTCGGCTGGGTCGGTGACAGCCGCGCCTACTGGATCCCCGACGACCGCACGGCGCCGCCCGTACGGCTCACCGAGGACGACTCCTGGGCCGCCCAGATGGTCGCCAACAACCTGATGTCCGAGGCCGAGGCGAACGCCGACGAGCGCGCGCACGCCATCACGGGCTGGCTCGGCGCCGACGCCTACGAGGTCGAGCCGCACACCGCGACGTTCAAGCCGGACGGCCCCGGCCTCGTGGTGGTGTGCACCGACGGGTTGTGGAACTACGCCGAGTCCGCCGAGCAGATGGCCGCGGTGCTGCCGTACGACGCCCCCGCCAGGCCGCTGAACGGTGCCCGCACACTGGTCGCCCATGCCCTCGACGGCGGCGGGCACGACAACGTAACGGTGGCGCTGGTGCCGTTCCCCGCGCCGTCGGGGCGGGCAGGATCGGCCTGACCGGCTCAGAGCCGCATGACTCGGGCGCCCTCGGGGTGCGCGACGCGCCTGGGCACGCACCACGGGCACCGACCGACGGACACGACCGGTACGGCCAGTACGGCTACGGCTACGGCGTCACAAGGAGCGGAACGGATGGCCAACTTAGCCAAGTCCCGGGTACCGCGCTTCTCCGCCGAGGTGTACCAGAACCCGTACCTCCCCGAGGGCGGACGCGAGGTGCACGCCATCGTGACGGTCACCGCGACCGGGGGCGGTACGACGGCCGGGAGACCGCTGTCCGTGGGTGGCGGCGCCCCGGCAGCGGGCGTGGTGATCATGGTCGACTGCTCCGGCTCGATGGATCATCCGCCGGCGAAGCTGCGCGGCGCCCGTGAGGCGACGGCCGCCGCCCTCGACACCCTGCGCGACGGTGTCGCCTTCGCGGTGGTGGCCGGTACCCACCGGGCCGCCGAGGTCTACCCCGGCGGCGGCCGGCTGGCCGTGGCCGGGGCGGCCACCCGCGCGCGGGCCCGGGAGGCGCTGCGTACGCTGCGCGCGGGCGGCGGTACGGCCATCGGCAGCTGGCTGCGGCTGGCCGGCCGGCTGCTGTCGTCCGAGGCGCTCGCCATCCGGCACGCCGTCCTGCTCACCGACGGCCGCAACGAGCACGAGTCGCCGCAGCAGCTGCGCGCCGTCCTGGATGCCTGCTCGGGGTCCTTCACCTGCGACGCCCGGGGCGTCGGCACGGACTGGGAGGTCAAGGAGGTCACCGGCATCGCCTCGGCGCTCCTGGGGACCGCCGATATCGTCGCCGATCCGGCCGGGCTGACCGCCGACTTCACCCGGCTGATGGAGACGGCGATGGGCAAGGAGGTCGCCGACGTCGGCCTGCGGCTGTGGACGCCGCTGGACACCGAGACCGTCTTCGTCAGGCAAGTGGCGCCCACCGTGGAGGACTTGACCGGCCGGCGCCGGGAGTCCGGGCCGCGCTCGGGGGACTACCCGACCGGCTCCTGGGGCGACGAGTCCCGCGACTACCACCTCTGCCTTCGGGTGCCGGCCGCGCGCATCGGCGAGGAAATGCTGGCCGGCCGCGTCTCGTTGATCACTTCCGCCCCCCACGGCCGTCCCGCGGGAGCCGCACCGAAACCGCTGACACAGGGGCTCGTACGGGCCGTCTGGACCCACGACATCGCCGCCGCCACGTCGATCGATCCGCAGGTGGCGCACTACACAGGCCAGGCGGAACTGGCACAAGTCATCCAACAGGGGCTGGATGCCCGTAAGTCAGGTGATGTCGCGACCGCGACGGCGAAACTCGGCCGCGCGGTCCAGCTCGCCGCCGTCTCGGGGAACGAGGAGACGGCGAAACTCCTTGCGAAGGTGGTGGACGTCGTCGACGGCGCGACCGGTACTGTGCGACTGAAGGCGAAGGTCGCCGAGGCGGACGAGATGACTCTTGAGACGCGCTCGACGAAAACCGTTCGCATAAAGAAATAGCCACAAAGAATCACAGTCAGTACCGAAACAATCAGTACCGAGCAGTGCCTGAAAGAAACGGTACGGAGGGGGAAATACCGACATGCCGACCTGCCCGAGCGGCCACCAGTCGGTGGCCGAAGACTGGTGCGAGGTGTGCGGCCAGCGGATGGCGGGTGCTGTCCCCCCGCCGCCCTCCCTGCCTGCCGGCTTCCTGAACGCACCGCCGCCCGGCCAGCCGACCGGCCAGCCCGGACCGCCGCCGGGCCAGATGGCACCGCCGCCCGGCGGTCCCGGTCCCGGCCCCGGCGGCATGGCGCCCGGCGCTCCTGACATGCAGGGCGGCCAGGGCGGCTATGGCTTCCCGCCGCCCGCGCCCGGCCCGGCCCAGCCCGGCCCCGGTACGCAGGGCGGCCAGGGCGGCTACGGCTTCCCGCCGCCGGCCCCCGGCCCGGCCCAGCCCGGCCCCGGTCAGGCGCCCCAGTCCGAGCTGTGCCCGCAGTGCGGTACGCCGCGCGAGGCGATGGCGCCGTTCTGCGAGCAGTGCCGCTACAGCTTCCTCACCAACTCCCCGACGTCCTACGCCCCGGCGCCCGGCCAGCCGACCGGCCAGCAGCCGGGCCCGCCGCCCGGCGCACCCGGCCCCGGAACGCAGGGCGGCCAGGGCGGCTACGGCTTCCCGCCGCCCGCCCCCGGCCCCGGCCAGCCCGGCCCCGGCCCGCAGGACCAGCAGGGCGGCTACGGCTTCCCGCCGCCGCAGGCCCAGCAGCCGCAGCCCCCGCAGCAGCAGGACATGCCGCCCGGCTTCCCCGACCAGCCCGGACCGGGAGGCTTCCCCGACCAGCCGGGCCCCGGCGGTTTCGCCGACCAGCCCGGACCCGGCGGCTTCCCGGGTCAGCCCGGACCGGGCGGATTCCCCGGCCAGCCGGGCCCCGGCGGTTTCCCCGGCCAGCCCGGCCCGCCGCCCGGCATGCCCGGCCCCGGCCCCGCCGGCCAGCCGGGCCCGCCGCCGCAGCAGGGCGGCGACGACTGGACGCTGAACCCCCCGGGCGCCCAGGCCCCGCCGGCCCCGATGGCGCCCGCGCCGCCCGGCCCCGGCCCGCAGGCCCCGTTCGAGCAGCAGCCGCCCGCGCCGTTCCCGCCGCAGCAGCCGGGACCGTACGAGCAGCAGCCGCCGTTCGAGCAGCAGCACCCGCAGGCCCCGTTCGAGCAGCAGCCGCCGCCGCAGCAGCAGCAGGGCCCCGGCCCGGACCAGCAGTGGAACGGCGGCCCCGGCCAGGGTCCCGTGGCACCGCCGCAGGGTCCGCCGCCGGTCGTCGGCGCCGGCTGGGTGGTCGCGGTCGCGCCGGACCGCGAGTACTTCATGGCGATGATGGGGCGCAGCGGCCCGGAGGCGGCGGGGCTCAACCTGCCCGCGTACTCCCCCGAGCAGGTGCTGCCGCTCGCCAACGGCCAGGTCGCGATCGGGCGTCGCCGCAACAGCACCGGCGAGTCCCCGGACATCGACCTGGGCAGCGCACCCGAGGACCCGGGCGTCTCGCACCAGCACGCCCTGCTGGTGCAGCAGCAGGACGGCAGCTGGGCGGTGGTGGACCAGAACTCCACCAACGGCACGACGATCAACCTCGCCGAGGACCCGATCCAGCCCTATGTGCCGGTGCCGCTCCATGAGGGCGACCGGGTGCACATCGGCGCCTGGACGACGCTGACCATCCGCCGGGGCTGACCCTCGGGCCGGAGGCCGGACGACTGCGGGGCGTGACCAACCGGTCACGCCCCGCTCGCCGTTGGTGCGGCCGCCCGCCGCGGAGCCGCCCGCGGGACGTCGTACGACCGAAGTCCTCATCCGGGGCATCTGCCACCATGGAGCGGTGAACAAGATTCCGCGCGGCACGCTTCAGGAGCAGACCTTCTACGAGCAGGTCGGCGGCGAGGAGACCTTCCGCCGCCTGGTGCACCGCTTCTACCAGGGAGTCGCCGAGGACCCGCTGCTGCGGCCGATGTACCCGGAGGAGGACCTGGGTCCGGCCGAGGAGCGCCTTGCGCTCTTCCTCATGCAGTACTGGGGCGGCCCCCGCACGTACAGCGACGGCCGCGGCCACCCCCGGCTGCGGATGCGGCACGCCCCGTTCACCGTCGACCGGGCCGCGCACGACGCCTGGCTGCGGCACATGCGGGACGCCGTGGACTCCCTCGGTCTCTCCGGGGAACACGAGACGCAGCTGTGGAACTACCTCACGTATGCGGCCGCCTCGATGATCAACACCGCGGACTGAGGAACGCGTCACACCGGTCGGCCGTCGCCACACGTCAGCGCCCCGCCCGTCACGATCCGGTCAAGCCCTCCCGTAAACCGCCTGCCGGGCGCCCCGCCCTCTGACAGCATCCGTACATCCGTTTGGTACTGACGGTGCTGTTGATGGTGCGAGCCTGGCAGGGGGGCCATGGCCGGTTTCGTCTTCCTGCGGGTGCGGGCACATCGTCTGCTGCTCGCCGCCGCACTGGTGTCGGTGCTGCTGACCGCCACGGTGCTGGCGACGCTCGCCGCCTTCTCCACCGCGGTCGGGGACGCCGGGCTCCGGGAAGCGCTGGGCGCGCGTCCCCAGGCTCCCGAGTCCGTTCGAGCAGGGGCGACCCCCGCCGCCTCCGCGGCCGCGGCACTCCAGGTGAAGGCCCAGCTGCCCGCGGACAAACGGGAGCCGGCCGACCGCGCGGTGGCCGCGGGCGCCCGACGGGCCTTCGACGGGCTGCCGTTCGCGGTGCGCACCCTGACCCGCTCCGGGCCGTACGCGCTGCCGGACGCGCTCCGGCCGCCGCAGGCCCCCAAGGGCGAACCGGAGCTCACCCACCTCGCGGCCATGGACCGCTCCCGCCTCACGCTCCGCAAAGGGAGCTGGCCCGCCGCGGGCGCGCGCGGGCCGCTGCCCGTCGCCGTGCCCGAGGCCGCGGCCGCCCGGCTCGGCATCGGGCCCGGCAGCCGGTTCACCCTCGCGGGCCGGCTGTCCGGCCCGGCCCGTCTGACCATCGAGGTCACCGGCGTCTACCGGCCCAAGGACCGCACCGACCCGTACTGGAAGCTCGACGACCTCGGTGGCCGCGGGGTGCGCACCCTCGGCTTCACGACGTACGGACCGCTGCTCACCGACCTCGCGGCGTTCCGCGGCGGACCGCTGGTGCAGGACTCGGTCGGCTGGCTCGCCACCGCCGACTTCCGCTCGCTGACCGCGGACCGGCTGGCCGCACTGCGCGCCGCCGCCGGTCCGGCCCCCAAGGCGCTGATGGCCGATCCGGCGTTCGCGGGCCGGGCCACCGCCACCACCGACCTGGCCGACGTGCTGGGGCAGTTGCAGCGGTCGCTGCTGGTGAACCGCTCGACGATCCTGATCGTCGCGCTCCAGCTGATCCTGCTGGCCGGCTATGCGCTGCTGCTGGTCGCCCGGACGCTGACCACCGAACGGGCCGGGGAGACGGCGCTGCTGCGGGCCCGTGGCGGCTCCCGGCGGCGGATCGCGGGGCTGGCCCTGGCCGAGTCGCTGCTGCTCGCGGCGCCGGCCGCGCTCGGCGCACCGCTGCTGGCCGGCACGCTGATGCGGCTGCTGGCCGGCAGTGGCGCGCTGTCCCGCATCGGGCTGCCGCTGGACACCCGGCTCACCGCCACGACCTGGCTGACCGGCATCGGCGTGGCACTGGGCTGCGCCCTCGCCATCGCCGCTCCCGCGCTGGTGCGCGGCGGGGGCGAGGGCCCGCGGCGGCGCCGGGCGCGGCAGCCGACCGGCGCCTGGGGAAAGGCGGGCGCGGACCTCGGGCTGCTGGTGCTCGCCGGTGTCGCGTACTGGCAGCTCCGGCGCCGCACGGCGGGCGGCGCCGGGGCCGACGGTGGTGTCGCCGGCGGGGCGCTGACCGGCGACACCGCCGGCCGGCTCGGCATCGATCCCGTGCTGGTGGCCGCCCCGGCGCTGGCGCTGCTCGCCGGTACGGTGCTGACGCTGCGGCTGCTGCCGCTCGCCGCCCGGATCGCCGAGCGGGGCGCGGCCGGCGGCCGGGGCCTGACCGCGGCGCTGGCCGGCTGGCAGATCAGCCGCCGCCCTTCCCCGGGTTCTCCACCCGGTTCGGGCAGGGGAGGCCTCCACCGCGGCGCGGGTCCCGTCCTGCTGCTGGTGCTGGCCGTCGCGCTGGGCATGCTGGCGATCGGCCAGCGCACCTCCTGGGACCGCTCGCAGGACGACCAGGCCGACTTCCGCGCGGGCGCGGCGGTGCGCGTACTGAGCAGCAGGACACCGCAGTTGGGCCAGGGCGGGGCGTATGCGGCGGTGCCGGGGGTGGTCGCGGCGCTGCCCGCCGGGCAGGACGTCCTGGACCTGTCGGGCGGCCGGGCCGCCTCGCTGCTCGCCCTGGACGCCCGCCGGTCGGCGGGGGCGCTGCTGCTGCGCGGCGACCTCGTGGGCGGCGGCCCGGACGACCGGGCGGGCCGGGCCGCGGACGAGGTGCTGCGCGCGGTGGCACCGAAGGACGGCGGCCCGCGCGGCCTCGGACTCCCCGCGGACACCGGCCGGTTGCGGCTGACCGTCACCCTGCGCTCCCTGAGGGCGCTGCCGGCCGGGCACGGCGCCTACGGGCACGACACCGGGCCGGTGCCGGCGGCCCTCTCCGTCATCGTCACCGACCGCTTCGGCGTCCCGTTCACCCTGCCGCTCGGCCCGGTGGCCGCGAACGGCGCGCCGCACACCCTGGACGCCGACCTCGCCGCCGCGGCCGGTGCCCCGGCGGGACGCTCGGCCGGCCCCCTGCGGCTGACCGGTCTGGTCGTCGACATGGACCAGTCACCGGTCTCCCACCGCCAGCGGCTGACCGTCACCGCGGCACGGGCCGTCACCGGCGAGGGCCGCTCGCACCCCCTCGCCGCGCCCGCCCCGCTCGCCTGGCGGGCGCAGATCAGCGACAAGAGCGCGTCCGTGGGCGAGGAGTCCGGGCCGGCGGCGGGCCGGGCCCACGTCCCCGCGGGCGGTGTGCTGTCCCAGACCTACGACACGGGCGCCCGGATGGGCACGTGGGGTGCGGCGGTGACGACGGTGCGGATCACCGCCGCGCACCCGAAGCGGCCGCCGCCGGCCGCGGTCGCCACCGAGGCGTTCTTGCGCGACACCGGTTCGAAGGCCGGCGCCACCATCGAAGTGCCGGTCAACGGGGAGCCGTTGAAGGTGCGGATCGTACGGGCGGTGCGCGCGCTGCCGGCCCCGGCGGACGGCGGTCCGGCCACCGGGCTGCTGGTCGACTTCGGCGCCGTCAACGAGGCGCTGGACGACCGTGGCGCCGCGCCGCTGACCGCCGCCGAGTGGTGGCTGCGCCCCGGTCCCGCCGCGGTCGCGAAGGCCGTCGACGCGCTGCGCTCCCGACCGGACACCGATCCGGGCCAGGTCCTGGTCCGCGACGAGATCGCCCGGCAGCTGCACGACGATCCGCTGGGGCTCGGCCCGCAGACCGCGCTGACGGCCGCGGCGGCGGTCGCGGTGGCCCTGGCGGCGGTCGGGTTCGCGGTCGGCGCCGCCGGATCGGTCCGTGAACGGGCCGGGGAGTTCGCCGTGTTGCGTGCCCTGGGGGCGCCGCGCGGGCAGCTGGCCCGGATGTTCGCCGCCGAGCAGGGCGTGCTGATCGCGTTGGCGCTGGCCGTCGGGGTGGCGCTGGGGACGGTGCTGACCCGGGCGGTGGTCCCGCTGGTCGTGCTGACCGAGAAGGGGGACCGTCCGGTGCCACCGGTGCTGGTGGAGCTGCCGGCCGGGCAGGTGGCCGCGCTGCTGGCGGCGGTCGCGGCGGTGCCGCTGCTGATCGTCGCGGCCGTCGGGCTGCGCCGCGGCGACCCGGTGCGGGCGCTGCGCGGCCAGGGAGGCGGGTGATGAGGACGATGGCCTGTCCGATGGGTCAGGGCCGGAAAGGCCCTGGGCCGCTGCGGCGCGCCCCGGGGAGTGGTGGCCGATGACCGCGCTCACCTGGACGGCCTGGCTGCGCGTGCGGCTGCGCACCTCGCGCGCGGCGGCGTCGGCGCTGGGCGCGCTGGTGCTGGTGACGGCGTTCCTCGCGGCGGCGTTCCCGCGCGGCATCGAGGCGTACGAGACCAACGGCGTGCGCCATGCGCTGGGCTCGGCGCCGCCCGAGCAGCGGACCGTGGAGATCTCGGTCTCGCCTGCCGAGGTGCCCGGCGGCGACCCGGCGGCCGGCTACGCCGCGGCCGAGGTCGCCCGCCAGGACCGCGCGGTCCGGGGGCGGTTCACCGCCCCGCTGCGGATCGCCGAGGCCGAGTCCGTCCACGGCGTACGCACCACCAAGCCGCTGGCCGCACAGGACTCCTGGCTGCCCCGGCCCGAGGGCGTCGCCCCCTCCTTCTCGCTCTACGCGGTCTCCGGCACCGGCCGGCACGCCGCGCTCACCGAGGGCCGGCTGCCGCGCGGCGCCGCCCCCGGGGCGCGCACCCTGGAGGCGGCGGTGACCGTCGCCACCGCACGGACCCTCACCCTGCACGTCGGCAGCGAACTGCATCTGCCGGGCCTGACCGTACGGATCTCGGGGCTGCTCGCCCCGCGCGCCCCGGACGGCGTCTACTGGGCCGTGGACCCGCTGATGACAGCCGCCCGCCTGGACGTGACCCCGGGGCCCCCGCCGCACAGGTTCTGGCGCGCCGGTCTGCTGCTGTCCCCGCAGGACGGTCCGGCGCTGCCGGCCACCGACGGGGAGCCGGAGAAGTTCTGGCGCTACCCGGTCGACGCGGGTGCCCTGACCGGCCGCGACGTCCCGCTGCTGCGCGACCGGCTGCTCTCCCTCGAACGCGGCACGGGGCTCGCCCGGTTGCGCGCGGTGGCGGGCGACGGCGCACTGGCCGACAGCGCCGTGGACGGCCTGCTGGGCACCTACGCCCGGACCCGGGCGGCGATCGCGCCGGTCATCGCGGTGGCCGCGTTCGGGATCGGCACCGTCGCCGCCATCGTCCTGCTGATGACCGGTGCGCTGACGGCGGCCCGCCGACGCCCGGAGCTGGACCTGCTGCGAGCTCGCGGCGCCTCACTGCCCGGGCTGACCGGGCGGCTGGCGGCGGAGACCGGGGTGGTGGCGCTGCCCGCGGCGGCGGCCGGGGGCGCACTGGCGCTGCTGCTGACGCCCGGCGAACGTGTCTGGCCCTCGCTGGCGGCGGCGGCCGCGGCCGGTCTGCTGGGCACGCTCGCCCTGCCGCTGCGGGCCGCCGCCGCCCATCACCGGCCGCATCCCGCCGCGCGCGCCGACCTGGTGGGTGCCCGCCCCTCCCGGCGCCGTACGGTCGCCGAACTGACGGTGCTGGTACTGGCTGCCGCCGCGGTGGCGGCGCTGCGCCGCCGCGGCATGGCGGCCGACGGCGGGGTGGACGCCCTGGTCAGCGCCGCCCCGGTGCTCATCGGCGGGATCGCCGCACTGCTGCTGATGCGGCTCCATCCGCTCCCGCTGCGGCTGGCCGCCCGGCCCGCCGCCCGCCGCTCCGGACTGACCGGCTTTCTCGCGCTGGCCCGCGCGGGCCGCGCCCCGGCCGCCGCCGGACTGCCGCTGCTCGCGCTGCTGGTGGCGCTGACCACCGCGTCCTTCGGCGGCTCGGTGCTCGCCGGGGTCGACGCGGCCCGCGACCGTGCGGCGCTGACCGCGGTCGGTGCCGAGGCCCGGGTCGTCGCCGACCGGCCCCTGCCCCAAGAGCTCCAGCGGGCCGTCGCCACGGTGCCGGGCGTCGAGGACGCCGTGCCGATACGGACCGCCGCGCTGCCCGCCGACGACGGCGGGCCGCCGCTCTACCTGGTCATCGCCGACGCCGAGGCGTACTCCCGGCTCGCCCGCGCCACCGGCCTGGGCGCCTTCTTAGCCCGGGAGCTGGCCGACCCCGGCGGCGACCGGCCGCTGCCGGCGCTCGTCTCCCCCCGCGTCCTGACCCGCTTCGGACGCGCCCCGATGGCGCTGCAGCCGGAGTTCGGCCAACTCGTCGTCCGTCCCACGGCGGTACGCGCCGACACCCCGGCCCAGCCCGGCGGCGACTTCGTCCTGGTCAACGCCGAGAGCGTGGCCCGCCTGCACCCGGACACCTATGCCGACCCCGCCAACGGGCCCACCGCGGTGCTGCTGTCCGGCCGCTCGCTGAACACCGACGCGCTGCGCACCGCCGTCCGCGCCCATGCCCCGGCGTCGCTGTCCGCCCGGCTGGTCCTGCGCTCCGCGGAGCGCGCAAAGCTCGCCGATCCGCCCCTCCAACAGGGCGCGGAGCGCCTCTACACCGCCGCCGTCGCGGCCGGCGCCGGGTTCGCGCTGCTGACCCTGCTGCTCTCCCTCCTCCAGGCCGCCCCGCAGCGCGGCCGGCTCCTGGCCCGGCTGCGCACGATGGGCCTCGCCCCGGCGCAGGGCCGGCGCCTGATGGTCCTCGAAGCGCTGCCGGCGGCGCTGCTCGCCGCGCTGGGCGGCGCGCTGTCCGGCGCGGCCACGACCGGCCTGCTGCGCCCCGGCATCGACCTCACCCCGCTCGCCCTGCCGGGCTCCCCGGGCGACGGCGCGGGCGGCACCGTACGACTGCAATCCGATCCCGCGTCCCTGCTGCTGCCGTCGGCGGGCGTGGTCGTGCTGGCGCTGGCGGTGGTGCTGGCCCAGGCCTGGCTAAGCGAACGGCGGCGCGAGGGGACCCGGTTGAGAGTGGAGGATGATGCCGTATGACCACACCGTCCGACGGCCGGCCGGCCGGGCCCGTGAGCCTGGCCGAGCTGGAGCGGCGCGCGGCGGCCCGGAGCGGCCGCCCCGCCTACGGGCACGACGCGCTGATCGCCTGCGACCGGCTGGTGCGGGTCTTCACCACCGACGGCGTCGAGGTACAGGCCCTCCAGGGGCTCGATCTGCTGGTCGCCGAGGGCGAGTTGATGGCGCTGGTGGGCGCGTCCGGCAGCGGCAAGTCCACGCTCATGAACATCCTGGCCGGTCTGGACGTGCCGACCGCGGGCGCCGCCCGGGTCGCCGGCCGCGATCTGCTGACGATGGACGCCCGGGCCCGGCTCGGCTACCGCCGTGAGGTCGTCGGCTTCGTCTGGCAGCAGACCGCCCGCAACCTCCTGCCGTATCTGACCGCGCTGCAGAACGTCATGCTGCCGATGCAGCTGAGCGGCGCCCGGCGCCGGGCGGCCCGGACGAAGGCGGCCGAGCGGCTGCTGTCGATGCTCTCCCTGGACCACTGCCGCGACCGCCGGCCGCACCAGCTCTCCGGCGGCGAACAGCAGCGCACCGCCATCGCGGTGGCGCTGGCCAACTCCCCGTCCGTCCTGCTGGCCGACGAGCCGACCGGAGAGCTGGACTCGCACACCGCCGAGCAGGTCTTCACGGCCTTCCGCACCGCCAACGAGGAGCTGGGCACCACGATCGTGATCGTCACCCATGACCAGGCGGTGGCGGACGAGGTACGGCGCACGGTCGCGATCCGCGACGGCCGTACGTCGTCGGAGGTGCTGCGGCGCACCGAACGGGACGCCGCGACGGGCCGGGAGTCCCTGGTCGCGCGCGAGTACGCGATGCTCGACCGGGCGGGCCGGCTCCAGCTGCCGGCCGAGTACACCAGCAGCCTGGGCATGGCGCAGCGCGTCCTGCTGGAGCTGGAGAGCGACCACATCGGCGTGTGGCCGGACCGGACGGCGGACGGGGACGGGGATGGGGATGCGGACGGAGCCGGGGATGAGGTTGAGGGGGCCCCGGGCTCGTAGCACGCGGGCCGGGAGGCCCTTCGCGGCGCCGGACCGGCCCGGCCTCAGACCGACCCGGCCTCAGACCGGCGTGACCGTGAGCCCCGTCAGGCCCGTGAGCCCGGCCGGTCCCCCGGTCCGTACGGCGATCGATCCGTAGGGGGTGCTCAGCCGCAGCCAGCCGCCCGCGGAGAGCAGACTCAGCCGGCCGGCCGCGGGGGCCGGGGCCTGCGCGCCGGTGTCGGTGCCGGCGCCGCTGCCCGCGGTCAGCGCCCCGGCCCGCGCCGGACGCAGAAAGCCCAGCGACTGGGCGGCGTGCGCGGCACGCAGCGGGAGGTGGGTGTCGCCGAGGGTGCGCGACCAGATCTCCCGGCCGATGCGGTCCCGCTCGGCGCGGGTGCGGTGCTGCGGCGGCAGGGCCTCGTCGCGGGCGCGGAACTCGGCGACCGCGGCAGCCACCGCCCGCACCAGCGCCTCGGGCTCCGGCAGGCCCGGCACCCGCTGCCAGCCGCCGCGCGGCGGCAGCAGCCCGGTCCACGGCGGGCCCGTGACGGCGGCGGGCACGGTCAGCGCGCCGGACTCCTCGATGCCTTCGAGGAGTTCACCGGCCGAGACCGTGGTGTCCAGCGTGGCGTCCCCGGCGAGCCGGGCGGTGCGGATCGCCAGCACCTCGAAGGACGGCGGGCGGCCGAAGACGGCGAGCACCCCGCCGCCCGCCTGCAGCCGTACCGCGGCGGCGCGGTCGTAGTGGATCAGCCGGGCGAGGAAGGCGGCGAGATCCGCCGCCTCCCCGGCATCGGCCAGCTGCAGCGCCGTCATACCGCTGCGGTTCCCTCCTGATACGACTGCTGCGCGGCGTCGTCCAGATACTCCTTGAGGATCGTCTTCTCCTCCGCGGTGAGGCGGCGCGGGCGCTGCTCGGCGAAGTCGAACGGGACGACGACGGTCGAGGCCCGCACATAGAGCGTGTCCTCGTCCTTGACCTCGTAGCCGACCGTCAGCGACGCGGCGCTGACCTTCGTCACCCACAGCTCGACGGTCACCGGGGCGTGCCGGTGCACCAGCGGCCGGACGTAGTCGATCTCGTGCCGGGCGACGACCGAGCCGCCCGTGAACGACGGACTGCCGCCCCCCGGCGCCAGCCGGCGCATGAAGTCGATCCGCGCCTCTTCGAGGTAGCGGACGAACACCGCGTTGTTGACATGGCCGAACGCGTCCATGTCCGACCAGCGCAGGGGGCAGGAGTAGAGGTGGCGCACGGCGGTCAGCCCCGGGTGAGCTTCTTGTACGTGGCGCGGTGCGGGCGGGCGGCTTCCGCGCCCAGCCGCTCGATCTTGTTCTTCTCGTACGACTCGAAGTTGCCCTCGAACCAGAACCACTTGGAGTCGCCCTCGTACGCCAGGATGTGGGTGGCGACGCGGTCGAGGAACCAGCGGTCGTGGGAGACGACCACGGCGCAGCCGGGGAACTCCAGCAGCGCGTTCTCCAGCGAGGAGAGCGTCTCGACATCGAGGTCGTTGGTCGGCTCGTCGAGGAGGAGCAGGTTGCCGCCCTGCTTGAGGGTGAGCGCGAGGTTCAGGCGGTTGCGCTCACCGCCGGAGAGCACACCCGCCGGCTTCTGCTGGTCCGGGCCCTTGAAGCCGAACGCGGAGACATACGCCCGCGAGGGCATCTCGACCTGGCCGACGTTGATGTAGTCCAGCTCGTCGGAGACCACGGCCCACAGGGTCTTCTTGGGGTCGATGTTCTCGCGGCTCTGGTCGACGTAGGAGATCTTGACGGTCTCGCCGACCTTGATGTCACCGGAGTCCGGGGTCTCCAGACCCTGGAGCATCTTGAACAGCGTGGTCTTGCCGGCGCCGTTCGGGCCGATGACGCCCACGATGCCGTTGCGCGGCAGCGTGAAGCTCAGGTCCTCGATCAGGACCTTCTCGCCGAAGGCCTTGTTGAGCTTGTCGACCTCGACGACGACGTTGCCCAGGCGCGGGCCCGGCGGGATCTGGATCTCCTCGAAGTCCAGCTTCCGCATCTTGTCGGCCTCGGCGGCCATCTCCTCGTAACGCGCCAGACGGGCCTTGGACTTGGCCTGCCGCCCCTTGGCGTTGGAGCGCACCCACTCCAGCTCGTCCTTCAGACGCTTCGCACGCTTGGCGTCCTTCTGGCCCTCGACCTTGAGACGGGTCTGCTTGGTCTCCAGGTACTTGGAGTAGTTGCCCTCGTAGCCGTGCGCACGGCCGCGGTCGAGCTCCATGATCCAGCCGGCGACGTTGTCGAGGAAGTACCGGTCGTGGGTGACGGCGACGACGGTGCCGGGGTACTTGGCGAGGTGCTGCTCCAGCCACTGGACGGACTCGGCGTCCAGGTGGTTGGTGGGCTCGTCGAGCAGCAGCAGGTCGGGGGCCTCCAGCAGCAGCTTGCACAGCGCGACGCGGCGGCGCTCACCTCCGGAGAGGTTGGTGACCGGCCAGTCGCCGGGCGGGCAGCCGAGCGCGTCCATGGCCTGCTCCAGCTGGGTGTCCAGGTCCCACGCGCCCGCGTGGTCGAGGTCCTCCTGGAGCTTGCCCATCTCCTCCATGAGCGCGTCGGAGTAGTCGGTGGCCATCAGCTCGGCGACCTCGTTGAAGCGCTTGAGCTTGCCCATGACCTCCTTGGCGCCCTCCTGGACGTTCTCCAGGACCGTCTTGGACTCGTCCAGCGGCGGCTCCTGGAGGAGCATGCCCACGGTGTAGCCGGGGGAGAGGAAGGCGTCACCGTTCGACGGCTGCTCAAGACCGGCCATGATCTTCAGCACCGTGGACTTTCCGGCGCCGTTGGGACCCACGACACCGATCTTCGCGCCCGGCAGGAAGCTCAGCGTCACGTCATCAAGGATGACCTTGTCGCCGTGCGCCTTGCGCGCCTTGCGCATCGTGTAGATGTACTCAGCCAAGAGAAACCGTCCGGCAGATTGGATCGAAAAGGGTCTGTGTGCGGCACCGCCCGGGGCCTTCGCGCGACGCGGCCGAGGGAGGGCAGATACACCCCATCTTGCCGTACGTCCATCCCGGGAAGGAAACGGGTGCCAGCCGGCGGACGGCGAACGTCATGCCGGCGGCCCCGGAGCTGGACAACGCTCCGGGGCCGCGGGATGTTCCTCGACCACCGCCCGGTCACCGTACGGTCGCCGACTGTTACGGGACGGGATGCCGGTGTGACGGGCGGGTGCCGGTGTTACTGAGCCGGGCTGCCGGTCTTCTTCTTACGGAGGAAGAACACCGCGGCGCCGCCGACCACGACCAGGACGACCGCGACGCCCGCGATCATCGGGGTGGCGCTGCTGGAGCCGGTCTCGGCGAGGTCGGTGCCGTTGCCGCCGGCGGTGCTGCCGCCGACCGAGGCCGGGCTGGGCTGGCTGGAGGGCTTGCCGCCGCCGCTGCCGGCGGTCTTGCAGTCCAGGACGCCCGTGAAGGTCTTCTTGAAGCCGCCCGCGCCCTTGATGGTGATCTCGTACGGCTGGTCCTCGGCCACCGGCACGGTCACGGTCTGCGACTTGCCGGGTGCGACCTCGTACGACTTGCCGGACAGCTGGAAGCCGAACGCCTCATCGCCCTTGTTGGTCGCCGTGACGTCCACGCCGCCCTTGGCGCAGTTCTTCTCGGCGGTGATCGCCGGGATGGCGCCCTGCTTCTTCCAGGAGACCGTGGCGGCCGCGGAGACCGTGGACTCGCTGGAGCCGGCCAGGATCTGGGTCTGGCTCTTGGCGTGCTCGCCGATGCCGGTGAAGGCCCGGCCGACCGGGACCTTGGTGGCGGCCTGGGCGGTCAGCGAGGTGCTGCCGTCCGCGGCGCCCTTGGGCACGTCGAAGAACAGCTGGGTGCCGTCCGCGGCGCTGGTGACCGGCTTGCCGTCCTTGCCGACGACCTTGACACCGGCCGGCACGTCGGCGGCCGGGGAGATCGTGACGCTGTCGGCGTTGGTGTGCACGGTGACCGGGCCGAGCTTGCTGCCGGACTTGCCGGAGACGGCCGGCGGGTCCAGCGTCAGCGAGGCCTTGGGCTCGGCGACGCTCTGCGCGTTCTTCTCGAGGAAGTCGGCGAGCTTCTCGGCCGCCGGGTCGACCGCGTCCACCTTGACGTGGTCGGAGAAGCGCCAGATCGCGACCTGGGTGCCGGCCGCGGCGGTCTTCTCGGTGAGGTTCCCGGCACCGGCCTTGGCGGCGAGCGCGGCCAGGTCGTTCACCTGCGGGTAGGAGTTCTGCAGGATCCAGCGGATCTTGCCGGCGTCCCCGTTGTTGTGCAGCGACGAGGCGCTCCAGGGCACTTCCTGGTACTTCGCCTGCTGCTGCGTCGGGTTGTGGATGTCGATGCAGTACGTCTGGAGGGTGCCGCCGTTGTCGACCGACATCTCGAAGAGCCCGGCGCCCACGCGCTGGTCCCCGCCGTCGCTGTGCACGACCGCCTGGTCGAAGGTCTTCAGCCCACCGAGCGTGGCGGTGGCACCCCCGTGCGCCGGGGTCGCCTCGTCCGCCACGGCGGTCCCCGCGGTGGCTATCGCGCCGGCCGCGACCAGGCCAGAGGCCACGACCGCGGCGGCAAGGCGGGCTGCGCCCCGCCCCTTCATCGAAAGCATGAATTTCCCCTCTGGGCGAGGCGGTCGGGTGGGGAGGTGCCTCGCCGGAAAGATCCCAAAGAACTCAACAGCCGAACGTCAGCCCCCGTGGGCCCCCGTGAGTACTCGTCGGATCTTATGGAGCGGGCGCATCAGGGTCCCCAGTAATGGCATCTCATAAGCGATCCGAATCGTAATCGTTACCGACAACGAGCATCCTGACCTGCCATTATCGATAAATCCCCGGGGCTTTTCAGGGCACTGACACCTTCTCGGGCGAATTGCCCGCAGCCGACGCCGCCGATGCGGCGCCTATCGCCAACGGGGTTAGTGACGAGAGCTGTTGGGCGTGCCGGGGATCCGGCTGCGGCTCCGGTTGCTCCGAGGTCTCCGGGAGCGGTTGCTGCTGCGCGTGCTGCACCGGACGGGGCTGCGGTTCCGCTCCCGGCTGTGGGTCCGCTCCCAGCTGCGGTTCCTGTCCCAGCTGTGGTTGCCGATGCGCGAGCTTCTCCGGCTCGGGTCGCGGGTGCTCCTCCCGCTGCTGTCGTGGTCGCGCCTGCCCAACGGCGGCCCCGCCCACGTCCTTGACGTCGGCGGCCCCGCCCGCGTCCTTAACGTCGGCGGCCCCGCCCGCGTCCTTGACGTCCGCTCCCGTCCGCGGCGGGTCCCCGCCCGTCCGCGCCGCCCGCACGACCCTCCGGAACGCCGCCGTACCGCGCGAGAGATCGTGCCCGATCGCGACGGCGTCGACCTCGGCCGAGAACCAGCGCTGCCCGCCCCGCTCTGCGGGCTGCTCCCCTTCCCGCAGCCGCAACCGCCCCTGCACCACGAGCGGTTCGCCCACCGCCACCGACGCGGCGACATTGTCGGCGAGGCCACGCCACGACCGGACCGTATAGAAGCTCGTCTCCCCGTCCGTCCAGCGCTCCTGCGCCTTGTCCCACCGCCGGGACGTCGCCGCCAGCCGGAACCTCGCCACATTCACGCCCGCCGTCGTCTGCCGGTGCTCCACCGCCGTCGCGGCATTGCCCACCAGCGTCACCATCGTGTCGTTCACGGAACACGCCTCCCCCGCGTCCTGTGCGCTCGCCCTGTGTCGCTCGCGCTGCGTTGATCTCATGCTGCACGGATTCGGCGAGGCCCGCGGCGGCCTGTGGACGGGTGGCCGAGTGTGGATAACTCGGCCACCCGGAAGAGTGGGTCCGGCACCCGACGTGGCGTCAGGCGGGCCCCGCGTCGGGTCAGGCGACGCCCGGCATGCGCTCAGGCGCCCGATGCCACCGCGTACTGCTCCCGCACCTCCCGGTAGCGCAGCAGCTCGGCGGCGACCGGCTCCAGCACCCGGGCCCGCCCGCACCCGGCCGCCGCACTCCGCAGCCGCCGCTCGGCGTCCTGCCCGTAACGCCGGGCGGGTCCGCGCGCCACCACCCGGCACAGCCACGTCAGGGCGGGTCCGCCCAGCGAGCCGATCACCGCGGGCAGCAGCCCGGAGAGCCAGGCAGTCGCTCCGCCCACACCGGTGAGCACCGCCAACAGCCACAGCACCCCCAGGACTTGGAGCGTGGACAGCAGCCCCTGCAGGGCGCCGGCCACCGTCCACCACCGAGGCCGCACGGCCGGCCCGCCCCGCAGCGACTCCTCGGCATCGGCGGCCACCTTGTCCAGCGCCTCCGGCAGCCCGTACGCGCCCCGGTCCGCCGCCTCGCGCACCGCCTGCGCCCAGGGCGCCGGCAACCCGTGCGCCGCCTCACCGGCCACGGCCCGTACGGCCTGCTCCACCACGGGCCGCGCGGCCGCCCGGCCGTCCCCCGTCACCCCACCTGCGCCACCGGCCACCGCCCCCGCATACGGGCCGGTCCCCTCCGGCCCACAGGCCCCCGCGGTCCCCTTCGGACCACGGCCCGACTCCGCCCCGTCCGTACGGTCCGTGCCGTCCGTCTTGCCCGTCCTCCCCCTCCAGCCCCGCATCCGCGCCCACGGCGACCCGCAGGCACGCTCCGCGTACCGCAGCCAATCGCGTTCCGCCGCGCGCCCGGTGGCCACCGCCCCCACCGCCTCGGCCAACCGGTCGTCGAACTCCTCCCGGGCCCGCTCCGTCAGCCCGATCTGGCTCTGCGCCACGTACACCGCCCGCAACCGCTCGGCCGCCGCGTCCACGTCCGCCGCCAGCCGCCGGTCGGCCGCCCCCTGTTCCGCGACGAACTGGGCGAGCGCCTCCCGTAGTTCCGCCACGCCCTTGCCGGTCGCGGCCGACAGGGCGAGCACCGCCGCCCCGGGCTCCCCGTGCTCGCCGAGCGCGAGCCCGTCCTCGTCGAGCAGCCGGCGCAGATCGTCGACCACCTGGTCCGCGGCGTCCCCGGGCAGCCGGTCCACCTGGTTGAGGACGACGAACATGACCTCGGCGTAGCCCGCGAGCGGCCGCAGATACCGCTCGTGCAGCACCGCGTCCGCGTACTTCTCCGGGTCCACCACCCAGATCACCGCGTCCACCAGCTCCAGCATCCGGTCCACCTGGGCACGGTGCTCGGTGGCCGAGGAGTCATGGTCGGGCAGATCGACCAGGATGAGTCCGCCCAGTTCGGAGCTGCCGTCGGCGGGCGCGTGGCGACGGTGCGCGGGTACGCCCAGCCGGTGCAGGAGTCCCTCCGCGCCCGGTCTGCCGCCGGGCCACACACAGGCCACCGGCTCCGCGGTCGTCGGGCGCCGCGGCCCGACCTGCGAACGGTTCGCCCCGGCCAGCGCGTTGAACAGCGACGACTTGCCGCTGCCGGTGGCCCCGGCGATGGCGACGACGGTGTGCTCGCCGGACAGCCGGCGCCGCTCGTCCGCGACCTCCAGCATCCGCCCCGCCGCCGCCAACGTCCGCCCGTCCAGCCGCGTCCGCGACAGCGCGATCAGCTCCCGCAACGCCTCCAGCCGCCCCCGCAGCCCGCCCCCGGCGGCCCGCGGCCCCCCGTCGGCGACCCACCGGTACCCGCTCCCGCCCTCCAGGTGCGAAGGCCCACCGTCCAGGTGCGAAGGCCCGCCCGACACGTCACCCGGCATGTCGCGCGATGCCGATACGGCGCATGCTCCGGCGCGCGAATCGGCGTGTGCGCCACCGTACGAGGGCGAACGCGCTCCGGTACGCGATGTGCCACGCGAGTCGGCAGGCCTTCCGGCACGCGTGCCGGAGGGGATTCCGCCAGGTGGCTCGGCGCATGAACCGATAGGCGAACCGATACCTGGGCCGGTGAGTGAAGCGTCTCGCGAGTCCGCGCGGGCCCCGACGCACGGCACGGCCTGCGACGCGACGCACGACGCGGCCCGCGAACCGCCATGCGAGACGACGTGTGATGCGGCCTGCGACTCGACGCATGACTCACCACCCGCTTCCTTACCGCCTGCCGCACCGTCCTCCGCGGCCCCAGCAGGCGACGACTCCAGCCTCGCCCCGTCCGTCCCCCGCCGCGCGCCCGGCCCGGACCCACCGCCGGTCCGCGCCCTCCGCGCGATCAGCCCGTCATCCCAAGCCCCACCACCGGCTGCCCCTTCCCCTCTCACCACCTCCCCTCTCACTTCTGCCCCTTCACACCCTTCCGCACCTTCGGCACCTTCGGCGCCGGCTACCTCCGCGCCGCCCTCCCCTCCCCTCGCCCGCTCCCCGATCCCCGGACTCGCCCCGGTACCCGTCACCGTCGATCCGCTCACCCCGACACCTCCTCCTTCGCCAACTCCGACCGCACACCGGCCCCCGGCACCGCCCACGCCTGCCCCGCCCTCGACTCCCGTCCCGTCTGCCGCTCCTTCTCCCTGCGCAGTACGGACAGCGCGGCGATCAGCTCGGCCTGTTGTTCCGGCGGGACGGTCAGCCGGTCCAACGGGGCCAGCCGCCGCTCGCGCTCACCGTCCAGAGCACGCTCCAGATACGTGGTCAGCAGCCGCCCGCCCCGCTCGCAGAGCCGTAGCGCGGTCTGCGCCCCCAGCAGGTCGGCGAGGTTCTCGCCCGCCGCGGAGGCGCGCCGGCCGCCGAGCAACGCGGTGGCCAGGAGGACGGCCGATTCCTCCGGCTCCACCGAGCCGGCCCGCTCACCGGCCTGTCCGCCACGCGCCTCACGGGTCTCTTCCTCAGCCAGCTCCTCCAGGCACCGCCGCCAGCGCCGGACGATCACTCCCAGCCGTCCGCCCGCGCCCGTCGCGCCCGCGGCCGCGGTCAGCGAGACCTCCGCCGCCGCGGGATCGCGCCGCCAGGCATCCGCGGCCCGCTCGTCCGCCTCCTCGACGGCGCAGGTCAGCAGCGAGGTGAGGCCGTGGGTGAGCGCGTCGAGCAGCTCGTCCGGCCGGCCGCCCAGCCCGTGATCACGCCAGTGGGCGCGCGCGTCCCCGGACAACACCTCACCGGCCGCGATCTCCCGCCGCACCCGCTCCGCGGCCCGCTCGTACGCCTCCTCGACCCGCCCGGCCAGCCGTAGTGCCGCGGCGTGCTGGGCGGCCGCGGCACCGGCCAGCGCGGGCAGCCGGCTGCGCAGCGAGGCGAGGACGCCGGCGGCGGTACGTTCCGCGGCGGCGGCGCGGGCGACGGGGTCCTGGGCGTGCTGCTCCAGCCAGTCGCGCAGCGCCGCGACAGCCGTGGCGGGCAGCAGCCCGCTCCCGCCGCCGGCCGACTCGGGCAGCTCGGGAATGGTGAACCGCGGCACATGGCCCAGTCCGGCGCGCTGCAGAAGTTCCGCATACCGCCCGGAGATATCGGTGGCGATCGGATGCGGCACCCGGTCCAGCACGGTCACCAGCGTGACGTCGTACTCCTTGGCCGTACGCAGCAGATGCCAGGGCACCGCGTCCGCGTAACGGGCGGCCGTGGTGACCAGCACCCACACGTCCGCCGCGCAGATCAGCTCGGCGGCCAGCTCCCGGTTGCGCGCGACCAGCGAATCGATGTCCGGCGCATCCAGCAGCGCCACCCCACTGGGCAACGCCGCATCCGCCTCGATCCGCACCATCAGCCTCCCGGCCTCCACCACCCCCCGCTCACTCCCACTACTCCCACCACCCCCACTCCCTTCCCCTCCGTACTCCCCTTCCGCTCCGTACTCCCCCTCTCCCCCGTACTCCCCTTCACCGCCGTACTCCCCTTCTCCGCCGTCGTCCTGCTCGGGCACCCACACCCGGGTCAGCTGCGGCAGCACCCGCGGCCCGGCGAACCAGTGGACGTCGTCGGGATGGCAGACCAGCACCGGCGTACGTGTCGTGGGACGCAGCACCCCGGCCTCCGAGACCCGCCGCCCCACCAGCGAGTTGACCAGGGTGGACTTGCCCGCCCCGGTCGATCCCCCGACGACCGCGAGCAGCGGGGCCTGAGGAGAGCGCAGGCGGGGAATCACATAGTCATCAAGCTGGGCGAGCAGCTCGTCCCGGTTGCGCCGGGCACGGGCCGCGCCCCTGAGTGGCAGCGGAAAGCGTGCGGCATCGACGCGGTCACGCAGAACGGACAGTGCGTCGATCAGCCGGGGTCGTACGTCCAAGGTCGCCACATGTGCAGAATGCCCAATTTCGTTGGGTTTTTGAAGCGTATACACCCTCGTGCGCGCCGCAGGAACCCCTACAGAACGGGACGAGAGACGCATGGGATAATCGCGACAAGTGAGACGCAGGCATAACGAGTGCACAACACCCGACGCGCGAGACGCCAAAAGCGGTGCAGGATTCGTACCTGCCTGCGATTATCGGGACCGCTTCACCGAACCTCCACAACGTGCCACGGAGGTGAAGCAACCGGGACGAGGCACCCGGACCTCTATCCTTGTCCGCGGTCCGTGATCCACGTCCACACCGGCCCCCGTAGCTCAGCGGATAGAGCAGGTGCCTTCTAAGCACTTGGCCGCAGGTTCGAGTCCTGCCGGGGGCGCCAGGGCAGACCCTCCCTTCGGGAGGGTCTTTTTGCTGGTCAGAGGGTGTTTGGTGGCTTCTGCGGGCCGTCGGATGCCGGGGGCAGAGGAGGTGGATCCGTCCGGCTGGAACCGGTCCGGGGCGGGTTTCGGCGGCTGTTCTTCCCGAAAACGTCCCGAAGTTTTGGTGTGCCCGGTGGCGTGGGGTGCCCGGCCTTCCGAGGCCCAAGACGGCCCTCCTCGCCCACTCGGCATACGGGCATAGGCAGAGGGCCGGCCGAAGCCGGGCCCTGTCGTGTGAGCCCTGTCGCCGTCGCAATCAGCGGGCGCGGCCCGGCGCCCTGGGAAGAGGCGGAGAGAGCGCGTCCCGGGGCCCGGAGCCAGTGGCACGCCCGGGAGCTTCTGGGGCCCTTCGATGCGCTGCTGTAGTTCAACGGTCTGTCCGGTGATGCAGCGCGCGTAAGTGGAAAGCAGCACCGGGACGCTATTGCCTGCCCATTCGGCGACCTGTGCCGGCGGGATGCCGTGGCTGAGCCAGGTCGTCAAGCAGGTGTGGCGGAGGTCGTATACCCGCTTGCCAACGGGCGAGCTGTACTCGCACTCGGTCAGGTCTGCCGTGCAGGCCTTGTCCCAGGCCCGCCTGCCCCTTCCCCGACCGGACTACGGGCAGCAAAGCTCCGCACTACGCTCTTGATGGGCAGACGTCACAGGTCGCGAGGCCGCCTAGCAAGACGTTCACAATCGAGGGGGGCTGCTCCTTGCGTGCGCAAGAGATCACCTTTTTAAAGCTCGTTCAGGGGGAGAAGCAGTTCCAGGTACCTCTCTACCAACGGACCTACAGTTGGACGCGGAAGCAGTTGGAACGGCTGTGGGACGATTTGCTCGATCTGGTCGAACAGCAAATCGAAGGGGGCAGTCCCCCCTCGCACTTCCTCGGCTCCGTCGTTCTGGCCCCAGGCCAGTTGCAAGCCGGAGGAGTGCAACGCTGGCTCGTCGTGGACGGGCAGCAGCGGATCACAACGATCATGTTGGCGTTCACCGCGTTGCGCGACCACATCAGGGGTTCGGTGGTTGAGGGTTCCGCGCGAACGGCCGACCGTATCCACCGCCAGTACCTCGTCAACGAGTTCCTGGAAGGCGATGAGCACTTCCGGCTGCTTCCCACTCAGGCCGACCGGGCGTCCTACGGAGCCTGCATCTCCAGCAGTCCTCGTTCAGGCGGCGCCGACAACATCGGGGCCGCCTACCGTTTCTTCCGCGGCGTGCTGGCGAGCGGGCAAGAGCAACACGGCGCGGAGTGGACAACCGCGGTGGAAACAGCCCTACGGGATCTGCTCTCCATCGTGGAGATCACTGCTGAGCGCGGTGACAACGTGTACCGGATCTTCGAATCCCTCAATAACACCGGCGTCGGCCTGAGCCAAAGCGACCTGCTCCGGAACTACGTGTTCATGCTGCTCCCGGGCCGGGGGGAGCGTGTGTACGAGCAGCTGTGGCTGCCCATGCAACAGCAATTGGGGCCCAAGAATCTGGAACTCCTCGTCTGGCTCGACCTCGTCGTACGTGGCGAGAGCAAGACGAAGCAGACCGACATCTACCGCGTCCAGCAGCAGCGGCTCGAACCGCTGGCAGGGAACGAGCAAGCGCTGGAGATGGAAATCAGCGAACTCGCCCGGCGCGCCGAGCTGCTGCGGCGGATTCTCGATCCCGCCCTGGAGCCGCATGACGAGCTGCGCCAGCAGCTTCGCCACCTTGCCCGCTGGGGCGGACGCATCCATTATCCGATCGCGCTCCACCTGCTCGATCTCGTGGACGCCGGGCGCGCCCAGGCCGACGAGGCGGCGAGGGCCCTCGGATACGTAGAAGGATTCCTCGTCCGCCGCATGCTGTGCCAGGCCAGCACCCAGAGCCTGAATCGGCTCTTCATGTCGATGCCGGGTGACATGGAAACCGACCGGCCGGCCGCGGAGGCGGTGCGACGCTACCTCTCGGGCCGACGTCGCGGCTGGCCCACTGACGCTGAGGTAGCCGACGGGATCCGCAGCAAACCGTTCTACTGGAACGGGCAGGCATCGCAACGCACGTACGTCCTGGAGCGGCTGGAGGAGAGTTACGGATCGGCGGAGCCCGTGGACTTCAAGCGGGCCAAGCTCACGGTGGAGCACGTGCTGCCGCAGCGGCCGGCCCAGGCATGGATCGACGTCCTCGCCGAGGATGCGGATGACGGCCAGACCCCTCAAGAACTGCACGATCTGTTGGTCCACACCTTGGGAAACCTGACGCTCTCGGCTGAGAACACAAAACTCTCCAACCACCCTTTCGAGCGGAAGCAACAGATTCTGGAAGCAAGTTCGCTCCGGATGAACCAGGAAATCGCCGGGACGCTCCGGTGGGGCCGCAACGAGATCCTGGAACGTTCCGACAACCTGGCCACGCGTGCCGTCTCCCTGTGGCCCGGCCCCGAGGGGGAACAACGCACAGGCAGCGAGGAGTGGACGGGATGGAGCGATCTGCGTGCCGCGCTGATCGCTATGCCCACCGGCACATGGACCACTTACGGGGACATTGCCGAACTGATCGGCAGCCATCCTGTTCCGGTCGGCAACTTTCTCGCCACGAAGGCCGGCGTGCACGGGGCTTACCGGGTCCTGACCGCCGCCGGACGGGTCTCCGCGTCATTCCGCTGGCCGAACGACGAATACGGCGGCACCCCTCTCACGCTCCTGCACGCAGAAGGGGTTCCGTTCGACTCCAGTGGAAAGGCGCGCAGTTCCCATCGCCTGACCGCGGAGGACCTCGCATCGCTTCTGGGTAAAGAGGTGCCCGAGATGGGAACGTCGAGCGGCTCATCCGATGAGGCGGCCATGGGCAGAACGTTCGCTGCTCGTGCCGCGCGCTTCACCGACCTGCTCCGGGCGAATCGGCCGGACGCCGCCGACGCCATCCTCACCTTCCTCCAGTCGTGGGAAGGTATCGCTCCCGGCTGCCATCTCGACTATGGCAAGGCGACCGAGACCAGCTGCTTCCTGATGCTGCGCAAGGAGTCCGCGTCCCGCGCCGCCGCCATTTGGCCATTCACCCTCTACCCCGTATTCGGCACAGTCGAGGTCGTATTCCAGTACATGCGCTCCAGGCCGCCTTTCGACGACAGCGGCCTGCGTCAGGAATTCATGTCCCGTTTGAATGACGTCCCAGGCATTGAACTGGCAGAGGCGAAGCTCGAGCTGCGCCCATCGTTCCCCCTCGAGGTGTTGGCGAACCGTTCTAAGGAGATCGTCGGAATCATGTCCTGGTTCGTCCAGCAGGTCGTGGCGCACGAACCATCGGACGAGCAGGGGCAAGTCTCCTTCTGACCGCGCACAACTGACCAACACGTGACGACCGGTAGCGGGCCGCGCCATCACCTCAGTGCAACGCGGCCCTCATTGCCGCCCCCGGTAGCACGAGTTCGATACCCGTCGGCCGTTTCAGAGTTGAGGCCGTTGCGTGGCCCGGCGCCGCCCTCGAATGCGCCATGCCCCAGCGGCATCCCTTGGCCTGAGTTTGGCCGTCGCCCATTTGCGAGATGCGCTGTCAGACGCGTGGTACAAGGTAGCGGAGGGCGGCGCTGTCGCGGTCCGCCTGGGCATATGAGGAACCTCTGGAGAGAGTGGCATGCCGAAGATCCCCAAAGGGCGGCGCGTAGGCCAGGCTGCAGTGAACGCGCTGCGCACGCTACTTGAGGAGCACGATCACATCGTGCAGGAGATATCCGGGCAGAACGACTTCGGTGAGGATTTCTACATCACCTTCACCGATGACGGGGACGTCACCAGCGACACGATCAAGGTCCAGGTTAAAGGAGGGGACAGCTGGCGTCGGGGAAACGGCTACGCGGTGCCTGTCGACCGGCACCGCGACACCTGGTCAGAGGGCAACATCCCTGTCTACTGCGTGGTGTATGACCCGAACAGCAAGAACCTGTACTGGGCAAACGCCACTCAACAAATTCGCCGCTTTGGCTCCTTCAATGCACCACGCTTCATCGGGATCAGCCCCAATGCGGTGCTGGACGACACCACCATGGACTCCTTTGTCGCCCAGGCACGCCGCTACGTCGGGCGCTATCGGGGCCGGCAAGCCGTGCTCACCCATCTCGGAGAAATGTCCGGAACGGAATTCGACCCAGCAGATCACGTTCTGCACTTTGTCAACGGCGACGACGATGACCTCATTTTCTGGAAGCGCCCAGGCGACGCAGTGGCGACGCTGCTGCTCAGCGCCCAGGGATGGGAGCCAGCTTGGGTCACCCTGGAGTCTCTGATGCGCTCCGAGCTTTCGATGCCGGAGGACTGGAACGGCCCTGGGACCCCGGACCCTGATCTGTGGACTGCCGAGGACCTGGGGCTGAACCGATCCGAGATCATGTGGGCGGCTGCGTGCTTCGCCTCCACCCGGCAGGCCGACGAAGGCCCGGGGGACGAACTCGTCGAGTGCGAGGGATGCCCCAGTTGCACAGGGGAGGAACCCAAGGAACACGGCAGGATCGAAGCAGACGTCATCCATGCATACGTGCTCGCCTGCATACTCGACCGGATCGATGCCGAGCCAGACCTCGTGCAGCGCTCAATTCACGCGATGCGCATAGAAACCTCTCTGGAACCGGACATCGTCGCCGAGCTCGGCTCCCTCGAGACCGACCCACGTGTCGTCCGCCAGGTGAACAGGCTCAGCCGGGCAACGGTGGAGACGGTGGACGACATCGAGCCGGAGGCATACCGGCTGGCCATCCTCTATCTCATCCATCGCATCTACGTCGGTGGCC
The DNA here is from genome assembly GCF_053595675.1 of Streptomyces sp. NPDC002446. Lineage (NCBI taxonomy): Bacteria > Bacillati > Actinomycetota > Actinomycetes > Kitasatosporales > Streptomycetaceae > Streptomyces > Streptomyces sp. NPDC002446. The sequence continues at coordinate 49,131 of NZ_JBSFYC010000001.1, read as the reverse complement.
CCTCGCTCCCTCTCGACGAACAGGTCCGCATCGTCTGGCGTATCCCCGAGCCCACGACACCCGTGTCACAGCCTCAATGAGCGCAAAACAGGGTGCCCAGCAGCCCCGCAGCCCGCTCAACAGAGAGGGGAACCACATCCGGACCGTCGCCGTGGGCGTGCGTGCCTGACGGCGATGCCGTCGGCCGCACCGTCTGCAGACGTGCCACCACGTGCCAGTAACGGTGGTAGGTAGCGGTCAATGTGGGGACTTAGACGGCCGGCCGGACGATAGCCCAAACGGACGTTTCCCCAGGACAGCGGCCGTGCATGTACCCAAGTGCCCCCTGATTTCCAAGCTCAGAGCGCGGGTTCGATTCCCGTCACCCGCTCCACAGACGAAGGCCCAGGTCGGCGACCTGGGCCTTGTTCGTTGTCTGGGCCGATTCAGGGATTCACTCCCCAAGCTGGGCCTATGTGTTGCCCGGACCGATTCAGGCGCCGCGCACCACCTAGCCCCTCATTGGGCGGCTCAGAGTCCCTCGCCCGCGCGGTCCGCACCATCTGATCGCGCCCACCGGCCACGTAGCGCTTGCCCGTCGCGGCCTCGGTGTCACCCCGCGCGCCGGCCGGTGGTGAGATCCGCCGCAGCCTGGCGAAGGCGGACGGTCATGATGTCGAGGGGCCAACTCGGCCTGTTCCTCGGGCCGCATCGGGCCGTAGGCGCCAGGATGGTAGCGGCGATGGCCTCGGTGGCGCCTGCGGTGCCCATCGAGCAAATGCCAGCCCCCGGAGGCTTCCTGGAAGGAGAGCGCGTACTCGGCTGCATTCACGTCGCGGCCGGTGACGTGCAGAATGCCGTCCGCCTGTCCACGGGCGCGCTCGAGTACCAGGGTGGCGTCAGCAGCGCCTGCGATGCCCGTGGTACCGGAGACCTCTGTGAGGAAGTCCTCGGAGGCCATCTTGTGGACGTGGTGGGCCAGGACAACGGCGATGCCGTAGTGGTCCGCAATGCGTTTCGCGTAGCCGACGGCGACATAGTCCGCATCGTAGGCCGAGAGTCCTTGAGGGAACTGGCCGCGCATCTTGGCGAACACGGACCTGGTTCCCGTGACTCCGGGACTCCAACTGCAAGCTTCCCACGCCGTCAAGCAACGACGGCTCAGTCGACAGCTGACGAGTTCAACATCACCATCGACTCTACTCATGACCCGTGCCCCGACCCCAGCCGTGCGGTCACCGCAGCCGTCCCGTCGTCGTCCAAGGCTTCACGAGCTAGTTCGATCATTTCGGGAATGGCACGGAAGAGCGTCCGCGTGTGGGCCATGAATGCAGAACAGACGTGATCCGTAGCCCAATGGTCGTCATCGTGGGTCGAGAGCCAAACCACAGCAAGGGCGACTCTTGCTGAGGCTGCTTCGATTTCGCCTGCCCGTGCTGCCACTTCAGTCGGACCGGAAAGTGACACATCGAGCCAACGGGCTCTGATCTCGCCATTCAGTCGATTCACTTCCGCCGCATAGGCATCATCAAACTCGTCAGTGTCGAGCAATGCGGGCTGATCGAGAGCCCCACCGCTAACCGAACGCAATTGATCACGGAGGTCCGTGGCCGAGGCCAGGAAGTCCCGATACACCGATTCGCGCGGTTGTCGGCGCTGTCGCAGGTGCTCCGCTCGGGCCGATAAACGTGCCTGGCTCCGGCCAGCATGACTGGTCACCAGCGACGTACCGATGGTGGCAGCAGCGCCAGCCAGCGCACCCAGAACTGCAGCTATCCCGGCATCCACTCTGTGAGCCTATCTACCGGACAGCTGCCAAATCTTTCGAACGCGCAGGTCGATTGGCAACCGGGCCCGAGAACGGCGCGAGCGCCGCACGAAGCAAGCCCGCCACGTCCACAGGCGAGCCTCGTACGACAGCACACCTAGCGTCCAGCCTTCCGGGGTCGCTTGCTGGTGCACCGGCTGGGCGAGCGTCGGCGCTGTTTCCGGAACGGCCGGCCATCAGTGTCAATGATCAAGCGGGCCGTCCCAGCAGGATGCCCGCGAGACCCCGTGAAGTCGCTGGGCCAATCATCGAGGCTGCCCTGCCTGTCAATCAGGGTGTTGTCCAGGTCAAACAAAGCCAGGAGCTACATTGGCAAAGCGTACAGCGGTCAATAGTCGAGCGCCGCCACCAGCCTTGCGGTGCTGACGCCTAGAGGCGCAGGTAATCCTGTATCGCCCTGATATCTGCCTGATCTTTCCTTCGGTCGGATCTGCGCTTCCAAGCAAGGACCACGGAGAGCGGGCAGAAAGGAATGCCTTGAATCAACTCAGCGCCATCGATCAACTCATCAGCGTCTGGTGTGCCTGGCAACCAGCGATTAAAGACTTCGATGCCGCCGTCGAAGAGCACCACTCGCAGGCCGTGGCCGGAAGGTGACGGCGTCGGATCAGCGATGCTCATGGCGACCTTCCAGGCTTCGCCACGCGCGACGACGTCCAGGTCAGTCACCTCAGCCCTGAGACCATGCGCGAGGAGCGGCCCGCTGCCTGCCACCACGTAGTCCGACAGGGGCAACCCAAGGGAAAGCAACTTGCGGACGAGTGGGTGCCCCCTGAGCTCCAAGGAAACCTCCTACAGAATGGACAACCCGACCGCTGAACGTGCAGCCATGCTCATAGCTGCTGAAGCGATGACGCTGCCCAGCGTACCGACGAGGAAATACTTAGAAGCGTGATTAACATGGTCGACGGGGGCACGCGCCAGAGCCTTGGCTGCCAACACGAGCGCAGCAGCTTCCGGCTGGCCAGCGGCAAGGAAGACGAACAACACTCCACGCTCAATGAGCCCGATACTCCTGCCGCCGCTCGCTATCAAGGCCTCGGCCGCCGTCTTGGCCGGCCCCGGCCGGAGCCGATCCACCTCCTCCTTGACCGGGTCGGTCACGGCTTTGACCAGCACTCCTCCCCCGAAGACTGCCAGGAGCAAGGCGGAGGTCATCACGGTCGCCTTGTCGCTCAACAACAGCTCAACCCCAAGGGCCGCCGTCGTGGCTCCTGCCACCCACAGGGCAGTGAGCGCCGCGATTGCCAGCAGGACCGCACCCACCTTTTTGCTGCTGGCCAGCCGCCCGCTGGTCACGGGTGTGAAGATGGAGACGCTGGCGAACAGATCATGGTACGAACTGAACACCAGCGACAGCCCGACTGCCACGAGTACAGCTGCAGCGAGCGCCCCCAAGGGCTTGGCCTCATCTCTGTACGGCGCGATGGCGTATGCGCCATATGCGAGCGTGACCAGGATCGCCAAGCGCGGACGATCCGCGAACCACTCCCGCTCCCATGAGATCGCCAATGGTGCTGCGAGACCAAAGAAGACCCGAGCCGTCTCCAAGCTCTCCCCCTCACTCAACCGGCCAACAATGACGTCAGCGCGAGCTGGCTACCCTAGCCAACCAGGCTCCTGCCAAAGCAAGTTGAATGCGATCGCCGCTCGATCACTGGCTGCTGCCACAACGACCGCCACACGTCGTGGCATGCCCTCCGGAGCCGTGTGCGCAATCCTGCCGTGTCCCAACTGTCCGACTGTCCGGTTGAACATGTGACCTGCGCAAATCGACCGGACAGCTCCAAGCGCGGCTGTCCGGGCTGTCCGGTTCAGACGGCTGCAACATCCCCGCACGTGCGGCCCGTCAGCGCAGCCGACCTTGATGGGTCGTAGGCGCTGAAGGCGCCTTCGTATCTACTCATGTCCCACGAACTGCCGCCGCGTAGAGGCTCCCTGTCGAATACGTGTCGAAGTTACTCCGACGCGGAGCGCCCAGCGGAAGAAAGAGCCAGGTCAGAGGGGTGCGAACGATGAACTGTGCGATTCTCTTCTGACCTTGGCCGCAGGTTCGAGTCCTGCCAGGGGCGCTCTTCCCCTCCTGTTGCATAGCCCTCCTCGTGGAGGGCTTTTTGCGGACAGGGGGCTTGGTGGCCCTCGGCCCCCGGGACCGTGGGAGGACCCCGCGGAGGGGCTTGGTACCGTCAGCCGCGGTGGCGGGGCGGTGTCGCGCCGTGACGACCGGACTGTTCGCGTTCCGTCATGATTTCTCGGCGCTGTTCATCCAGGTACTGGGAGCTTTGGCGTTCCGCCGCCAGGCGTTCGCTCTCCGACATCGCGTCCCAGCGCTGCTGGAACCTGTCGAAGCGCCCTTCGAGGGATTCGTTCCGGGGCAGGTCGTCGATGGCATCCCTGATGCCCCGCCGGCCCGACATGACGTCCCTGGCCATCGCGGCCAAGGGATCTCTCTCGTCTCCCTGCGCAAGGTTCTTCAGCATCTTGCGCAGCATGCGAGCCCTGGCCTCATCCTTGGCCAGGCCCATGAACTCGGCGTCGCCGACTTCACGGTGATGGTCGTTGGACTGCATGTCTTCCCCGATGTTTCTGTGTCGGATGTCAGCTGTGTTGCCCGGAGGGCGTTGTGCGGCCACCGGGCGGTGGGTCAGGCCACCGGGCTGTCGTACGCCTTGCCGGGAAGGGGGAATTTGATGGCCTTGTTCTCGATCGAGGAACTGATGCCGGTAACGAGGGCCACCGAGCCATTGATCGCCGTCTGGAGTTCACTGATGACCGTGGTCAGCTTGGACCACATATTGATCATGGCGATGACCTCTGCGGCTACCGCCCCCGCGGCGATCGCCGGGCCGAACAGAGTGAAGCTCGTCGAGGCACCGGCCAGCGCGGTGAGCCCGACGATCGCCGCAGTGTCCAGAATTCCCTGCAGCAGATCTCCGCACGCCTCCGCGGCGTTCCAGACCGCTTCACTCGTCTTCTCGTAGTTCTCCTCCAGTGCCGCGAAGGAGTCCTTCATATCCGCAATGTCCTTCGAGAGCGTCTCGAAGTAGATATATGCGGCGTCCGCGGCGTTGCCGTTCCAGGACTTATCCAGTGCCGTGCTACCGGCCTTGATGTTCTCCGCGAGGTCCTCGCAAAAGTTACCCAAGGCCTTCCACGCCTTGGCGCATTGTGCATACTCGGCCCAGTCGCCGGCGATCAGCTTCTTCGCCTCGTCGACCGGGTTGAAGTCGAAGGCGAACTCAAGCCCCTTACTGATCACCCAGGAAGGACTCAGCACATCCCCGAAGGACAGGAGGTCCTTGACGATCCCGCCCTCCGGCTCCTCCTTGTCGTCATCCACCTTGGGCGCCACCAGGCGACCAGTCGGCTTTGCCACATCCGCGAAGGTCATATCCCTTTACTCCCGAGTTGAGCGTGTTTTCGCTAACGCTTGGACGCCGGGTAGGCAGCATCCATCTTTCGGGACTCGTCCCTGTCGGTCGCTTCGTAATGCTTCGCGGAGTTCAACAATTCAACTGACGACGTGCTGAGGATTTTTTGCAGCGCTTTGAGTGTGTTTTGCACGCGGTTTACCACATCCTCATGTCCGCCGCCCCACAGCTGGGCCACCGTTGACATGGGCCCGACATCCGATGCGAGCATCTCACACGACTTCTTCACATAGTCCCGCGATTCCTCGACATCATCGGCGGCCCGCTTCACCTGCTTTCCGAAACCAGTCAGATCGTCCGGATCAACCGAAAAAGCCACCCTGCCCCCATTCATAACTTTGACGCGCCCTCTACGCGCTGTTACTGTATCGCGGTGAAAATATTCGGCGATGACAGTGGCAATCTTCCATCGCTTGAACTGGGCGGTGAGACAGGCAGTCCGGCTGACCAGTACGTCCAGCGCCAAGTACGTTCCTGGGCGCTGCTCCCCCTCTTTTTTGCGATACTTCTTCCCTGGGTTTGGGTGTACTTCGCGTTTGCTTACGGCCTTCGGAAGGATCTTCCGTTCCTCGCCCTGCTGGTGACGCACGCGGGGCTGACACTCATCTGGCTCGGGCGCCGCAGGTCACGCCGGCTGCTGACCTGGGTGGGCATTGGCTGCTATCCGCTCGCCGTCGCGCTGTGCCTGCTGCTGCAGGACGTTCTCTAGCGGGCGGACAGGCGGCGTGGTACGGGCGGTCGGGCTCATCGGCGGTCCGGTGGGCGGGCCATCGCCCAGGTGTCGGCCTCGATGGCGCTGGGCAGCGCACGGGCGACGGGGCTCGAGCAGGCGATGAGCGCGGCCCTCAACGAGCTGCTCGCCGGCCGCGCCGACCGCTTCCCCGCGGTCGCCGCGGCCGCCGCGTCCATCGAGGCCGACGCGGCCTCACGGGACCGGGCATGGGAGTTCGGCCTGGAGCGGATTCTGGATGGCCTGGAGGCCTACCTGGGCAGGTAAGACCCAAGCAGGCAGGCCGCGGGGTGGGGGTGTTGTTCCGGGGGGCGGACGGCTCGGACCCGTCACGCCAGGTAACCGGCCATGACCCGTCTCCCCAGGTAACCAGCCATGACCCGCCGCCCGCCTCCCCGGAACCGGCCCTGGCCCGCCTCCCCGAACCGGCCCCCCGCCCATCCCCCCGCCCCCCGCCCTAGCCCGCGCCCACGGGCCCGGACTCGGAATCGGACTCAGCACCGAAAAGAGATCCCAGCCAGTCGAGCAAAAGGTGGTTGACCTGTTCGGGGCGTTCCTGTTGGACCCAGTGGCCGCAGCCTTTGAGGATGTGGGAGGCGGACAGGGCGGGGACGGTGACGGGGAAGGCCTTGATGGCTTCGGTCATCCAGGTGGTGGGGGCGTCGAGTTCGCCGCCGATGAAGAGGGCGGGCTGGGTGAGGGGCGCGCCGTGCCAGGCGGCGAGGTCCTCCCAGTCGCGGTCGACGTTGCGGTAGCGGTTGAGGCCGCCGGTCAGGCCGGTCCGCTCGAACTCGGCCGCGTAGAAGTCGAGATCGGCCTCGGTGAGCCAGGAGGACGGGGACGGGGTGGTGTCGGCGGGGAAGCGGTCGGAGAGCTTGCCGCCCGGAGGGACCGAGAAGAGGGGGAAGGCGCCCTCGCCGGTGGGGGTCGTGGCGTCGGCGAGGGACTTGGCGTCGCCCGAGAGGCCGGTGTAGAAGCCCGCCAGCCAGCCGCGGACGTCCGGTTCGATCTCCGCCTCGGCCCGGCCCGGCTCCTGGAAGTAGTTGATGTAGAACTCCTCGGTGCCGCCGAGCCTCCTGAAGGCCTCGGTGGGCCGGGTCGCGCCCCGGGGCGCGTAGGGCACGCTCAGCAGCGCCACGGCGGTGAAGAGGTCGGGCCTGAGCAGCGCCGTGTTGGCGGCGATGGGAGAGCCCCAGTCGTGGCCCACGATGACCGCGCTCTCTTCGCCGAGGGCGCGCAGCACGGCGACGTTGTCGGCCACATGGGCCAGCATCCGGTACGCCGGGATCTCGCGGGGCTTGGACGAACGCCCGTAGCCGCGGACGTCGATGGCGACCGCCCGATAGCCGGCGGCGGCGAGCGCGGGAATCTGGTGGCGCCAGGAGTACCAGGACTCGGGGAAGCCGTGAACCATCAGGACGAGGGGCCGGTGCCCTGCTCCACCAGGTGGATCCGGCCACCGGGGACCTCCACCGAGCGGTGGACCGCGTCCGGGAGGGGGGACGCGGGCGGGGCGGGCGTCGGCTGTGCGGGCTGCGGCATGCATGCTCCTCGGGGGTCGGGCGGCACCGTCCGGGGATGCGGTGACCACCCTGGCCACCCGACCGCCCTGCCCTACAAACGCACCGCCTTCCGCGGTTGTTCCTTCGCCCCCGTCAACAGGCCGTGCAGCGTGGCGAATTCGTCGACGCACTTGGCGGTGCCGTTGACCACGCAGTCCAGCGGCTCGTCGGCGACCGTCACCGGGACGCCCATCTCCTGGCGCAGCCGCCGGTCCAGGCCGCGCAGCAGCGCGCCGCCGCCGGTCAGTGCGATGCCGTGCTCGATGATGTCGCCGGAGAGCTCCGGCGGGCAGGCGTCGAGCGTGCGGTGGACGGCCTGGACGATCGCGTCGACCGGCTCGGCCAGCGCGTCGCGGATCTCCTCCTCGGTGATCTCCTGGATCCGGGGCAGACCGCTGATGTGGTCGCGGCCGCGGACGGTGTACGAGGAGCGGCGTTCCGCTTCGCCGTCCTCGTCGGCGCCGACGGGCGTCCAGGCCGCCGACCCGATGGCGATCTTGATGTCCTCGGCGGTGCGCTCCCCGATGGCCAGTGAGTGCTTCTTCTTGACGTAGGCGGTGATCGCGGTGTCCAGGGCGTCGCCGGCGACCCGTACGGACTGCGCCGTGACCAGGCCGCCCATGGAGACGACGGCGACCTCGGTGGTACCGCCGCCGATGTCCACCACCATGCAGCCGACGGGCTCGTCCACCGGGAGACCGGCGCCGATCGCCGCGGCCATCGGCTCTTCTATCAGGTGCACTTCGCGGGCGCCGGCGCCCCGGGCGGAGTCGATGACCGCGCGCCGTTCCACGCCCGTGATGCCGGAGGGGACGCAGATGACCACCCGCGGCCTGGAGAAACGGCGGCTGGGCAGGGCCTTCTTCATCAGGGCGCGCAGCATCTGCTCGGCGGCGTCGAAGTCGGCGATCACGCCCTCCCTCAGGGGGCGCATCGCGGTGATCCCGGACGGTGTGCGGCCGATGGTCCGTTTGGCCTCCAGGCCGACGGCGATGACGTCCCCGGAGGCGTTGACGGCGACGACGGACGGCTCGTTCAGCACCACGCCCTTGCCGCGGGCGTACACCAGGGTGTTGGCGGTGCCGAGGTCGATGCCTATGTCGTACGTACCGGACGAAGTGCTGGACGCCATGGGGAGTTCGTGTGCTCTCTCGCGACGGGGGTGGGATTGCCGCACACAACCCCATTGGCCGCCAATGGGTTTCAATGCGGGCAATTAATAAGACTACTGGGCGCCCGGGATGGTTCCCGGTTCCGCCCGGTCGCCTTCCTCCGCCTCCGGGGACAGCGCCTCCGCCAGGTCGTCGAGGGCGTCCAGCAGCAGGTCGGCGGCGCGCACCGCGACGCCCTGGCTCTCGTCCTCGGCGTCCCACCGCTCCCACACGGCCCGCAGCGCGCTCCAGTCCACCTCGCGCTCCTCGCGTACCGCCCGCGCGGCACGCTCCACCGAGGGACGCAGTGCGGCGGCGAACGCGGCGGCGCCGGCGGAGGGTTCGGCGTCCTTGCCGGGCAGGTGGGCCTCCAGGATCATCGTGACCCGGCCCATCGTGGCGAGCGCGGCGCTGGCCGCCTTCGACGCGCTGAGCGACAGGCCGCGGTGGCGTACCGGCTCCTTCTCGGCCCGCGCCTCGCTCTCCTCCCAGGCCGCGCGGGCGGCACGGGCGTCCAGCAGGGCCTCGCGCACCTGCCGCGGGCGGCGCCCTGCGGGCCGGGCGTAGACGTCGTACACGGCCAGTGCGTAGCGCCCGTTGGTCTCCAGCCACTCGGCGAGGCGCTCGCGCAGCCGGGGCGTCTCCCAGGCGGGGAACAGCGCGTAGGACAGCATCGCGAGCAGTCCGCCGAGGAGGGTGAGCACGATGCGTTCCTGGACGGTCTGCTCCCAGCCCTCACCGGCGATGCCGAGCAGGAAGACGACGTACGCGGCCACGCACGCCGAGGTCACCGCGAAGCCGGTGCGCATCAGCAGATACATCAGCCATACGCAGACCACGGCGAGCCCGGCGCTGACGTACACGCCCGGGTGCGCCAGGGCCATCAGCGCGCCGGCGACGGCGACACCGACGAGGGTGCCGCAGAAACGGGCGACGCCCCGGGAGTAGGTCTGGGCGAAGTCCGGGCGCATCACCATGACGGAGGCCAGCGGCGCCCAGTAGCCGTGGCCGAACGGCAGCGCGGTGCCCAGCAGGTAGCCCGCCGCGGCGACCGCGGCGACCCGCAGGGCGTGCCGGAAGATGTGCGAGGACCAGCGGGCCTCGCGGTGCAGGGCGCGCAGCGCGACCGGCACGAGCTTGGGGACGCTGGGCCGCAGCAGATGGCCGCGCTCGGCCTCGGTGGTGGGGCGGGTGGCCTGGACCGGCTCGTCGGTGAGCTCGACGGCGTCGGCGAGCAGCGAGATCAGACGGTAGGCGGCGCGGCGGGCGGGGCCCTTGAGCATCGGCCCCGTCGCCGGGACCTCCAGGGTGGCCATCGCCTCGGGCGGCAGCCGTACGGGCCTGGCGTGCCTGACGGCGTGGGCGACGGCGTCCAGGACGGTGGCCGCGGCGCCCAGCAGGTCGCGGGCACGGTCGCGTTCGGGACCCTCCAGAGGGGCACCGACGACCGGGTCGGCGATCGAGGCGAGCACCGGCCGGACGCGTTCGGCCAGGCCGCGGGGGCCGTGCAGCTGGGCGGGGCGGCGCCGGGCCTGACGCGGCGTCACGGTGGAGGCGAGCCGGGCGTCCATCAGGGGCGCCGGGTCGAAGGGGGCGACGGGGTCGTGCCGCAGCCGGCGGGCGTAGTCCGCCTCGGCGGCCAGGGCGTCGGCGAGCGCATCGCGCTGGGTGCCCCAGGGGCGGACCGGGAAGACGACGATGAGGGCGGCCTGGACGAGGCCGCCGAAGAAGATCAGCGCGGCGTGCACCAGCGCGCCGAGGACGGTGGTCGGCAGGGTGACGGTGACCAGCATGATCGCCACGGTCTGGGTGCCGGCCAGCCCCGAGACCGGGCCGATCGCCCAGGCCATCCCGGCCAGGAAGGTCCAGCCGGCGAGCAGCAGGACGAACCAGGCGGTATGGGCGGCGGCCAGATAGCCGAGGAAGGTGGAGACCGCCAGCGCGCCGGCGACGGCGAGCGCGAGGACCGGTCGCGGCCGCATGCTGCGCTGGAAGGTGACGATGCCGGAGGCGAACGCGCCGAAGGCGGAGGAGACCGCGAGGGTGGGATCGCCGCGCCACAGGCACAGCCCGATGACGATGGCGACGCCGGCCGAGCCGCGGACGGCGATCAGCGGCGTGAGCTTGGCCCGCTCGATGCTCAGCCCGGAGCGGGCGGCTTCCTTCAGCGCACGCGACCAGGTCATAGCGAGAGGATACGGGCCGCAGGCGGGCGTTCCGGTGCGGCCGGGGCGGGCCCGCCGCCGCGCGTCCCGGCCCGCCGTCCGCCGGGAAAATCCTGGTAAACCCGCCTTCCGCCGCACGTAAACATCCCAGGTCACAAGGGGAGGACCGGATTCCGGGCGGTCGGTGCGAGCAAGCCGACACCCCGGAAGGGAAACCCCGGCCGGCCCCTGCGCCCTCTTGCCGGATGACCGGGACGGCTCCCGGTCCGCCGGGACGGCTCCCGGCAGGTCCGGCAAGGAGAAGGCACGTGCGCACAGCCCTGTTCCGTCCGGTGATCGCGCTGATCACCGTCACCGTCCTCGCCGCCGTGGCCGGCTGCGGCACCGGCGCCTCCCAGGCCTCCCCCGTACGCTTCGGCGACCTCCCCAAGACCGGAGCCGCACTGCACACCACGGCGCAGGGGAAGCGCTCGCTGGTGCAGTGGCCCACCCGCCCGATCACCTTCACCGAGCAGAGCCGGGTCGGCGGAGCCGGCGAGAACACCCCGATCGGCATGACCACCCTGCACGGCCCGAAGTCGGGCTTCACCGGCAAGGTGTGGGTGTGGGCGCCGCCGGAGTACTACGACAAGCGCAACGCGGACAAGGGCTTCCCGGTGATGGAGGCGCTGCCCGGCTCCTACGGCTACCCCGTCAACTACTGGATCGGCCCCGACCTGCACCTGCAGGAGAGCCTCGCCCAGTGGTCGAAGAACGGCACCAGCCTGCCGTTCATCGTCGTCATGCCGGTGCTCAACCCCGACAACAGGCAGTACTACGACGGCAGCGACATACCGGGCCAGCCGAAGATCGGCACCTGGCTCAGCCAGGACGTGCCCGACCTCGTACGGCAGAACTTCCGCACCCTCAGGACCCGCGACGCCTGGGCGATCATGGGCTCCTCCTCGGGCGGGTTCGCGGCGCTGAAGAACGTGCTGCAGAACCCGGGCACCTTCAAGGTCGCCATCCCCAACGGGCCGGACATCGTGCCCGACTCACCGCTGTGGAACGGCCACGCCCGGCAGGAACGGGAGAACAACCCCGAGGTGCTGGCCCGCCGGCTGATCGCCCGCGGCGGACCGGAGGTCTACCTCGCCTTCCAGGACGGCTCCCGGGAGCACACGGTGCTGCCGAAGGTACGGAGGTTCCTCGCGCAGTACGGGCACGGCCCGGTGCACACCCGGCTGCAGATCGTGCCGGACGGCACGCACAGCGCGGCGACGTACGTGCAGGGCCTGGGCGAGGGCACGATGCGCTGGGTCAGCGCGCACATGCAGGGGCCGACCGCCTGACCGCGGCGGCCCGCCCGCGGGCGCAGCCCGGCTCACGGCCCGCAGCCGATGCACGCTCAGGCCCCCGGCCCGCCCGTCACGACACCACGTCCTTGCGCGCGAACCCCCGGAACGCCAGCGCCCACAGCACCAGCGCATACGCCACCGAGACCGACGCCCCCTGGAGCATCCCGGACCACTCCATCCGCGGCTGCAACGCGTCCGCCCAGGAGTACTGCCAGTGGGCGGGCAGCACATCGCGCCAGTCGCCCAGCGCGGTGACCTGGTCGAGGACATTGCCGACGATGGTCAGTCCGACGGCGCCGCCGACCGCGCCCAGCGGCGCGTCGGTCACCGTCGACAGCCAGAACGCGAGCGCCGCGGTGACCAGCTGGCTGACGAAGATGTAGCCGACCACGACCGCCAGCCGCGGCACCGCGTCCCCCGCCGACAGCGCGCCGCCGGTGGGCAGTTGCAGCGGCCCCCAGCCGTACGCGGCGCTGCCCACACCCAGCGCGACCAGCGGCAGCAGCACCATCGCACCCGCGCTGAACAGCAGCGCGACGGTCAGCTTGCTCAGCAGCAGCCGGGCCCGCGGGACCGGCGCGGCCAGCAGATAGCGCAGCGAGGACCAGCTGGCCTCGGAGGCCACGGTGTCGCCGCAGAACAGCGCCACCGGCACCACCAGCAGGAAGCCCGCGGAGACGAACAGGCAGGTGGCGGCGAAGTTGGCGCCGGAGGCGGTGGCGGTGTCCATCAGGGTGATCCGGCCGTTGCCGCGGCCGCTCGGGTCACCGCCGATCGCGAACGCCGCCACCAGCACGAACGGCAGCAGCGCAAGGATCGCGGCGATCACCAGCGTGCGGCGGCGGCGCAGCTGGCGCCGGGCCTCGACGCGCAGCGGAAGGGTACGGCGCGGGCGGTAGCCCGGCGCCCGCGCCGTGGTGGTCGCGGTCATCGGTCGCCTCCGATCAGGGTGAGGAAGGCGTCCTCCAGACGCCGGTGCGGGCCGATGCGCTCCACCGCGATCTCCAACCGGAGGAGCTCGGCCAGCAGTTCCGCCGTGGTGGTGGCGCCGTCCAGCCGTACGAGGAGGCCGCCGTCGGCGCGCTGCGCCGAGGCGACGCCCGGCAGCGCGTCCACCTTCTCCACCACGGCGTCCCCGACCGGCTCCGCGACGCCGACCAGCAGGGTGTCACCGGAGCCGGTGATCTCGGCGACCGGCCCGGCCTGGACGAGCCGCCCGCGGTCCATGACGACCAGATGCGTACAGCTCTGCTCGACCTCGGACAGCAGATGGCTGGAGACGATGACGGTGCGTCCGGCCGCGGCGTAACGGATCATCACCTCCCGCATCTCGCGGATCTGCGGCGGGTCCAGTCCGTTGGTCGGCTCGTCGAGGATCAGCAGATCCGGCAGGCCGAGCATGGCCTGGGCGATCGCCAGACGCTGCCGCATGCCCTGGGAGTAGGTGCGCACGGCGCGCTGCAGCGCCTCGCCGAGGCCGGCGATCTCCAACGCCTCGTCGAGGTGTGCGTCGGCGGCGGGCCGGCCGGTGGCCTGCCAGTACAGCTCCAGGTTGGCGCGCCCGGACAGATGCGGCAGGAAACCGGCGCCCTCGACGAACGCGCCGACCCGCGACAGCACCGGCGCACCGGGCCGGATCGCCTGCCCGAAGATCCTGATCTCCCCCTCGTCGGGCGTGATCAGACCCATCAGCATCCGCAGCGTGGTGGTCTTCCCGGCGCCGTTGGGCCCGAGCAGCCCCAGCACCTGCCCCTTCTCGACACGGAACGACAGGTCCCGTACGGCATACCGGTCGGCGGACCCAGCATAGCGCTTGCTGAGCCCGCTGATCTGCAGCGGAACCTCGGCGAGCGCCGGGTCCGGGGCCGGCGCCGCGGCCTTGCGGCGGCCGGTGAGCAGCAGCAGCGCGGCGACCGCCGCGGCCGCGGCCGGCAGCGCCCAGGTCCAGGCGGGCAGCGGGGCGGCCGCGCTGCGCACCCGGGGCGCGGTGGGCACGCTCAGTACGCCGTCCCCCGTCAGCGACACCGTGTAGCTGGTGGGCCGGGCCGGTGAGGCGTAGCCCAGGTCGGTGGCGGAGAGCACCAGGCGCAGCCGGTGCCCGGCCGCGAACTCATGGTCGACGGCGGGCAGCCGGAGCCGGACCGTCTTCCCGTCGCGGGCGTCCTCGATCCGGTACGGCGTGACCAGCTGGGCGGGCAGCACCTGGCGGCGGCCGTCCGGGGCGACGTCGTAGAGCTTGGCGAAGAACACCGCGTCGCCCGAGCCCGACCGGATCCGCACGCGCACGCCGGGACTGCCGGTGAGACGGACCGCGGAGTCCAGCGGCGCCGAATCGAAGCGGGCGTACTGGCCGGGGAAGTCCAGCGACAGACCGCCGGTGCCGAGCGCGGAGAGATTGCCGAGCGCGCCGACGCCGGGCACCGCGGAGATCGCGGGCGGCCCGGCGCCGGCCGGGTTGCGGAACGTCTGGGCGGGGCCGGTCAGCCCGATGCGCCGGGGCGCGTGGTCCAGCCCCGGGTAGCGGTCCGCGCTCGCACCGCGCAGCCGTACCACGCCATCGGTCGAATCCACTCCCCCGGTCCGGCTGATCCGGAACGCGGGCCCGGTGTCGGCGCCCTTGTCGCCCTTGAGATACCGGTCGAACCAGGCCTTCGTACGGGCCTGCAGCCGGGCGGTCTCCCGGTCACCGCCGTCGTGCCCGCCCGCGAGCCAGTCGACGTCCACCGGCGCCCCGTTGCGCCGGATCGCCTGCTGCGCGGCGTCGGCCTGGTCGAGGGTGAACAGCGAATCGGTCCGGCCCTGCATGAGCAGGGTCGGTACCTTGATGCGGTCTCCGACGGCGGACGGGCTGCGCCCGGCCAGCAGCCGCCGGGCCGCGGCGTCCGGCGTGCCGCTCACCGCCACCCGCTCGTACATCCGGCACAGCTCGGGCTCGAACCTCCCGCAGCCGCCGGACGAGGCGGGCGCCCCGGCCGCGGCACGGGGCGCGCCGGCGGGGGCGCCCGACGAGCCGGTGGTGAAGAAGATCCCCGCCCACAGCTTCTTGAACACCCCGTGCGGGAAGAGGGCGTCGGCGAGGTTCCAGTACGTGATCTGCGGGGCGATGGCGTCGACACGCCGGTCGTGACCGGCCGCCAGCAGCGCGATCGCGCCGCCGTACGAGGCACCGGCGACGCCCACCCGGGGGTCGCCGGCCGCGTCGAGCCGCACCTCGGGGCGCCGGGCCAGCCAGTCGACCAGCCGGCTGACGTCGGCGACCTCACCGTCCGGGTCGTTCAGCCCGATCTTCCCGGTGGACCTGCCGAAACCCCGCGCCGACCAGGTCAGTACGGCGTACCCGTCCCGGGCCAGCTGCTCGGCCTGCGTCCGCAGATCGGCCTTGCTGCCGCCGAAGCCATGGCCGAGCAGTACCGCGGGCCGCCGGCCGCCGGAGCCCCGCGCGGTGAAGAAGGAGGTGTCGATCCGCACATCCTTCTCGCCGCCGGGCGCCTGCGGCATGGTCAGCAGCCGGTCCTCGCGGTGTACGACGGGCGCCGCGTCCGAAGAGGCGGCCGCCCAGGTGCCACCGCCCGCCAGCACGGCCAGCGCGCCCACGGCGGCGTACAGGCGCCGGCCGCGCAGTCTGAGACCTCGCAGATCCATACCGGAATCCTAGGGACGGGCCCCGGCCGGCGGCCGGTACCCCGGGGTGAACCCGGTGGTCTCCCCTGGGAGTAGGGTGCGCCGGTCCCGTACCGCAGGCGCGGTACGGGACCGGCCGGGCCCGGGGCCCTACTTCCCGGCCGCCGTCACACGGAACCGCGCCAGCCGGTCATCGCCGCTCCAGCGCTCCAGCCCGGCCTTCTCCAGGACACGGCAGGAGGCCGGGTTGGACAGCTCGACGTTCGCGTACACCGTGTGCACGCCGGGCGCGCTGAGCGCGAACGCCACGAGGGCGCGGGCCGCCTCGGGCGCATAGCCGCGGCCGCGCCGGGACGGCACGATGCCGTAGCCGAACTCGACCGCACCGTCGCCCGGCGGCCAGAACAGCCCGATGGCGCCGACCACCAGGCCGCTCGCCCGCTCGATGATCTGTCGCTGGCCGTACGCGCCCCGGGCGTCCGGATTCCCGGCGGTGAAACCGGCGATGACCCGGTCGCCCTCGGCGGGGAAGTCCGCCGCCCAGTGCGGCCGGCGCACCCCCTCGGCGACGGCGGCGAGCTCGGCGTCGGACCAGGGCCGCAGCAGCAGACGGTCGGTGGGCAGGTCGTCGCCGCGCGGCGCACGGTCCGGGGAAGGGGAAGGCGTAGGGGCAGAGGTAGGGGAAGAAGACATTCGTCGCTCCTGGTCGTCTGTCACGACCGGGCCGCGCTTCGGTGTACGGGCGGGACGCTCGGCGTCCGGCTCAGACCGCGGCCCGGACAAGGGCATGCTGATGAGGCGTTCGGCGGGCCATATTCATCAACCTCCCTTGCTCGGGCACCGGCAGCAGTCGCGCACCGGGTGCGTCGCGGGAGCGTACCAACACGGCAAGAGCCCGGCACACCGGTTATGACGGGTGCCGGGCTCTCGTTCGGTGCCGGGCGCTCACTCGCGGGGGCCGGCCCGCGCCTCAGTACTGCGGCGGCCCGAACCCGCCCTGCGGGGGCGGCGGGTTGCCCGGCGGCTGCCAGGCCGGCGGGGCCTGCGGAGCGGGCGGCGCGACGGGCGGGCCGGGCGGCGGGAACTGCGGGCCGGGCGGCGCGACGGGCGGGGCGCCCGGCGGGACGAAGCCCGGGA
This sequence comes from Streptomyces sp. NPDC002446, assembly GCF_053595675.1. Lineage (NCBI taxonomy): Bacteria > Bacillati > Actinomycetota > Actinomycetes > Kitasatosporales > Streptomycetaceae > Streptomyces > Streptomyces sp. NPDC002446. Next base: position 32,190 of record NZ_JBSFYC010000001.1, on the reverse strand, counting down.
CGGCGAACTGCGGGGCCTGGGCCGGCGGGTGCCAGCCGGGGGCCACCGGCTCGCCGCGGGCCATCAGCGCGAGCAGCGCCGCCGAGCCCAGCAGGTCCAGCAGCAGCTGGAGGTAGTTGAGGATGCTCATGACCGGCATGGTGTCGCTCAGCTCGAAGAGCGTGCCGTTGGCGGCCATCCCGACCACCGCCAGCAGCGCGCTGGGCAGCGACAGGACCGACAGCCCGATGGCCAGACCGCGGGCCGCACTGCCCCGCATCAGGCTGTTGAGCGCGGCCAGCGCGGTCAGCACCACAAACACGATGCCGGACCAGCCGGGCGCCAGCGCCAGCAGAGAGCTCAGGACGCCCCGGCCGAGGTAGAGCATCTCGAAGGAGCCGGAACCGCCCTCCACCAGCATGTACAGCTGCCAGGCCACATTGCACAGGACCATCGCGCCGAGCAGCAGCCCGGCCACCGTCCCGGCCGTCCGGGCCGGGCGCATCGGCGGGTCGCTGGGCGTGCTGCGCGGCCAGGGACGCATCCCGGCGAGCAGCACGATCCCGGCGACGACGGTCACCGGGAACATCAGCACGCTGCTGATGAAGACACCGTCGAAGGTCGAGGTGGCGGTCTCGGCGTGCAGGAACCACTTGTCGTCGCTGGTGTGGTTGCCGACGCTGACCGCGGCCTGCAGCACGGTGGCGAAGGTGAAGGTGGTGGCGACGGCCAGCAGCCCGCCGGCCACCCGGTGCCCGGCGAAGGCCGTGAACACCGCGGCCAGCTGGACGGCGATGAGTCCCAGGTGGAACGGGCCGGTGACCAGGTTGGTGCCGCCGCCGCGCCCGGAGGTCCAGGCCTCCCACAGCCCGTCGATGCCGAACTCACCGAGGTCGACGGCCATCCAGTAGGCCGTGAAAAGGAAGAACAGCAGGCAGAATGCCCCGCCTGTGATGCGGGCGCCCTTGGCGAGCGCCATGGATTGGTGCATTTCGTCCCCCGGTTGTGTCGGTGCGCGGCGAGCATGCACGGTAGCAACGTGCCGGACCCCCTGCCGAGGGGGCCCGGCAGAGGGGCCAGCAGGGGGTCCGGCTATGGATCCCGGTCAGGCGTACGGCCGCGCCGTACGTCCGCGGCGGTGTCAGTGGTTGCTGGGGAAGCCCAGGTTGATGCCGCCGTCGGACGGGTCGGGCCAGCGGGTCGTGACGACCTTGCCTCGGGTGTAGAAGTGCACACCGTCGTTGCCGTAGATGTGGTGGTCGCCGAAGAGCGAGTCCTTCCAGCCGCCGAAGGAGTGGTAGCCCACCGGCACCGGGATCGGCACGTTCACACCGACCATGCCGGCCTCGACCTCCAGCTGGAAGCGGCGGGCCGCGCCGCCGTCCCGGGTGAAGATCGCGGTGCCGTTGCCCCACGGCGAGTTGTTCATCAGCGCGATGGCCTCGTCGTACGTCGCGACGCGGACCACCGACAGCACCGGGCCGAAGATCTCGTCACGGTAGGCGTCCATCTCGGGCGTGACGTTGTCCAGGAGGGAGACGCCGATCCAGTGGCCGTCCTCGTAGCCCTCGACGGTGTAGCCGGTGCCGTCGATGACGACGTCCGCGCCCTGGGCCGCGGCACCCGTGACGTACGAGGCGACCTTGTCGCGGTGCACCTTGGTGATCAGCGGGCCCATCTCGGAGGCCGGGTCGTCACCGGGGCCGATCCGCAGCTTGTCGGCCCGCTCCTTGATCTTGCCGATCAGCGGGTCCGCGGTGTCACCGACCGCGACCACCACCGAGATCGCCATGCAGCGCTCACCGGCCGAGCCGTAGGCCGCGTTGATCGCGGAGTCCGCGGCCAGGTCCAGATCGGCGTCCGGCAGGACCAGCATGTGGTTCTTGGCACCGCCCAGCGCCTGGACCCGCTTGCCGTTGGCGGTGCCGGTGGTGTGGATGTAGCGGGCGATGGGCGTGGATCCGACGAAGGAGACCGCGGCGACGTCCGGGTGCTCCAGGATCGCGTCGACGGCCACCTTGTCGCCGTTGACGATGTTCAGCACACCGTCGGGCAGCCCCGCCTCCGCGGCCAGCTCGGCGAGCTTGAAGGCGGCGCTGGGCACCTTCTCGCTCGGCTTGAGCACAAAGGTGTTGCCGCACGCGATGGCGAGCGGGAACATCCACATCGGCACCATCGCCGGGAAGTTGAACGGGGTGATGCCGGCGACCACACCGAGCGACTGGCGGATCGCCGCCACATCGACACGGTTGGAGACCTGGGTGGACAGCTCGCCCTTGAGCTTCTCCGGGATACCGCAGGCCAGCTCGACGATCTCCAGACCGCGGGCGACCTCGCCGAGCGCGTCGGAGTGCACCTTGCCGTGCTCCGCGGTGATCAGCCGGGCCAGCTCCTCGCGGTGCGCGTCGATCAGCTCGCGGTACTTGAACAGCACCGACGTGCGCTTGGCCAGCGAACTGGTGCCCCAGGACGCGAAGGCTTCCTTGGCGGCGCGGACAGCCGCGTCGACCTCGTCGACCGACGCGAAGGCGACCTGCTTCTCCTGGGCACCGGTGGCCGGGTTGTAGACCGGGCCGAAGTTGCCGGAGACACCCTCGACGGGCTTGCCGCCGATCCAGTGGCTGATGGTCTTCATGCGAGGGGCCTTTCTGGGGTGACGACTTCGCTGTGACGATGAGAGCTGTGACGATGAGAAGCGTGGGTCAGAGGTGGCGGCGGCGCCCGGCGGCGTGCCGTTCGTACGCCTCACGGGCGGCGACCGCCGCCGGACGTGTCGCGGTCTCGGCAACGGGAACATCCCACCAGGCCTGCGCCTCCGGCGCGCCCGGCACAGTGTCAGCCGTTTCGGTCTCGACATAGACACATGTGGGCCGGTCCGAGCCCCGCGCCTCGGCGAGCGCGGCACGCAGCTCGGCGACGGTGCCCGCGCGCAGCACCCGCATGCCCAGCGAAGCGGCGTTGGCGGCCAGATCGACGGGCAGCGGCGCGCCCGTATACGTACCGTCCTTCTCCCGGAAACGGTACGCCGTGCCGAAGCGCTCGCCGCCGATCTGCTCGGACAGACCGCCGATGGACGCATAGCCGTGGTTCTGGACCAGGACGATGTTGATGTTGATGCCCTCCTGGACCGCGGTGACGATCTCGGTGGGGTTCATCAGATACGTACCGTCGCCGACCAGCGCCCACACCGGCCGGTCGCCGGCGGCGAGCCGGACCCCGATCGCGGCGGGGATCTCATAGCCCATGCAGGAGTAGCCGTACTCCAGGTGGTACTGCCGCCGGGACCGGGCGCGCCAGAGTTTGTGCAGGTCACCGGGGAGCGAACCGGCCGCATTGATGATCACGTCAGTGTCGTCGACCACACCGTCCAGCGCCCCGAGGACCTGCGTCTGGGAGGGGCGTACGGAATCGTCCTCGGCCCCGTACGCGGCGTCCACCCGGCGCTCCCAGTCCGCCTTCGCCGCCCCGTAGGCGGCCTCGTACCCCTCCGCCACACGATGACCCGACAGCGCCAGGGTGAGCGCCTCAAGGCCGACGCGGGCATCGGCCACCAGGGACAGCGCACCGAGCTTGTGGGAGTCGAAGGAGGCGATGTTGAGGTTGAGGAAGCGGACGTCCGGCGCGGCGAACAGCGTCGTGGACGCGGTGGTGAAGTCGGTGTAGCGGGTACCGACGCCGATGACCAGGTCCGCCTCGCGCGCCAGCGCGTCGGCGGTGGCGGTGCCGGTGTGCCCGATGCCGCCCACGTCCGCCGGATGGTCATGGCGCAGCGCGCCCTTGCCCGCCTGGGTGGAGGCGACGGGGATGCCGGTGGTGTCGGCGAAGGCCCGCAGCGCCTCCTCCGCCTCGGAGTGGTGCACCCCGCCGCCCGCGATCAGCAGCGGCCGCCGCGCCCCGCGCACCGCACGTACGGCCTCGGCCAGGGCACCGACGTCCGGCGCGGGCCGGGCGACCCGCCAGACGCGGTCGGCGAAGAACTCCACCGGCCAGTCGTACGCCTCGGCCTGCACGTCCTGCGGCAGCGCGAGGGTGACCGCGCCGGTCTCGACGGGATCGGCGAGCACCCGCATGGCCTGCAGCGCGGCCGGGATCAGCGCCTCGGGACGGGTGACCCGGTCGAAGTAGCGCGACACCGGCCGCAGCGCGTCGTTGACCGACACATCACCCGCGTACGGGACCTCCAGCTGCTGCAGGACGGGGTCCGCGGTCCGGGTCGCGAAGACGTCACCGGGCAGCAGCAGCACGGGCAGACGGTTGACGGTGGCGAGCGCCGCGCCGGTGACGAGGTTGGTGGCGCCGGGGCCGATCGAGGTCGTCACGGCCTGCGCGGAGAGCCGGTCGCACTGCCGGGCGTAGCCGACCGCGGCATGCACCATGGCCTGCTCGTTGCGCCCCTGCAGATACGGCAGCACCGGGGTTCCGGGGGCGGCCCCCCGGTCGGACGCGGCGCCGGACTCCAGCAGCGCCTGCCCGATCCCGGCGACGTTGCCGTGGCCGAAGATGCCCCAGCAGGCGCTGATCAGCCGGTGCCGGCGGCCGTCCCGCTCGGTGTACTGGTGGGCGAGGAACTCGACCAGGGCCTGCGCGACCGTCAGCCGGCGCGTCGTCGGGGCGTTCATCGGGCGTCTCCTGCGGGCGCTTCGTAGAGGGGGAGGCGGGCATCGACGGGCTGGTCGGGCCAGGTGCCGCGGATCCAGCCGTGGTCGGGGTGGTCGCAGATCAGCCACTCGCGCGTCTCGCCGGGCCCGGCCATGACGTTGAGGTAGTACATGGTGTGGCCCGGGGCGGCGATGGACGGGCCGTGCCAGCCGTCGGGGATCAGCACGGCGTCACCGCTGCGCACCTCGGCGAGCACGTCCGTACCACGGCCGTGCCCCGACGGGCTGACCCGCTGGTACCCCACCCCGTCCGTACCGTGCGCCGCCGCGATCTCGAAGTAGTAGATCTCCTCCAGTTCGCTCTCCTCGCCCGGCCGGCACTCGTCGTGCTTGTGCGGCGGGTAGGACGACCAGTTGCCGCCCGGCGTGAGCACCTCCACCGCGATGAGCCGGTCGCACTCGAAGGTGCCCGCCGCCCCGAAGTTGTTGACCTGGCGCGAGCAGTTGCCGCGGCCGCGCAGCTCCACGGGGACGTCCGAGGCGGCGCCGTAACGGGCCGGCAGCCGGCGCTCGCAGCGCGCCCCGGTCAGCGCGAAGCGGCCGCCCGCCCCGCTGGCGATCTGCACGTGCGCGTCCCTGGGCACATAGGCGAAGTCGGTGACGCCGCTGAACACCCTCTCCCGGCCGGTGAGTTCGAAGACCTCGCCGCCGTCGGTCAGCACCGTGCAGCCACCGGACAGCGGCAGCACGATCCATTCGCTGTCGCCGGTGGCGAAGGAGTGGTGGCCACCGGGCGGCAGGTCCAGGACGCGCAGCGACGAGTAGCCCCAGCCGGCCCGTTTCGGATCGATGTCCAGGGCGTACGGGCCGTCGTCCGCCGCACCGGCCTTCAGATGGAATTCAGTGCTCATACGGCTCATATGTCCAGTCCCCTGCGGCTCGTATGTCCAGTGTCGTGCGGCTCGTGTGTCTCGTGCGTTTTCCGGTTTCCTGCGGCTCGTGTGTCTTCCGGATTCCTGCGGCTCGTATGTCGCCAGTTCCCTGCGGCTCGTACGTCGCCGGTTTCCTGCGGCTCGATATATTCCAGTTTCCTGCGGCTCGTATGTTCCAGTTTCCTGCGGAAAGCGCGGCGTTCACAGTGCGCCCTCGGCTCACAGCAGGCCCACGGCGGTGTCCACGGCCGCCGCGACGTCCCCGTCGGCCGGGTAGAGCAGCGAGCGCCCGACGACCAGGCCCTGCACGGTCGGCAGCCGCAGCGCCTTGCGCCACTTCTCGTAGGCGGCCTCCTGGTCCTGGACGGTGGTGCCGATGTCGCCGCCGAGCAGCACGGTCGGCAGGGTGGTGGTCTCGCACACCCGCGCCATCGCGTCGGCGTCCTCGGTGACCGGCAGCTTGAGCCAGGTGTACGCGGAGGTGCCGCCGAGGCCGGAGGCGATGGCGACGGAGCGGGTCACGGCCTCGGGGCTCAGGTCGTTGCGGACCTTGCCGTCTCTTCGGGAGGAGAGGAACGGCTCGACGAATACGGGCAGTTGCAGCGCGGCCATCGCGTCGATCGCACGGGCGGTGGCCTCCAGCGTGGTCAGCGAGCCCGGGTCGTCGTAGTCGATCCGCAGCAGCAGCTTGCCCGCGTCGAAGCGCAGCCGGGCCAGGTCCTGCGGCCGGTGCCCGGTGAACCGGTCGTCCATCTCGAACGAGGCGCCCGCGATGCCGCCCCGGTTCATCGAACCCATCACCACCTTGCCGTCGAGCGCGCCGAGCAGCAGCAGGTCCTCCAGGATGTCCGCGGTGGCGAGCACCCCGTCCACACCGGGCCGCGACAGCGCCAGGACCAGGCGTTCGAGCAGGTCGAGGCGGTTGGCCATGGCCAGCTGCCGGTCACCGACGGCGAGCGCGCCGCGTGCCGGGTGATCGGCGGCGACGATCATCAGCCGGCCGCTGTCGCCGATGAGCGGACGGCGGGTGCGGCGGGCGGCGGCCTCCGCAACGGCTCCGGGGTTCCGGGCCCGCAGCGTCGCCAGGTCACTGATCCGAGGGGTCAAGGCTCAACTCACCTTCTTGAGTGCACAGGTGGGGCGGGGGGTGCGGCGCGCCGCCGGCCCGGGCCGTCCGGCGGCCGGCAACGCCGTGGGGCTACCGCCCCGCGAGGAACGCCTCGACCTCATCGGCCGTGGGCATCGCGGAGGAGCAGGCCAGACGGGAGGCGACGATGGCGCCCGCGGCGTTGGCGTACCGCATCATCGGCTCCAGCTCCCAGCCGGAGAGCAGCCCGTGACACAGCGACCCGCCGAACGAGTCCCCGGCGCCGAGCCCGTTGACGACCTCGACGGGGGTGGGCGGGACCTCGGCGGTGCGGCCGTCGCGGTGCACGGCGAGCACGCCCTTGGGCCCCTGCTTGATGACGGCGAGCTCGACACCCATCTCCAGCAGCGCCCGGGCGCACTTCTCCGGCTCGCGCAGCCCGGTGGCGACCTCGGCCTCGTCCACATTGCCGACCGCCACGGTGGCGTGCCGCAGGGCGGCTTCGTAATACGGGCGGGCGGCGGCCATCGCCGCGGGTCCGCTCGCCCCGCCGTCCCCGGAGGCGCCGCCCTCACCGCCCCAGAACATCGGCCGCCAGTCCAGGTCGAAGACGGTCGTGCCCGCCTTGGCGCGGGCCCGGAGCGCGGCGAGCGTGGCGCCGCGGCTGGGCTCCTCGCACAGCCCCGTACCGGTGACCCAGAAGATCCGGGCGGCCGCGATGGCGTCCAGGTCCAGTTCCTCGGGGTGAATGACCAGGTCGGGGGCTTTGGGGCGGCGGTAGAAGTAGAGCGGGAAGTCGTCCGGCGGGAAGATCTCGCAGAACGTGACCGGCGTCGGATAGGCGTCCACCGGCGTCACCCAGCGGTCGTCCACGCCGAAGTCACGCAGCGCCTGATGGACGTAGTCCCCGAACGGATCACGTCCGGTGCGGCTGATGACCGCACTGCGGCGGCCGAGCCGGGCCGCGGCCACCGCGACGTTCGTGGCCGAGCCCCCGAGGAACTTCCCGAACGTCTCCACCTGCGCCAGCGGCACACCCATCTGCAGCGGATAGATGTCAACTCCGATGCGACCCATGGTGATCAGGTCGTACGGCTCGGTCATATGCGCCCCTTCGGGTCGGCCGGCGCGGCGGGATGGGCGGGTTCGGCGGTTCGGCGGGTTCTGCGGTGCGGCCCTGAGCAAAGGTCTAACGGTGAGCATCAGACCCTGTCAACAATTTGTCCTTACATTCTGACGTCAAGAAGTCGACTCATACCCGCCCGGGGGCCGGATGCCGTACGGAACAGCACACGGCACACGGCACATGGACCACCACAGACCGGACCAATCGACCACCGGGACGCCCGGGTCCCGGAACCGCACCTCACACACCCCGGCGCACTATCGACCGCCGGAACGCCCGGCTCGCGGAACCGCACCCCACACGCCCCGGCACACTCCCGACACACCCCCGGGGCACTTCCGACACGCCCCCGGCGCACTCCCGCGGTCACAAAGCCCTTCAGCCCTTAAGTCCTTAAGTCCTTATGTCAGGACGAAGTCTTGACACTCCCCGGGACGCCAGAGAGGCTGTGCCCCACAACCCCGCCCAGCGCCTCCCGGTCACCGCCGACCGGCGAGAGGAGAGCCGCAGCATGTCCGTTCCCCATGCCGCCCCCCGCGTTCTGGACCGCATCCGCGTCGGTTCCGCACCCGACTCCTGGGGAGTGTGGTTCCCCGACGACGACCAGCAGGTCCCCTGGCAGCGCTTCCTGGACGAGGTCGCCGAGGCCGGCTACGAGTGGATCGAACTCGGCCCGTACGGCTACCTCCCCACCGACCCGGCCGTCCTGCACGAGGAGATCGCCCGCCGCAGCCTGAAGGTCTCGGCCGGCACGATCTTCACCTCGATGCACCACGGCCCGTCCGTCTGGGACAAGACCTGGACGCACGTCTCCGAGGTCGCCACCCTCACCCAGGCCATGGGCGCCAAGCACCTGGTCGTCATCCCCTCCTTCTGGCGGGACGACAAGACCGCCGAGGAGCTCGAACCGCGCGAGCTCACCGTCGAGCAGTGGAAGCACCTGACGACCGGCATGGAGCGGCTGGGCAAGCGCGTACGGGACGAGTTCGGGCTGGACATCGTCGTACACCCGCACGCTGACACCCACATCGACACCGAGGAGCACGTCGAGCGGTTCCTGCACGTGACCGACTCCGATCTGGTCAACCTCTGCCTGGACACCGGCCATTACGCCTACTGCGGCGGGGACAGCGTCAAGCTGATCCGCACCTACGGCGAGCGGATCGGCTACCTCCACCTCAAGCAGGTGGACCCGGACATCCTCAGCGACGTCGTCGCCAAGGGCACGCCGTTCGGCCCGGCGGTCAAGCAGGGCGTGATGTGCGAACCGCCGCTCGGGGTGCCCGCGCTGCCGCCCGTCCTGGCGGCCGCGCAGGAGCTGGACGTCGACCTCTTCGCCATCGTCGAGCAGGACATGTACCCCTGCCCGCCCGACCGCCCCTTCCCCATCGCCGAGCGCACGCGGCGCTTCCTGCGCTCCTGCGGGGCCTGAGCCGGCCCTTCGCCTCGCGACGCCTCCTCATATCCCCGGCAACGATTACGGAGAGTAATCAGTTCCCAGGGTATATCACACGCTGTAGCAGTCTGTCCTGTAGCACTCTGTCGACGTAAGGACCTGAGGACGACATGACTTCGTACGGAACGCTCGGTGTGGCGGTCATCGGCACCGGCCGGATGGGCGCCGACCACGTACGCCGGATCAACGAGGTGATCAGCGGCGCCCGGGTGGCGGCGGTGGTCGACATCGACGCGGCGCGGGTCAAGCACCTCGCCGGCGGTATCGAGGGCTGTACCCCCTACACCGATCCGGCCGCCGCCATGGACGACCCCGCGGTCGACGCCGTACTGATCGCCTCACCGGGCCCCGCGCACGAGGCGGCCCTGATGGAGGCCTTCGCGCGCGATCTGCCCGTCCTGTGCGAGAAGCCGCTGACGCCGGACGCCGCCTCCGCGCTGCGCGTCCTGGAAGCCGAGCGGGCGCTGGGCCACCGCCGTGTGCAGGTGGGCTTCATGCGTCGCTACGACGCCGACTACCGCACCCTCAAGTCCCTTCTGGACCAGGGGACTTACGGGCGCCCGCTGATGCTGCACAACAAGCACCGCAACGCCGACACCCCGCCCGGCTTCACCAACGCGATGATGATCAACGACTCGGTGGTGCATGAGATCGATGTGACCCGCTGGCTGCTGGAGGAGGAGATCACGGCGGTGCGGGTGCTGCGTCCGGCGCCCACCGGGAACGCGCCCGAGGGCCTGAGCGACCCGCAGCTGATCCTCTTCGAGACCGCGGGCGGCCAGGTCGTGGACACCGAACTCTTCGTCAACTGCGGCTTCGGCTACCAGGTCAGCTGCGAGGCGGTCTGCGAGGGCGGCACCGCCAGGATCGGTGACGACCACGGGGTGTTCACCAACACCGCGGGCCACTGGGGCGGCACCATCACCCCCGGCTTCGTGGAGCGCTTCGAGCAGGCCTACGACCGGCAGGTGCAGCACTGGGTGAACGCCACGCGGCGCGGCGAGGTCGAGGGGCCCAGCTGCTGGGACGGCTATGCGGCGGCGGCGGTGTGCGAGGCGGGTGTGCTCGCCCAGGCCAGCGGCGAGCGGGTACCGGTCGAGCTGATCGAGCGTCCGGCGCTGTACCGGTAGCGCCGCTCAGCGAGCGCGAGCCGCCGCGCCGCCGTTCGCTGTACCGGTGGCGCCGCTCACCGAGCCGCCGGGACGCCGTTCGCCGTCCCGGTAGCGAGGCTCGCCGAGCCGCCGAGCCGCCGCCGTTCGCCGTCCCGGCATGCGCTTCTGATCCGCCGTCTCCGCATGTGCCTCTGATCTCCTGATCCCCTGATCCCCCGAAAGGTTCCGTAACCATGCTGCTCGCGCCGGGCGCCGTCGCGCTCCGTCCCATACGCCCCGACCGCGGCCGGAGCTGACGATGGCCGCCTTGACCAGCCGGGCGGCGACCGCCGGTCCGCGCGACCCGGGGCCGTCCCGCCGCGCCAGGCGTTTCATCGTCGGCATCGCCGCCATCGCCGCCCTCGGTGGCGCCCTCTTCGGCTACGACACCGGAGTGATCTCCGGCGCGCTCCCTTTCATGGAGGTCCACTTCGGCCTCACGTCGCTGGGCGAGGGCGTCATCACCAGCGCGCTGCTGATCGGCGCGGCCTTCGGTTCGCTGATCGGCGGCCGGATGTCCGATGCGCTGGGCCGGCGCAACTCCCTGCTGTGGGCGGGCGCGGTGTTCGTCGGCGGCGCGCTGGCGGTGGCGCTGTCGCCCACCGTCCTCGTGATGACGGCGGCGCGTTTCGTGCTCGGCCTCGCCGTCGGCAGCGCCTCCGTCATCACCCCGCTCTACCTCTCGGAGATCGCGCCCCCGCACGTCCGCGGCCGGCTGGTCTCGTTCAATTCGCTGATGATCGTCAGCGGTCAGCTGCTCGCCTACCTGATCAACGCCGTCCTGGCGCAGTGGGAGGCCTGGCGCTGGATGCTGGGCCTGGCCGCGCTGCCGGCGGTGGCGCTCTTCGCCGGCCTGTTCTTCCTGCCCGACACCCCGCGCTGGTACATCAGCAAGGGCCGGCCGGACGACGCGGCACGGGTGCTGCGCCGTACGCTGCCTGCCGAGGACGTCCCCGCCGAGCTGGCCCGTATCGACCGGGCCCGCAGCCTGGCGGCGGGCGCCCGGCGCGGTGCCTGGCAGCAGCTGCGTACGCCCTGGGTGCGGCGCCTGCTGCTGGTGGGCATCGGGCTGGCGGCCGTTCAGCAGATCACCGGGGTCAATGCCGTGGTGTACTTCGCTCCCAAGATCCTGGCGTCGACGGGGCTGGGCACCGGGGCCTCGATCACCGCCACCATCGCCGTCGGTGCCGTCTCCGTGATCGCCACCGCGATCGGGATGTCGCTGATCGACCGGGTCGGGCGGCGGCCCCTGCTGATCACCGGTCTGGCCGGGATGACCGTCTCGCTCGCCCTGCTCGGGGCGTCCTTCCGCCTTCCGCACTCCACCGCGGTCAGCGCCCTCGTCCTCGGTCTGATGGTGCTCTACATGGCCTTCATGCAGGCCACGTTGAACACGGGTGTGTGGCTGCTGCTCGCCGAGATGTTCCCGCTCGGGGTCCGCGGGCTGGCGATGGGGGCCGCGGTGTTCGTGATGTGGGTGGTCAACTTCGCGGTCGCGCTGGTCTTCCCGGTGCTGCTCGATGCGGCCGGTGCCAGCGTCACGTTCTGGTTCTTCGGCGGGATGTGCGTACTGTCCCTGGTCTTCTGCCAGCGGTACGCGCCGGAGACGAAGGGGCTGGCGCTGGAGGATCTGGAGCATGAGCTGCGGAAGGCGGCGGGGGCAGCAGGGGCGGCGGGGGCGGCGGAGAAGTCGAGCTGACGGGTTGTCGGCGGGCAGGGCTGCTGACGTTCAGGAGTCCGTCCCGCGCGCGTCACAGCCGTCACCACCTCGCGGACATTCCGTCACAGTCGGTCAACAGCCCCTCCCTGACGGTCACTCGGTGTCGTTGTCCGCGCACAGGGTGAGTGATCGCCAGGCCGTACGCGGGCCCCACCGGCGCCTTTGGGCCGACCCTGCGTACGGCGCTCAGGAGGTGCAGGGATGACCGACCGCAGGCTCTGGTCGTACAAGGAGATCGCCGCGCACATCCGGGTGCAGCCGGACACCGTGCGCTCGTACCGCAAGCACGGGCTGTTGCCGGACCCGGATCTGGTGGAGGGCGGAAGACCGTACTGGTTCGCCGACACGGTCAGAGCATGGGTGGCTCAGCGGCCCGGCCAGGGCGGCCGGCGCTGAAGCCGCCCGGGCGGGCTTCCGGACCCCGGCGCGGGCAGGCCGCCGGGGCCCGGGCCGCGCCGCGCCGGGTGCCCGTCCGGGCGGGGCGCGTGGCTCTACGATCGTGGTATGCCCCAGACATCCCGGGCCGCGGCGCCCGCCCGGATCGCGGTGATCGGTGCCGGCGCGATCGGTGGCTACACCGCCGCCCTGACCCGGTGGGCCGGCCTCGATGTGACCTTGTGCGTACGCAGCCCGCTGGAGGTTCTCACCGTCGAGAGCGGCGGCGAGGCCCGGACCGCGGCGGTACGGGTCGTCACGGACCCGGCGCGGGTGACGCCGGTCGACTGGGTGCTGCTGACCACCAAGGCGCAGGACACCGCGGGCGCCGAGGGCTGGCTGCGGCGGCTGTGCGGCCCGGGCACCGCGGTCGCGGTGCTCCAGAACGGGATCGACCAGGAGGAGCGCGTCGCCCCGTTCGTTCCCCGGGGCACCGAGATCCTCCCCACCGTCGTCTACATCTCGGCGGAGCGCACCGCGCCCGGCCGGATCCTGCACCATGTGGCCAGTGAACTGCACGTTCCCGAGGGCCCGTTGGCGGACCGGTTCGCCGCCGTGCTGGACGGTACGGGGCTGCGGGTGCATCCGGTGCGGGACTTCACCACGGCCGCCTGGCGCAAGCTGTTCACCAATCTCGCGGCCAACCCGATCACCGCCCTCCTGCAGCAGCGGATGGGCGTCTTCGTCGATCCGGAGATGGCCGCACTCACCCGTGATCTGCTGTCCGAGGCGGCCGCGGTCGCCCGTGCGGAGGGCGCGGACATCGGCGACGAGGACATCGCCAGGACCCTGGAGCTGTACGCCACGGCGCCGCCGGAGGGCGGCTCGTCGATGCTCTACGACCGGCTGGCCGGCCGTCCGCTGGAGCATGAGTTCATCACGGGCGCAGTGGTCCGGGCGGGCGAACGGAACGGCATCGCGACGCCGTTGAACGGGATGCTGCTGACGCTGCTGCGGGCGGTGGACCGCGAGCTGCGGGGCGAGCGGGCAGCCTCGCCTTCTTGAGGCCGCGCCGCGGGAGGGCCGGTCAGACGGGGCGGGGCGGCGCCGTCGATCCTCTGATCTCCAGTTCCGGGGCGACGAGTTGATGTCCTGCGGGCGTGTCCGGGCGCTCCATGCGGTCCAGGAGGCAGCGCGCCGCCCGGCGGCCGACCTCGTGGCTGGCGTTGTTCACCGAGTTCAGCCAGAGGTGGCGGATGCGGGCGAGGTAGGTGTTGTCGTAGCCGACGAGGGAGAGGTCGGCGGGCACGGACAGCCCCAGTTCCTGGGCGGCGGAGAGCGCGCCGATGCCGGAGATGTCGTTGAACGCGAAGACGGCGGTGGGACGTTCGGCCCCGCGCGAGGGGTTGAGCAGCCGTATCGCGGCCCGGTAGCCGCCCTCCTCGGTCCCGTCGCCGTGCTCCACGACGGCCTCGGCGGTCCGGCCGTGGGCGCGTACGGCGGCCTCGAAGCCGCGCCGGCGCAGTTCGCCGACGAGCCCCTGCCCTGCGATGTGGGCGATGCGCCGGTGGCCGAGGGAGAGGAGGTGCTCGGTGGCGAGCCGGGCGCCGCGTTCGTCGTCGTTGGCGATGATGTCGACGCGGGGCAGCCGCGGTTCGTGGTTGCCCGCGATGACGGTGGGCAGCCGCTCGGCGGCCTCGGCGAGCCCGTCGGTGTCCGGGAGCGTGCCGACGACGGCGAGGCCGTCGACGCGTAGCTCCTGGAAGGTGCGGGCGAAGTCCCGGCCGGCCCGGCGGTCGAGCCGGCCGTCGGCCATCAGCATCCGCAGGCCGTGCGCCTGCAGCAGCGAGTTCAGGCCGTCGAGGACGTCGACGAACCAGGGGTTGCGCATGTCGTTGAGCAGCACGCCGACGGTGTGCGTGCGGCGTGCGACCAGGCTGCGGGCGGCGGCGTTGGGCCGGTAGCCCAGCTCGTCGATGGCGTCCAGGACGGCCTGCCGCTTGGCGTCGCTGACCCGCGGGGAGCCCTGCAGGACGAGCGAGACCAGCGACTTGGAGACGCCGGCGCGCTCGGCGACGCCTCGGATCGTCGGGGGTCGCCGGCCGTCGGCGGGCTCGTTGGACCGTTCCATGTCGGGGGATCCTTCCATCGGCGCGGGCGGGCGTCAATGCGGGCGTCCTTGCCCTTCTGCATGGGGGCATGGGGGTTGACTTGCGGACATCGGGGCGTGCAGGGTGCCCGGTACGGCGGCTTTGGACCGTTCCAATTCGGCGCTCCCATGCGCCCGTGCCCGCAGCCCGCCCCCCCTCCCGTAAGCCCTCTCCCGCACCCCCTCTCCCGCATCCCCTCCCCCACTCCCACACTCCTCCGCCTCCCCTCCCCCTCCCTGGAAGGACCGAGCATGAAGATCGGCCTCATCGGCACCGGGCGTATCGGCGCGTTCCACGCCGCGACCCTCCAGAGCGTCCCGGGCGTCACCGGCCTCGTGGTCGCGGACGCCGACCCCGCACGGGCCGCCTCGCTGGCAAAGACCCTGGGCGTACGGGCTGCCGCGGGCATCACGGAGATGTACGCGGAGGACCTGGACGGCGTGGTGATCACCGCGGCGACCAGCGCGCACGCCGCGCTGATCCACCAGGCCCTGGACGCCGGTGTGCCGGTCTTCTGCGAGAAGCCGGTGGCGCTGGACGTCCCGGGCACCGTCGGCGTGGTGGAGCGGGCGCGGGCCGGCACCGTCCCCGTACAGATCGGCTTCCAGCGCCGCTTCGACGCGGGCTACCGCGCCGCGCGGGAGGCGCTGCGCTCCGGCGAGCTGGGCTGGCTGCACACGCTGCGCGCCTGCACCAGCGACCGGACCCCGCCGCCGGCCGGCTATATCCCCACCTCCGGGGGTCTCTTCCGGGACTGCTCCATCCATGACTTCGACATCCTGCGCTGGCTCACCGGCCGCGAGGTGGTCTCGGTCTACGCCCAGGGCGCCAACCGGGGCGCGTCCTTCTTCACCGAGGGCGACGATGTCGACACCTGTGCGGCGCTGCTGCGCTTCGACGACGACACGCTGGCGACGGTGACCGCGACCCGCTACAACGGTGCGGGCCACGACGTCCGGCTGGAGGTCTGCGGCTCCGAGGGCGCCCGCTTCGTGGGACTGGACGACCGCGCGCCGCTGCCGTCCGCGGAGCCGGAGCTGTCGTGGCGGCGGGCGGCCGACCCGTACGCCACGTTCATGGAGCGCTTCCACGATGCGTACGTCACCGAGCTGGGCGTCTTCGTCGAGGTCGCCGCGGGCCGTGCGCCGAGCCCGTGTTCGCCCGCGGAGGCCCTGGAGGCGCTGTATGTCGCCGAGGCGTGCGAGCGCTCGCGGCGGACCGGCGCACCGGTCGCCGTCGCGGACGTCCGGGACGCGGACGTCCGGGACGCGGCCGGCCGGGTACGGCCGGACGGGTGAGCGCTCAGGCGGCCGCGGTGGACGAGGTCCGGTCGTCGCGCCCCTCGTCCCGCTCGTCGCCGCCCTGGGGCCGTTGCCGCAGTGCCCGGCGGCGGGCCGCCCACTGGATCGCGGTGCCGACCGCGGCGACCGCGCAGGAGACGCCCAGGCCGATTCCGGCGGCGTAGAGGCGGTTGTGGGCGGCCGCGCTGCCGAGGTAGCCGAGGCCGACCGAGTAGGTCGCCCAGGTGGCCTCGGCGATGCCGGCGCCGAGCAGGTATTTGCGCAGCGGGTAGCGCAGCACCCCGGAGGCCAGCGCCCCGGCGATCCGTCCGCTGGGCAGGAACCGGACGGCGATGACGAACGGCACGCCGTAGCGCTGGATCTGCTGTGAGGTCCACTCCAGCAGCACCCGGCGGCGGGGGTTGCGGCGCATCCAGTCCCGTACGGGTCCGCCGAAGCGCCGCGCGGCGAGGTACATCAGCAGGTCTCCCAGCAGGGCGCTGCCGGCCACGACCAGCAGGACCTGGGGGAGGAACAGTTCTCCTCTGGAGGCGAGCACGCCGGCGGAGACGAGCAGGGCGGAGTTGGGGACCAGTGGCGGCAGCGTGGTGAGCACCAGTAGGCCGTAGAGGGCGAGCACGTCCATCCGGGCGCCTCCTCGGATCCGCCCCGAGGTCCGTTTACCCAAGGCTGACGCGCGGTGGGGCCGACGGCAACGCGATGGGCGCGGCGCGGCACTGGATCGATACCCCCCAGGGGTATAAAGTGTTTACCATCGGCACCACGGTTCGAGCACCACACACCGGCACCACGAGGAGAATCCCCCATGACCGAGAACAGCTCCTGCTGCACCCCGGCAGGCTCCTGCCACTCCGGCGGCACCGATGTCCAGGTCGGCGAGGTGACCACCACGTACAAGGTCACCGGTATGACCTGCGGCCACTGCGAGGGTGCGGTGTCGTCCGAGATCGGCGAGATCGCCGGCGTCAGCTCGGTGCGGGCGGTCGCGGCCACCGGCCTGGTGACCGTGGTCTCCAAGGCCCCCCTGGACGACGAGGCGGTGCGGGCGGCCGTGGACGAGGCCGGCTATGAGCTCGTGGGGCAGGCGGCCTGACCCTGCCGCCACCCCCGGTCGAGGCGCGGGCCGCGTTGCCGTCGGCGACGGCGGCGCGGCCCGCGCTCGCACTCGCGCTCGCACTTACGGTCGCGCGGAAGGGTGTCCCGTCTCTCCGGGGGCGTTTTCAGTGAGGCTGCGGGAACTCGAACATTCACACGGTCTTTACAACCGGCACAACGCCACCACCTCGGGACACAACACCCATACCCCCGGGCCCCGATCTCCAGATCGTGGCCCTTGACCGCATTCGCCCCCATATGGCAAGAGACCCAGATCACACTTCTTGGAACGTAACCATTGAGGGGGGTCGCGAGTCTAACCGTGCAGTGCAGGCACCCCGGCGGGGCTTGCACTGCAACAGCCGTGCTGATCTTGGGGGATCGTGCCCGGCTACGCGTGGCCGGGGCGACGTGCCCGGGGAGCTTTGAGCGGCCCTCCCGATGTGCGCGTCCCGGCAGAGCGCGGTGCAACCCGGAGCGCCCGGACGGATCCCGTGGGGGGAATCCAACCGGGATATGGGAAGCGCCCCGCACTCTGGACCCGTGGGGGGATCCGGAGGCGGGGCGCTTTTCGCCTTTTCAGGGGCTCGGGACGAGCGAGCCTCAGCGCTGCTCGACCGGCACGAAGTCGCGCTCGATGACACCGGTGTAGATCTGCCGCGGACGGCCGATGCGGGAACCGGGCTCCTTGATCATCTCGTGCCACTGGGCGATCCAGCCGGGCAGCCGGCCGAGCGCGAAGAGCACGGTGAACATCTCGGTGGGGAAGCCCATGGCCCGGTAGATCAGGCCGGTGTAGAAGTCCACGTTGGGGTAGAGCTTGCGCTCGACGAAGTAGTCGTCGGACAGCGCGTGCTCCTCCAGCTTGAGGGCGATGTCCAGCAGCTCGTCGGACTTGCCGAGTGCGGAGAGGACATCGTGCGCCGCCGCCTTGATGATCTTCGCCCGGGGGTCGAAGTTCTTGTAGACGCGGTGCCCGAAGCCCATGAGCTTCACGCCGTCTTCCTTGTTCTTCACCTTGCGGATGAAGGAGTCGACGTCGCCGCCGGTGGCCTGGATGCCCTCGAGCATCTCCAGCACGGACTGGTTGGCGCCGCCGTGCAGGGGGCCCCACAGGGCGTTGATGCCGGCCGAGATCGAGGCGAAGAGGTTCGCCTGCGAGGAGCCGACCAGGCGGACCGTGGAGGTCGAGCAGTTCTGCTCGTGGTCGGCGTGCAGGATCAGCAGCTTGTCCAGGGCGCCGACCACGACCGGGTCGAGGTCGTACTGGGCGGCGGGCACCGAGAAGGTCATCCGCAGGAAGTTCTCGACGTACCCGAGGTCGTTGCTCGGGTAGACGACCGGGTGGCCGACCGACTTCTTGTAGGCGTACGCCGCGATCGTCGGGAGCTTGGCCAGCAGCCGGATCGTGGAGATGTGGCGCTGCTGCTCGTCGAACGGGTTGTGGCTGTCCTGGTAGAACGTCGACAGCGCGCTGACCACCGACGACAGCATCGCCATCGGGTGGGCGTCCCGGGGGAAGCCGTCGTAGAAGCGCTTGACGTCCTCGTGGAGCAGGGTGTGGTACGTGATGTCCTGCTTGAAGGCCGACAGCTGGTCAACGGTGGGCAGCTCACCGTTGATCAGGAGGTACGCGGTCTCGACGAACGTGCTGCGCTCTGCAAGCTGCTCGATCGGGTACCCGCGGTAACGAAGAATTCCCTGCTCACCATCGAGATAGGTGATCGCGGATTTATACGCCGCGGTGTTGCCGTAACCGGAGTCCAGGGTCACCAGACCGGTCTGGGCGCGCAGCTTCGAGATATCGAAGCCCTTGTCGCCGACGGTGCTGTCGACGACCGGGTAGCTGTATTCGCCGTCCCCGTAACGCAGTACTACAGAGTTGTCGCTCACGTCATCCCTCACCGACGTTGTGCCTCTTCTTCGAGGTGCCCTGACTGCCTATACCTTCCCCCATTTGGACCTTGGATGTGCACTCGGGGTCGGCCATAGGGCCTCATTACGGCACTGAGTGCCGCGTGAGTGTCCATCCTGCTCCCCTTCGCCCCGATTGGGAAAGAGGAGTGGCATCACATCGCCCCGGCGAGCCGGTGAGCCAGGGCAGTACACCGCCGACCGGCGGATACCGTGCGCACGGCCTGCCCCAGGGCCTTCCGGGAGCCGACCAGCACCACCAATCGCTTTGCCCGGGTGACGGCGGTATACAACAGATTGCGCTGCAGCATCATCCAGGCACTTGTGGTGACCGGAATCACCACCGCTGGATACTCACTACCCTGCGAGCGGTGGATCGTCACGGCATAGGCGTGAGCGAGTTCGTCCAGTTCGTCGAAGTCGTAGGGCACCTCCTCGTCCTCGTCGGTGAGCACCGTCAGCCGCTGCTCGTCGGAGTCCAGGGCCGTGACCACGCCCACCGTCCCGTTGAAGACGCCGTTGCGGCCCTTTTCGTAGTTGTTTCTGATCTGGGTGACCTTGTCGCCGACGCGGAAGACCCGGCCTCCGAAGCGGCGCTCGGGCAGATCGGGGCGGGCGGGGGTGACGGCCTGCTGGAGCAGGCCGTTCAGGGCGCCCGCACCGGCCGGGCCGCGGTGCATCGGGGTCAGCACCTGGACGTCCCGGCGCGGGTCGAGGCCGAACTTCGCCGGGATCCGGCGGGCCGCGACGTCGACCGTCAGCCGTCCGGCCTCCTCATTGTCCTCCTCCACGAACAGGAAGAAGTCGGTCAGCCCGGTCGTCAGCGGGGGGACGCCGGAGTTGATCCGGTGGGCGTTGGTGACCACTCCGGACTGCTGGGCCTGCCGGAAGATCCTCGTCAGCCGGACGGCCGGCACCGGGCCGGGCTCGGCCAGCAGATCCCGCAGCACCTCTCCGGCGCCCACCGACGGCAGCTGGTCGACGTCCCCCACCAGCAGCAGATGGGCGCCCGGCGGCACCGCCTTGACGAGCTTGTTGGCCAGCAGCAGATCCAGCATGGAGGCCTCGTCGACGACCACCAGATCGGCGTCCAGCGGCCGCTCGGCGTCGTAGGCGGCGTCCCCGCCCGGCTTGAGCTCCAGGAGGCGGTGGACCGTGGAGGCCTCCGCGCCGGTCAGCTCCGAGAGCCGCTTGGCGGCCCGGCCCGTCGGCGCCGCCAGCACCACCTTGGCGTTCTTGGCGCGGGCCAGCTCGACCACGGAGCGGACCGTGAAGGACTTGCCGCAGCCCGGCCCGCCCGTGAGCACCGCGACCTTCTCCGTCAGCGCCAGCCGCACCGCCTGCTGCTGCTCGGGCGCCAGCTCGGCTCCCGTACGCCGCGCCAGCCAGGCCAGCGCCTTGTCCCAGGCCACGTCCCGGAACGCCGGCATCCGGTCCTCGTCCGTGCGCAGCAGCCGGGTCAGCCGGCCGGCCAGCGAGATCTCGGCGCGGTGGAACGGCACCAGATAGACGGCGGTGACCGGCGCACCGTCCCGGTCTCCCGGCACCTTCTCGCGGACCACCCCCTCCGGGTCCGCGGCCAGCTCGCCCAGGCAGTCGATGACCAGGCCGGTGTCCACCTGGAGCAACTTCACCGCGTCCGCGATCAGTTGCTCCTCGGGCAGGAAGCAGTGGCCCTGGTCGGTGGACTGCGACAGGGCGTACTGCAGGCCCGCCTTGACCCGGTCGGGGCTGTCGTGCGGGATGCCGACGGACTGGGCGATGCGGTCGGCGGTCAGGAAGCCGATGCCCCACACGTCCGCGGCGAGGCGGTAGGGCTGGTTGCGGACGACGGAGATGGAGGCGTCGCCGTACTTCTTGTAGATCCGCACCGCGATGGAGGTGGACACCCCGACGCCCTGGAGGAAGACCATGACCTCCTTGATGGCCTTCTGCTCCTCCCAGGCGTCGGCGATCTTCTTGGTGCGCTTGGGGCCGAGGCCGGGCACCTCGATGAGGCGCTTCGGCTCGTGTTCGATGATGTCGAGGGTGTCCACGCCGAAGTGCTGGGTGATGCGGTCGGCGAAGACCGGGCCGATGCCCTTGACCAGGCCGGAGCCGAGGTAGCGGCGGATGCCCTGGATCGTCGCGGGCAGGACGGTGGTGTAGTTCTCGACCGTGAACTGCTTGCCGTACTGCGGGTGCGAGCCCCAGCGGCCCTCCATCCGCAGCGACTCCCCCACCTGCGCCCCGAGCAGCGCGCCGACGACGGTCAGCAGATCTCCCGCGCCGCGGCCGGTGTCGACCCGCGCGACGGTGTAGCCGCTCTCCTCGTTGGCGTAGGTGATCCGCTCCAGGACCCCTTCCACCACGGCTGCGTTGACCATGACCCGACGGTACCGCCGGGGTCTGACACCGCGGGCGGCGCCGGGACGCCCCCGGCACTATCGAGGGGCCCGTCCGATGGCCGGGCCCCTCGATTCCCCCTCCACGCCGGCCCCGGATCCCCCCGGATCCCTCCCCCACGTCGGGACCAGCGTCAGCTATGACCCCCGCCGGACGCCAACGGTTGCGCGCATCCGCAGAGTTATTTCACCGTCACCCGATGTACGAATTCCGTTCATCCGGCGACGTGGGCCCTGAAGCGCGCCACGACCTCGGCCAGCACGTCGGCGCCGTCCCGCGCCCACAGTGCCGGGTTGAAGATCTCCACCTCGACCGGCCCCCGGTAGCCGGCCGCCTCGACCCGTTCGCGAAACCACCGCAGGTCCACCGAACCGTCGCCGAGCTGCCCGCGTCCCACGAGGACGCCCTCGGGCAGCGGGGTGACCCAGTCGGCGAGCTGGAAGGCCGCGATCCGCGCGCCCCGGCCGGCTCCGGTGCCCCGGCCGGCGCCCTGTGCGCGGTCGATCTGCGCGCCGACCGTGTCGTCCCACCACAGGTGGTAGGTGTCCACGACGACGCCCACCTGGTCGGCGGGGAACCGTTCGGCGAGGTCGAGTGCCTGCGCGAGGGTGGAGACCACGCAGCGGTCCGCCGCGTACATGGGGTGCAGTGGTTCGATCGCCAGCCGTACGGCGCGCTCGGCGGCGTACGGCGCCAGTTCGGCCAGCGCGTCCGCGATGCGTTCCCGGGCGCCGGGCAGGTCCCGGCTGCCTTCGGGGAGCCCGCCGGAGACCAGCACGAGCGTGTCGGTCCCCAGGGCGGCCGCCTCGTCCAGGGCCGCCCGGTTGTCGTCCAGGGCCGCCGCCCGCCGGCGGGGGTCCACGGCGGTGAAGAACCCGCCCCGGCACAGGCTGGTGACCCGCAGTCCGGCGTCCCGTACGAGCCGGGCGGCCGCGCCCACCCCGTACTCCTGCACGGGGGCGCGCCACAGGCCCACGCCCCCGACTCCCGCCCG
This sequence comes from Streptomyces sp. NPDC002446, assembly GCF_053595675.1. Classification (NCBI taxonomy): domain Bacteria; kingdom Bacillati; phylum Actinomycetota; class Actinomycetes; order Kitasatosporales; family Streptomycetaceae; genus Streptomyces; species Streptomyces sp. NPDC002446. Next base: position 9,927 of record NZ_JBSFYC010000001.1, on the reverse strand, counting down.
CGCGCACCCGTTGGCCAGGTCGGGCAGCGACCACTGCCTGATGGTCTGCTGGTTGAGGCTCAGCCGGTCGAGGAGGGCGCCGGGAGTGGTGCCGCCGGTCATGGGGCTTCCTCCCGTGCCGGGTGCTCGGCGCCGTGGAGCGCGAGGAGGGTGCGCATCCGGGCGGCGGCCAGCTCCGGGTCCGGGAACAGGCCCAGCCCGAGGGCCAGTTCGTAGGCGCGGCGCAGATGCGGCAGGGAGCGGGCCGACTGCAGGCCGCCGACCATGGTGAAGTGCGACTGGTGGCCCGCCAGCCAGGCCAGCAGGACGACACCGGTCTTGTAGTGGCGGGTGGGGGCCCGGAAGAGGTGGCGGGCGAGGGCGACGGTGGGCTCCAGGGCGGCGCGGAAGGCGGCGGTGCCTTCGGGGCCGCCCGCGTCGAGGTGGCGTACGGCGCCGGCGGCCAGGGGGGCGAGCGGGTCGAAGACGCCCAGCAGCGCGTGGCTGAAGCCGTGGTCGTCGCCGGCGATCAGCTCGGGGTAGTGGAAGTCGTCGCCTGTGTAGCAGCGCACTGTGGGCGGGAGGCGGCGGCGCAGCCGTACCTCCCGGTCGGCGTCCAGGAGGGAGACCTTGACGCCGTCCACCTTGGCGGGCTGTTCGGCGATGATGCCGAGGACCGTCTCCGTGGCGGCGTCGAGGTCCGCGCTGCCCCAGTAGCCGGTCAGCGCGGGGTCGAACACCGGGCCGAGCCAGTGCAGGATGACCGGCCGGGTGCTCTGGCGCAGCAGGCCGCCGTAGAGCTCCAGGTAGTCGTCGGGTCCGGTGGCGGCCGCGGCGAGCTGGCGGGACGCCATGAGGACCGGGCGGGCGCCGGCGTCCTCGACGAGGGCGAGCTGCTCCTCGTACGCGGCGCGTACGTCGGCCAGTCCGGCTCCGTGGGGCGGCAGTTGGTCGGTGCCGGCCCCGCAGGCGAGCCGGCCGCCGGCCGCCCGTGCCTCGGCGCCGGTGCGCCGGATGAGCTCGGCGGCGGCGGGCCAGTCCAGGCCCATGCCGCGCTGGGCGGTGTCCATCGCCTCGGCCACGCCCAGGCCGTGCGACCACAGGTGGTGGCGGAAGGCGAGGGTGGCGTCCCAATCGAGGGCGGCGGGGCCGTCCGGGGTGGTGTCGGCGAGCGGGTCGGCGACGACATGGGCGGCGGCGTAGACGGTACGGGAGCGCAACGGGGGCGGCGAAGGGTAGGCCCCTCCAACGGGCGGCTCGGACGACGGCTCCGGCGGGTTCACAGGCTCAACTCCGGTACGTCCAGCCGGCGGCCCTCCGCCGACGACCGCAGCCCCAGTTCGGCCAGTTGGACCCCCCGGGCGCCTGCGGCCAGATCCCAGCGCCAGGGACCGTCACGTACGACATGCCGCAGGAACAGCTCCCACTGGGTCTTGAAGGCGTTGTCGAAGACGGCGTTGTCGGGGACCTCCTGCCACTGGTCGCGGAAGGTCTCGGACGTCGGCACGTCCGGGTCCCAGACCGGCCGGGGGGTGGCGGAGCGGTGCTGGATGCGGCAGCGGCGCAGGCCGGCCACAGCCGAGCCCTCGGTGCCGTCCACCTGGAACTCCACCAGCTCGTCGCGGTGCACCCGCACCGCCCAGGAGGAGTTGATCTGCGCGACGACGCCGCCGGCCAGTTCGAAGATGCCGTAGGCGGCGTCGTCGGCGGTGGCGTCGTACGGGGTGCCCGACTCGTCCCAGCGGCGCGGGAGATGTGTGGCGAGCCGGGCCTGGACGGTGCGCACCGGCCCGAACAGCTCGTGCAGGACGTACTCCCAGTGCGGGAACATGTCGGCCGCGATGCCGCCGCCGTCCTCGGCGCGGTAGTTCCACGAGGGGCGCTGCGCCTGCTGCCAGTCGCCCTCGAAGACCCAGTAGCCGAACTCGCCGCGTACGGACAGGACGCGGCCGAAGAATCCGCCCTCGACGAGGCGGCGGAGCTTGCGCAGGCCGGGCAGGAAGAGCTTGTCCTGGACGACGCCGTTCTTGACGCCGGCGTCGCGGGCCAGCCGGGCCAGCTCCAGGGCGCCGGCGAGGCCGCTCGCGGTGGGCTTCTCGACGTACAGGTGCTTGCCGGCGGCGATCGCCTTCTTCACGGCGTCCTGGCGGGCGGCGGTGATCTGGGCGTCGAAGTAGACGGCGATGGTCTCGTCGGCCAGTACGGTGTCGAGGTCGCAGCTCCACTCCTTCAGGCCGTGGCGTTCGGCCAGCGCCCGCAGCCGGTGCGGGGAGCGTCCCACGAGGACGGGCTCGGGCCAGATCACCGTCCCGTCGGCCAGTTCGAGGCCGCCCTGTTCGCGCAGGGCGAGGACGGAGCGGACCAGATGCTGGCGGTAGCCCATGCGTCCGGTCACGCCGTTCATGGCGATGCGTACGGTCGTGCGAGTCACGGTCGCCCCTCTCGGGTGGGAATCGTGATCCGTGGTCGTGGCGCGGCCCCCGCTGTGGCCGGAGGCTAGCCCATCGTTGACGCGGAGCCGCGAAGCCGCGGCGCCCGCTGCGTTGTCGGTGGCCCGCGTTAGCGTGGTGCGGGGGCGTCGGTGTGCGCAAGGAGGAGTCCGGCATGGGCAGTACAGACCGCGCGGGCGGCGGCGGTGCGCCGGCGATGCGTTTTGCGTTCTCCACTCTCGGGGTGCCGGGCATGCCGGTGGCCGAGGTGCTGCGGCTGGCCATGGCGGCCGGCTACCAGGGGGTGGAGCTGCGCGCCCATCCGGAGGAGCCGGTGCATCCGCTGCTCGGGATGCGGGAACGGGCGGCGGTGCGCGGCCAGTTCGCCGACGCCGGTGTCGAGGTGCTGGCCGTCGCCGGATACGCCCGGGTCGCCGCCGCGCGGGACGCGGCGGGCGAGGAGGAGCTGGCCCATGAGCTGAGCGAGCTGGTGTTGCTCGCCGCCGATCTGGGTGCGCCCTATGTGCGGGTGTTCCCGGGAGGGGGTGACCGGCCGGCGGCCGACGCCGAGGCGGATGCCGCCCGTCGGCTCGCCGCGGTGGCCCCGCTCGCGGCGGACCGCGGCGTCCGGGTCCTGCTGGAGACCCATGACTCGCACCGTACGGGCGCGGCCGCCGCCCGGATCCTGGGCCCCGTGGGCCATCGGAACGTCGGCGCGCTGTGGGATGTGCTGCACAGCTGGCTGGGCGGTGAGGAGCCCGTCGCCACCCATGCCGCGCTCGCCCCGCACCTGGGCTACGTCCAGGTCAAGGACGTCGCCTCGGCGTGCGACACCGCCCCGGTTCCGCTGGGCGCCGGCGCCGTGCCGCTGGCCGCCGTCCTGTCCACGCTCGTACCGGGCCCCGGGGGCGTGGCGGGCCCCGTGCCCACCCCGGAGGGCGTCTACGACCAGGGCTCGGGCGGCTGGCTCTGCTGGGAGTACGAAAAGCGCTGGCACCCCGACGCCCCGGCCCTGCCCGCCCTCCTGGCCCCGGGGCGGGCGCACCTGCAGCGGCTTCTTGATGGCACGGCCGACTAGCGCCGTGACCGCATAGGTTCGCCGGGTTGGTGGTCGTGGGGTTGGAGCGTTATGCCGTGGATCTTCGCATCAAGCGGGTGGAACCCGGCGGGCAGGAACCTCGAAGACGAGTTCACGACCGTCCTCCTCATCCCACTGCTCTCCGACCTCAACAAAGCCGAAGCCCGAGATCGTGGCCAGGGAGGCCACGTTGCTGGGGCTGATCGTCGCCCGCACAGTCGTGACTGCGGTTTCGGCCGCTGCCCGGCGGAGCAACTCGATCAGCGCGGATCGGGCATATCCCTGGCGACGGAAGTCGGGAGCAACGGAGTAGCCGATCTCGACCATGCCGACCTCATCAGGCGGTCCGTGGAACCCGGCATGTCCGACGACGAGACCCTTGTCACCGACGACAGCTTGTCGCACCATCCACCGCGCCCGGCCGGGATCGGCGGCCATCTGCTCGAGCCGGAACCGCCATAGCCACCGTGCTCTGTCGGTCACGAAGTACTCGGTCAGCGAAACCCCGGCGATCCTGCCGGCTTCGGACAGGTCACCATCGAGCAAAGCGGACATCGCCCCGCCGGACAGCTCGACAAAACGTATGCACTTCGGGCTCCGCCTGAACGGCCCCCCGTAATCGGCTTCATCTGCCACCTACGAATGCTCGCCGGCTGACCCAAAGGGCGTCCAATGATTTCGAAGCACCCCCACAGCCGCCCCGCGACGTCATCCACCACCACGCCCCCACTCGGTGAACCTTCCCGGTCACAGCACTGGGCAGCTGTTCACCTGGGTTTATGCGAGGACGCGCATAGCCGCGTTCCTGCATAGACGCCGCTTCAGGCGCCTCGTATGGTCGTGACCGACAGGCCCAACCAGGGGCATACGCAAGAGGGTTTCAGCATGGTGCGGGAGGAACTTACCCGGCTCACCGACAACGGCAACGGAACCTGCGGTGATGAAGATTGCCCGAACGCCTACCGGACAGCACGCGGTTCGCTCGTCGTCCAGGGAAGCGTTTCTGAGGAATTCACGCCGCCGTCCGGCGAGGCCCTGGTGGAGATCCCGGAAGAAGTGCTCAGGGAGGCTGTACGTGCTCTTGGATGGTGACGAGTGGCGTCGTCGGTTCGCGGACATCAAGCAAGAGGCATGGCGGCTTGAGGTGCTGCCGCAGTACCTCATGCCGCAGGAGGCGCAAGAGTTCGCGACCTTCCGCGAGGGCCGGCCCCTGACCCCGTACGCGGCTTCCCCGTACACAGAACGCGTCTCTCGTCAGCGCACCGAGGGGAAGAGCAACGGCCGGGTGCACATCGTGACGCAGCCGCTCTCTGACTACCTGAGGTTCGAGTTCACCCGTTACTAAAGCGCGTCTCGTAACCCGTGGTCGTGCGCTGCCTTGGGACGACCTGACCGAGCGTTGGTCACGAGACCAACCTTTGAAGGGAAGTGACGCGCCCACTACGCGTGAATGCCGCCGCAGGGAGGGCTTTTGATCTGCAACTGAAAACCGCCTGGTCATGAAGCCACCCTGAGAAGGTGCCATTCGGTCTAACACGGCTGGCGACTACGGTCCGTGTTGGGTAGGCAGGGGAGTGACCGTTCCCCAATCTTGGGGCGGCAGTCAAGAAAGGGCCACACAATGACTGACCCGACCATCAGGACACGGGTGTACAAGGTAGTCGCAGAGGTGCTCGGATGCAGGCCAGAGGCCGTCAACTCTGACCCGATGAACCTCAAGTACATGGTCAAGAGCGATGACGACTACAAGAGGTTGGAAAAGGCCCTGGGCAAGGAGTTCAGCTCTTCCATGGTCTCCGAGGGGAGTCTCCGGCGTGACGACGAACACGCCACTATCGGAGGCATCATCAAGTCGATCCAGCAGACGGAAAGCCAAAAGGACAAGGACGGAAACCTCACCGGCGGCCGCTATATGGGCGAGACTTTTGGTGGCGGCAGCCTCTAAAGGAACGAGCGGTAGCTGATAGCAACAGCGGCGGATGGCGACGTGACGTGCTGTACAGCAGCGGAGTACAGCAACCACGGTGACCGCAGTCGAGCTTCGACGCACCGAAGCAGCCGAGTAGCCAGCCCGGCAGACCTAAGCGACCGCCCCGCCGGTAGTTCGCATCGCGGTGCAGTGCGCCGCAGAATGTCCAGCGCCCCCGGGGGGGCTAGCCCGCAGGGGGCGCTGGTCCCAGAGCCGGCGCTTGACGCACCCCACGGAAACCCTCCTCCCTCACCCTGCTCCACCCTGACCGGGAACCCATTCGGGCGCCGACCAGGTGCTATGGCCCAAACCCAGCAATAACGTCTGGCATGTGAACCACCGCTCGCGTCGCCAACGGAAGAGGGGTCAGCAGCCGAGGCAGAACCCTAAAGCTTGTCTCGTGACGCTGTGATCAGTGGCTGAGGGCGAGATTGTGCATGTGAGCGACGCCACTGGTGGCCCACCAGACGCCGTCACCTTTCAGACGGCAGTCACGCAGGATCTTCTAGTTCTTCATGCGCGCGAAGGCGTGCTCGACGCGGGCGCGTACCCGCCGGTGGGAGGTGTTGTGCTGTTCCTTCCAGTCGGGCAGCCGGTTCTGCCCGGCCTGGCGACGGTGGGGCATCAGGACGCCAGTGCCCTGGTAGCCGCCGTCGGCGAGGACGGTCGCGTTGCCGCAGGCGTCTTTGATGCCGGACTCGGCGAAGGCGGTGCAGTCGTTTCGGTTGCCTGGCAGCGGCCGGCCGACGGCCAGTACTACCCGGGTGTCCGCTTTGATCAGGACCTGGAGGTTCGCCGAGTAGCGGTAGTTCTTCGACGAGGCCGACACCGTCCGGTCTCTCGTGGGCACCAGCGTGCCGTCCACGATGAGGATGTGGTGCCGTCCGGGCTTTCGCCTGCCCGGGGCCAGGGCCAGCAGGGGACCGTGCCGGCCGATGATCCGGCCGACGGCCGCGGGGGAGATCCCGAAGAGCGGGGCGAGCTGGCGCATGGTGAGGTTCGTGCGGCAGTACATCGCCACGAGCAGGACGCGGTCCTCCAGGGGCAGTGCCCATGGGCGGCCCGGCCGGTCCGGGTCCAGAGCCCGGCCACCGTTGCGGTGGACAGCCCGCACCAGACGCTGGAACTGGCGCAGGCGGAGCCCAGTGAACACCTCTATGAGCTCATGGCGTTGAGCCGTGACAACCTGCACGACCAGCTCAACGCCGCACCTGATCCAGAGTTACGAGACAGGTTTTACGAGGTGCATGTTCAGGTCGGAGACGACATCCGCATCCTCGACGTGACCAATCGGTCCAACCCCCTTGAAGGGGTTCAGGACTTCTGGATGTTCGATCGCGCAGAAGTCGTGCTCATGAACTATGAGCGGACGGCCGGCAGATCAATCGCGAGGTCTTCGAAGGGGATGTGTCCCCGTTCATCGAATACCAGCGGATAGCGGTAGCAGAGTCGGTTCCCTTCGAGGAGTACATGGACGGTGGCCATCGAGCCTGACCAGCTTGACCAGTCCGGTCTGGAGCTGGCGGCCATGCTGAAGCGCCGGCGGATCGGGTGTCCGGTGAGCTCGGTCAGGGTCTCGACCACGCCCACCGCGTCCTCATTGGCCCAACGGTACGCGGACGGGGTGAGGATCACGCAGACATCGGAATGCACACCGCTCTCGTGCACCGCGGGCCGTGGGCCGTGGGCCACCATCCAATGGAACACCCCGGAGGCGCGCAAACTGCCGACGTTCCGGATCGAGTCGCTGGCGGAGCTTCCGCAGGCGATTGCGAAGTTCAACGTGACAGAGCGCTGACGGGGTCGGCGCCGTGCCGACACAGCAACGGCCCCCGCCGGGCGACGGGGGCCGACCATTCCGGGGTGCTGCGGGTCGGTTCAGACGGAGAACTGTCCCCGCTTGACGGCTGACACGAACGATGACCAGTCGCCTGCGGGGAAGATCAACGCCGGTCCGTCCGGATCCTTGCTGTCGCGGACAGGGATGACGCCCGGGAAGTCGTTGGCGACTTCCAGGCAGTTCTGGCCGTTGCCACTGTAGGAAGACTTGAACCAGTCCGCGCCGATGAGGTCTTCGGCCGTCAGGATGGCGACCTCCACACAGTTGTTGCCGTTGCCGCTGTAGGAGGACTTGAACCAGTCGGCGCCGATGAGGTCTTTGGCCGTCAGGGTGTGGGCGTTGGTGGTCATGCTGTGATCTCTCGGGATAGTTGGTGCAGGAACTTCGGAGTGTCCTCGGGAGGCAGGGCCGACCTTGACAGCGCCTCGAACTGCCGTGAGAAACGACCGACTTCTCGGCGCTTGTCAGAGATGGACGTTGCGCCGAACGCGGTGTCCACCTGAATTGTCGTCGGCATGGTGTCGCCGAGGATCAAGATGCTGAAGTTGTGCTCGAACAGGTAGCCCCGCATAGCCTGGGGAAGCACCTGCACGGTCACGTTGTCCAGCGCGGCCAGCTTGGCGACCTCGTCGTACTGCTCGCGCATCAGGTCGACGTCGCCGACGATGTGCCTCAGGGCCGATTCGCAGAGGACAGCCCACAGCCGCAGTGGATCATCGTCCCGGGTCAGGGCCTCCTTTCGCCTCATCCTCACCTGTACGCTCTGATCAACGAATTCCGTCGTGGTCTCGTCGATGGGCTTGGCGCTCTCGTGCCGCGTGCGGGCGTAAGCCTCGGTCTGCAACAGTCCCAGGATGATGGTCGGGTGGTAGGCCCGGATCTCCTGTGCCGCTGCCTCGATCCCGAGAAACCGTGGCATCCCTGAAGTCAGTTCCGAGGCGGCAGGTGTCCACCACTCCCGACTGGACGCCTCCCGCTGGGTCTCCACCAGCCTTTCGATTTCCTCGTCGTCGGTGACGTCGTAGCGGTCCAGAAGCTTGCGCAAGTCACCTGCGCTGCGCAGATCCTGGAGTCCGGTCTCGACCCGTTGCAGCTTCGTGTCGCTGAACGAGAGCCCTTGCACAGCCTCCTGGAGACTGAGCCCTGCCCGCTTTCGCAGCTCGCGCAGTTCATGCCCGAGTGCGATACGTCGTGCTGTTGGCCTGTGCGGTGCCGCCATCTGTCTGCCTTCCCGGCTCAACTGCCTGTTACTCGCGGCGATTTGCGCAGCATGGCACGGCAACCGTTCGCTACACCAGTCATTGCGTCAGTTCGGGCATGTGCCAGTTTCCATGCAGTGGGTGATTCATCGCAGATTCCGTTGTCGCTCGGCGGGTGAAGCGCCACAGTGATTGCGAATCCGGCCACGTAGAGACCCCCGCGACCGTGGCGACGATCCGGGGGCGTGGCCATCAACCGGTAGGAGGTTGACGACATGCGCAAACATAGCGCGTGGATCTTCGAACTGCTGTTGCGGCTATTACTGCCCGCGCGAGGGCGTCACCGGTCCGCCGGCGCACTGCCCCCCGTTGGGCGCGCGGGCACACCGGCGGTCGCGCTTCCCCGCATTCCCGTACGGCAGCAGGGGCTGTTGCGTGGCGAGGACGTGCACCTGATCCGTCCGTACGTCCTGACTCCCGAGGAGCGGCAGGAGCGGCGGTTGCAGCGTGGGCGGCGGCGGGCGTTGTGGCTGGCGGTGCATGGGTACGACGCGGGGCCGCGTTGGGTCCATGGTGTGGAGGTGGTGGGCTGATGCCCCGCAATTGCCGCCCTGTACACCTGATGGACCCGGTTCCGGTAGCGGAGCCTGAGCCGGTTGCCGGGTGCGATGTGTGCATGGCCTTGGCCGGGCAGCGTGCGGCGGCGCGGGCTGTCGGGGACGCGTCGAAGGCGATCGACTGCAGCGTCGAGATCAGCCGTCACCCCCACGCGAAGGCGGTGCGGTCGTGAGAGCGGGTGTGTGGTCGCGGGTGCGCGACTGGGCTGAGGAAGCGTGGAACCGGCATGCCAGGTATCGGGAGCTGTATCGGCAGCTCGATCACATGCGGGCGGAGGTCAAGGCCCGTACGGCGTGGATGGATGAGCTGAGCGAGGAGGAGCTGGCGGAGATGCTGCGTGGTCTCGCCGAGTGCATCGATGCCGCACAGGCGACAGGCGACGCTCCGGACCACCGGGAGGGGGCAGCATGAGGGCGCGATATCGGTTCGCCGAGTGGACGCTGGCGGCTGATTCAGAGACGGCGCTGCGGTTCGTCGGTGAGTGTCTGGACTGCGGGGAACGTTGCGTCGATACCTCGTCTGCCGATGAAGCGCAGGGGTGGTGTCTCCAGCATGCAGGGCTCACCGGGGACAGGCGATTCGAGATGAAGGGATTCCAGCTCTTCACCGCCTACATGACCAACGCGGCGGCCGACGGCACTCCTCCCGCGAGGTAGGCCAGGCCGGTCCTCGGCCCCGGCTCTCACCCCCGAGAGAGCCGGGGCCATCCGCATGCACGGCGGGGGTGGGTGGCGGGGGTGGGTGGCGGGGGTGGGTGGCGGGGGTGGGGGGGGGGGGGGGGCGGGCGCTGGGCGGCGGAGGGGGGAGGGGACGAG